>JAKOVL010000126.1 GCA_029782095.1 Bacillota bacterium | reverse complement strand
CGGAAGTGTAAGAGCAGCAATGCTTTTAGCGGACCGGTACTAATCGGTCGAGGACTTGACCCGAAATTTAAACCACTATGCAGCTTTGAAAGAACAGTATTCAGTATTCAGTATCCAGTATTCAGGAACTGATAGAAATCGGTGAAGACAGTTCCGTGAAATTTGACAAAAGAATATATGTGAGAAAGTGAGTCTCACATCTAACATCTCACTTCTCACATCTCATTTCTGGTGGGTATGGCGGAGGGGATACACCCGTTCCCATCCCGAACACGGAAGTTAAGCCCTCCAGCGCCGATGGTACTCGGGGCGAAAGCCCCCGGGAGAGCAGGTCCCCGCCAGAAAACTTTTCAAAAAGCCCGGCACGAACGCCGGGCTTTCGCTTTTCGTCAACTTCCTCCCACGCCCTTTTTGAAATAAGCAAGTCCCTGAGTAAACCAGGCAACTCACTGTTTTTCAAAATTTATTTTCTCCAACCTCTAAGAAGAGAGCTTCGAAAACCGGCTTTCACCCCCCTTTCCCAAACTCAAGTTTGACAGCAAAACGGCATTTTAGATGCCATTAGGGCTAAAAAACCCTTTAAACACGGGATTTAGCTTTTGAAAATGTAAAAACCGTAGTGCCACGTATTAGCATATTAATGCTTTACTAAGCCAGATTAAAGGAATTAGCGTCAATAAAGAGAAATATCAAAAACAAGCCTTTTTAATCGAGGGAAATTTAAAAAAACGGGAACTCCTTGCATTGTTTTTTAATCTTTATACTGTAGGCATCGATAAAGAGGTGAAAAATGTGCCTATCCTGGAGCTGCGGAATATAGTTAAAAAATATCGCGTGGGCAAAGAGGTTGTCACTGCTCTAAACGGTGTCGATCTCTCTGTCGAAGAAGGGGAGTTTATCGCCATCCTGGGGACCTCAGGCTGCGGGAAGACAACCCTGCTCAATGTGGCGGCGGGCCTGGAGAGGCCAACCCGCGGCGAGGTGATTTTTCGCGGGGTAGTAATGAACAAGTTGAAAGAAAGCCAAAAAGTCCTCTTTCGCCGCAAATATATGGGGTTTATTTTTCAGTTTAACAATCTTATTCCCATCCTGACGGCCCAAGAAAATGTTGCTTTGCCGCTGCTGTTTGACGGCGTGCCGACCCGGGAACGGCACATCCGCGCCGTAAGGGAGCTTGCTCGCATGGGCTTGAAAGAGCGGCGCCTGCATAAGCCGCTGGAAATGAGCGGCGGGCAGCAGCAGCGGGTCAGCATTGCCAGGGCCTTTATTCACAACCCGCGCATTATCTTTGCCGACGAGCTTACCGGCAACCTGGACTCAAAGACAACCCATGAGATTATGTGCTATCTACAGGAAACGATCCGTGAACGCAAGCAGACCTTCATCATGGTTACCCATGACCGCGATGTGGCCAAATTTGCCGATAGGATTATCTATATGCTTGACGGGAAAATCGTTTCTGAAGAAGAAGGAGGAAAACAGTATGCGTAAAACAAAAGTGGGCTTATTTTTGCTGGTTATTATCTGTCTTTTCTTTGCCGAAAACGCAGTGCATGCAGAAGAACTGCCCATACCAGGTCTTAAAATCGTGACAGAATCCCCGCTGGAAGTGACGAAGAAAGAAAAATTTGCGGTAACGGTCGAGTTTACTTTTGCTACGGGAAACGAGGAATTATTTAAGGATGTCCAATCAATTGAATTAGTTGGGTTGTCAGCCAGCGGGAAGACCATTGTGGAAGGCGATGCTCCGTTCACAAATCTAAGCGATGGGACCAGGAAAGTTGTATTATATGGAAAAATCAATGAGGCCGGGCCGGTAGATATCACCCAAATCAAAATTATTTACAACGGAGATAAAAGTTTATTCCGCATTCGTCCTGTCGACGCTTTGCTAATCGAGGTTAAAGAGCCTGAATCAAAATCTGATGCCAAGACTGAGGTTCTATATACTCCCAGGGTCTTCTTGCAAAATTACACCCTCTCGCAAAGCAACATCCTGGCCGGGGATACCTTTACCCTCACCCTGTACGTGCAAAATACCAGCACCCGCGAAGTGCGGAACCTCAAAATATCTCTGGCCACCATCCCGGCAGAGGACGGCACCAGTGGAACAGTGTTTTCTCCCGTGAACAGCAGCAACAGTTTTTATGTGGAAAAAATCGGGCCTAAAAGTACTTATACCAAGTCAATTAACATATTTGTTGATCCCAATGCTACGGCCAAAACCTACCTCGTGCCCGTGGAAATACTTTATGAGGACGATCGGGGAGAGTCGTATTCAGTTTCCGAAATGGTAAATATTCCGGTTTTGCAGGAAAGCCGCCTGCAGGTCCTGGGCGTGGAGGTGCCTCCTACGGCTATTGTCGGGGAAGCCACGCCGGTCACCGCCGAGTTTGTCAACGTGGGCAAGGTTGCTTTGAAAAATGTGCTGGTAACGGTGGAAGGAGAGTTCCCCAAGGAAAATGCCTCCTATTTTTTGGCCAATTTTGAAATAGGGCAGAGTGATTTTTACCAGGCCTACATCATCCCCGAGGCCGAAGGCCTGCTGGAAGGGAAGGTGACCTTCCGCTATCTCGACTACACCAACCAGGAAGTAGTTGAAGAGTATCCGTTTTCAATCGAGGTGATGGCCGGCTTGGCGGACCCGGGCCTGCCGGTGGAGCCGCTGCCGGAGAATCCACCTTCCGCTGCCCCCCGGTTTCTCTATATTCTGGGCCCGGCTTTACTGCTGGCGCTGATCATTGCAGGCATAGTATTCTGGCGGCGGCGCAAGGCAAAGCAGGGAGAGATTTTTGATGAAGAGCTATGATCTGCTAACCCTGGCCCAACGTAATCTGTGGCGGCGCAAGGGGAGGACTTTTCTTACCGTTTTAGGGATGATTATTGGCACTACCGCTATTGTGGTAATGTTGTCATTGGGTATAGGGCTGGTTGAATCACAAAAGAAGCAAATGGCCCAGTGGGGCAGTCTGAATATTATCAGGGTGCACCAGGGCTGGTCCTATCCCGGAGAATCTGAAGAAGAGCGCCAGCGCTGGCTTACAGACGAAGCTATTGATGAAATTAGATCCATTGAGGGCGTAATTGCCGTATCCCCAGCCTATGAGGTGGGCGGCGAAGCAATGCTGGGGCGGAAAATGGGTTATATTTCCCTGATTGGCATTGACCCCGGCACGATGGAGCTGTTCGAATTCGATGTGGCCCACGGCCGCCTGCTTAATGAAGGAGACAAGTTTAACGTGGTTGCCGGCTCCATGGTCATAGACAACTTTTATGACCCGAACCAGGTTCCCGGTCGATGGGAAGAGATGCCCCAGAGCGACCCCCTTGAGCTGCTGAATAAGCGCATCTCTTTCACCCTGATGAACCAGAGGCAGCAGAAGCGGATTTACGGGCTCAATGTTGTCGGCATTCTCAGTGACAGGAGCATGGAGCACGCCTGGTCCGTTTATGGACCTTTGTCCGAAATTAAGAAAATGCGAGACTTTACCATGCAGGGTATGGGCAGCACGCCCGGTGATCCGGGGTTCCCGCCGGAAATAGACATTGGCGTCCATGATATGCCGCGCGGCGGCGTCCGGACAAGGGAAGAAGACCAGTATTCCTTTGCCCTGGTGCGCACGGAGGATGTGGCCGTAACCCGGGCCATCAGCCAGGAGCTGCGCGATCGCGGCTTTAACGCTTATTCCATGGCCGACAGCCTTGAAGGAATCGAGGAGCAGGCACGGCAAATTCAGGCAGTTTTAGGCGGCATCGGCGCCATTACCCTCCTTGTGGCCGCCATCGGCATCACCAACACCATGGTCATGTCAATTTACGAGAGAACCAGGGAAATAGCCATTATGAAAGTGGTCGGCGCCTCCTTTGCTGATGTGCGCGCGCTTTTCCTGGCTGAATCATCGATGATCGGAATCCTCGGGGGTGCTTTTGGCCTAGGCCTCAGTTATTTTTTGTCATACCTTTTGAATAAATATGTGGGAGCCATGATGGGCCCCGGCATGGGTCCAGAAAGTGCGCCCCTGCAAATCTCCATGATCCCGCCCTGGCTGGTGCTGTTTGCCCTAATTTTTAGCATGGGCATCGGCCTGCTCGCAGGCCTTTACCCGGCCAACCGGGCCATTCGTCTCGACCCGATTACAGCCATGCGCCATTACTAGAGGAAAACCAGGCTGCTTTTCTGAAAAATCGACGGACGCAGCTTAAACGGGCTTAAATATAAATTAAGGTTATGGCCCTAATTTAATTTAATCAAAAAGCAGGAGCTTAATTGCAGTTGCCGCCGGACGTTATGTAGGAGTTTTGCTTCAGTTTGACGAAAAAAAATAACATGGTGGGAATAAAGGTTATCCATAACCTGTTTGTTCTGTTTTTTGTTCTGGCGATGTCCATCGTTGCCTGCGGATGCTCCGCTCCGGCTGAAGATGATGATGTTAATCATGATGCCGTTTCTGGGAATATCACCGAAATTGAAAAGGAGATGGAGCTCACCCTATATTTTTATGATCTGGCAGCAAATCCTGAAGAGGATGGCACCGGCCTTTTGCCTATCCGCCGGATCGTTCCGTTAACAGAGGCTTTGGCCCGGGCTACAGTGACCGAGCTGCTTCGAGGACCTACGCTCAAGGAGTCGCGTGATTATGGTGTGGGCCCGGTGGTAACCGGGCGGGTGTCGCTGTCTGACATTTACATTAAAGACGGCATCTGTGTAATCCATTTGGATTATGAAGAACCCTTGTTCAGCGGCCTTCCTGTTTCGCCCGCTGAAGCCGAGCTGCTCTTTATCAAGGCCATTGTTTATTCGCTGGAGTCCATACCCGGTATCACTGCGGTTTGGGTGTTTTACCAGGATAGCCCCTGGCAGGGCGACTACTGGCAATATTATGGTCCTGTGACCGTGCCAGGCAAGGCTCACGAGTACCAGCTTTATTATCGCAACAATAATTATAACAATTTCGAGGAATACATTTGGCAGCAAATTATTACCCCGCTGGCTTTTGTTCCAGAAGGGCCGCATCCTTTCCTGGAGTATGCAGGAGATGCCAGCGGACCTTTTTATGAGATTGTTGAACAGCTGACCTCCAGTTACAGCAGCGAGTATGGACCTACTTTGCCCAAGGGCTGCCGTGCGGAAAGTTTTAATCTGCATCAGGGTGTTTTAACAATAAACCTTGCCGGACGCCTGCCGGCTGGCTATTTTGCTGCGCAGGCCATGATCCGCTCCCTGGTTTACACTTTTACAGCACTACCGGAAGTAGAGCGGGTCATTGCTACTATAAACGGTGAAACTTTCAGCGATGGGCGCATTTTGTGGAATATGCCTTTAGGCCGCGAAGATCTTGATTGATTTTTCTCCCGGATCATTGTTAGCGATTAGATTTCTAAACGCGTTAAACAAAGCCCTTTTGGATGCGGCACTGGATCGCCGCCCCGAACACCGGGTTAAGCGCAAACGCTTCGGATCAGCCTCCTGAAATAGCTGCGGTAAATTTCCAGGACAGTCTGTAGCGGCTTTTAGCCTAAACCATGGAGGAAAGGCGGTTGCTGGCTAATGTCTGTATGGCAGTGGGGCCCCTTAAATTTCAGCATCTTCAGCATCACCTTTTATGCAGCCGTGCTGCTCGGCTTGCTGATGGTGCTGATTCAAGGGAAGCGCAAACTGCTTCCTGAGCAAAGACTGCTCGATTTTATAATCATTGCCATAGTTGGGGGGATTTTCGGCAGCCGTTTATCTTATGTGCTGTTATTTAACTTTTCTTATTACCTGGAGCACCCGGCCCTTTTTTTCCGCCTGCAAGACGGAGGCATGTGTTTCTTGGGGGGTGTATTTTTTTCGCTTTTAATTCTAATGATCTGGGGAGGGCGTAAAGGCCTAATTTTGGAGCGGTACCTGGATCTTGCTGCCCCGGCCTTGGCGCTATCGCTGGCCCTGGGCCATATTGGCACGGCAGTTGCCGGCCGGGTGATGGGAAAAAATTACCCCTGGGGCATACCCGTCGGCGAGCAATATTATCACCCTGATGGCCTTTATATGATTGTCCTGCTAATGGCGCTTTTTTTGATTCTTCGGCGCCGCCGGGAGGGGGCAGCCTATGAAGGTGAACTGTTTGTCTGGTTTATAGCCGGTTACGGCATGATCAACCTGGTTGTAGAGTTTTTTCGCGACCATGCCCCTGTTGCTTTAATGCTGACTGCTGGGCAGCTCGCTTCCCTGGCAGCCATAGTTTTAAGTTTATTTTATATTCTGGCCTGGCCAAAAATTTACACCACTTCTTCCTATCTGGGTTACGCAAATTTCGGCAAGAAAAAAAAGAAACATTTACTGTGGGGGCAGCTGTTTCTTTACCTGCTATTGACTGCCCCCCTGGTGTTTCTTTACTACCTCATTAACTTGCCTATCAATATTCGATAATTTGCGTTTCCGTGTTTTCCAGGGCTTCATACAGCAGCCGGTCGATCTCCAGGCTTTTTTCAGCCTGTTCCACCCGAGCTAAGTTCGGCCTGGTAGCTGGATGGCGAGGGACAAACAAAGTGCAGCAGTCTTCAAAGGGGCGGATTGAAACAGGGTAAGTGTCTATTGCTTCAGCCTTTTCCACAATCTCGTGCTTATCCAGGCCCAGGAGTGGCCTGAGAATAAGCATACGGGCTGCCGCACTGATAACCTCCATGCTTTCCAGCGTTTGGCTGGCCACCTGTCCCAGACTCTCCCCGGTGACCATGGCTTTAATGCCGCGCTGCTTGCCCATCGCTTCGGTAATGCGGAGCATCATGCGCCGCAATAGAATTATGCCCAGCTCTTCCGGGCACTTTGCGCGGATCTCTTTTTGAATCTCCGCCACGTTGACCATGTGCAACGGTATCGGGCCGCCGTAGCGGGATAAACGACGGCATAATTCAATGACTTTTTCCTGGGAATGCTTGCTGGTAAAGGGGAAGCTGTGAAAATGCAGCGCTTCCAGGGACAGCCCGCGCTTCATTGCCATCCAGCCCGCCACGGGGCTGTCAATGCCTCCAGAAAGAAGCAGCATCGCTTTGCCTGTTACTCCCACCGGGAGCCCTCCGGGGCCATGAATGCTGTTATGGTACAAATATGCCTCTTGCATGCCGATTTCAATAAAGAGGATAAAGGCGGGCCGGTGCACATCTACTTTTAAGCGGGGGCAGCGCTGCAGCAGGTGCGCTCCAACCTGGCGATTGATTTCCGGAGAGGTTAAGGGAAAACTTTTATTGGAGCGGCGCGTCTCTACCTTAAAAGTGTCCATCTGCTCGGGCAGAGAGCGAACTACTTCCACTGCCTTCCCTTTGATCGCTTCCAATTCCAGGGCTGCAGTTGAAACCTGGCTGAGGGAGACTACGCCGAATACCTTGCTGAGGCGGTCAATTACTGCCGCAGCATCGTCTTCGGAAAAAGTCGCGGTAAAACGGCCGTGCATCCGTTTAATTTGCACCGGCATATCTTGAACCGCGCTCTTCAGATTTTGCAGCAGCACATTTTCAAAATAGCGCCTGTTTTTACCTTTAAGGGCTATTTCGCCGAAGCGTATTAGTATGGTCGAAGTCAAAATTTCCCTCCTCAAAATTATGGCAGCATCTGCCTCAGCTCTGTTACAGATTTTACGGTCTGCTGAATAACCGTATCAATCTCCGCGGCGCTGTTTAGGCCTGAAAAACTGAAACGCAGCGAAGCGGCAACCATGTCTTCGCTAAGCCCGGTGGCCAGCAAAACATGGCTTGGCTGCGGATGCCTGGAATGACATGCTGAGCCGGCCGAGGCATAAATGCCCTGCTGTTCCAAAGCCCGCAGCAATATATCGGCTTTAATGCCGGGGAAACACAGGTTTAACAGGTGAGGTGCGCTTTGCCGTGGAGCAGGGCCGTTTACGCTTACATCAACCCCTGCCTTTTGCAAGCCCTGCAGCAGCCGTTCTTTCAGTTCATACATTAACTTATTGTTTGCCTGCATCAGTTTAAATGATTGGCGCACCGCCAGCCCGAACCCGGCAATCCCCGGAACATTTTCTGTTCCGGACCGCATCCCGCTTTCCTGCTCTCCCCCTTGCAGCAAAGGCTGAAGCATGGTGTTAGTTTTAATCCACAGCGCGCCCACACCTTTGGGGCCGTGAATCTTATGGGCGCTGCAGCTGTAAAGATCTATCCGCCATCTGTCCAGATCAACCGGCACCTTGGCCAGTGCCTGGGCTCCGTCAACATGAAACAGGGTTTGCGGATTAAGTTTTTTAATCAATGGCCCAATTTGATCCAGTGGTTGAATTGTGCCGATTTCATTATTGACATGGGCTAAGGTTACCAGAATCGTTTGTTCGTTTAGCGCCTGGGCGAGCTCCTCCAGCAGGATGTAGCCTTCGCTGTCCACCGGCACGTAGGTCACCTCAAACCCTTCTTCCTCCAGCCTGCGGCAGCAATTTAATACTGAAGGATGTTCAATGGTACTGGTTATAATGTGGTTGCCGCGGCGCCTGTGCCGGTAGGCCACACCTTTTATGGCCTGGTTGTTGGCTTCAGTGCCCCCGGAGGTGAAGATGATTTCTTCAACCCGGCAGCCCAGGGCGCGGGCTAGAGTTTCACGGGCTTCCTTGACGATTTTTTCCGCTTCCAGGCCTTTGGCATGAAGTGACGATGGATTACCATAGCAGGTGCCCATTACCCTGGCCATTAATTCAATGACCTCGTCATAAGGCCGGGTAGTGGCGCTGTTGTCCAAGTAAATCTCTTGCATGCCGGTCAGCTCCGCTTCCGCCAATTTTCCTTATGTTACCCCAATTTCCGATCATTTACAATGATGAAAAAAAGAAACCCGGGTTGCCCCCAGGTTCCAGCCCTGCTCCTTAGACAGATACCACTTCTTTTACTGCCGGAACTTCCTTTTTCAAAACCCTTTCAATGCCCTGTTTTAAAGTGATGGTTGACATGGGGCAACCGCAGCAAGCGCCGGTTAGCTTTACTTTAACGACTCCGTCGCTGCTTACATCAACTAGCTCCACATCGCCTCCATCGCGCTTTAAGGCTGGTCTAATTTTATCCAGTGCTTTTTCAACCTGTTCTTTCATTAGATCACTCCTTTTTATTTTCCTCCTGACCCGTCCATTATAATAGTACCCCTTTATGTTGTAAAGCTGCCTGCCTTTACCTTCCAAACCTTTAAAATGCTTATATTAGGCATGCCCTCGTCATTATACCATTGGGGCATCTGCTTTTATTCAGGCTCCTGCATTCTGTCTTCCCACTAATAATAAACTGACCAGAAATATGCCAATTTGGCATGCAACGTTTATAAACAGCACCATTCTGTTGACAACAGTCTGCCTTTTCCGCCATAATATGAATTATACAAAAAAGCCAGATGCAAGGAGTTGTCGCCAATATGTCTCTGGATGAGTTGCATGATAAAATCGCCAGGTTAAAAAAGGAGCGTCACGCCATTATCCTGGCGCACAATTACCAGCTGGAAGAGGTCCAGGATTGTGCCGATTATGTGGGAGATTCCTTTGAGCTGAGCCGTATTGCCGCCGATTCCGATGCGGCGGTTATTGTTTTCTGCGGGGTTCATTTTATGGCGGAAAGCGCCGCCTTGCTGGCCCCCGGCAAAACGGTTCTGCTGCCGGAGTTGGCCGCCGGCTGTCCTCTGGCAGATATGATCTCACCGGAAGAGCTGCGTGCATTTAAGCAAAAATATCCCGGCGCCGCCGTGGCCGCATACATAAATTCTTCAGCAGCCGTAAAGGCGGAAAGTGATATTTGTGTAACATCGGCCAACGCTGTTGCAGTGATCAATTCCCTTGAAGAAGAGCAGGTCATATTTGTCCCTGATTGCAACCTGGCTGATTTTGTCTCAAAGCGCACCACCAAAGAGATTATCCCCTGGCAAGGCTACTGCATCACCCACCACCGTGTTTATCCAGAAGATATAGAAAAAGCCCGCCGCCTTCACCCCCGGGCCACTGTTATCGTTCATCCCGAATGCCGGCCGGAAGTTGTGGCGCTGGCCGACTATGCCCTGGGCACAGGCGGCATGATTCGCTTTGCCCGGGAAACGGAGCATCAAGAGATTATAGTTGGCACAGAAATGGGCATGATTTACCGCTTGCGCAAAGAATGTCCGGATAAGCAGTTTTACCTTCTTTCCACCGGCCTTGTTTGTCCCAACATGAAATACACGACACTGGAGAAAGTGGCCCGGGCTTTGGAAAATATGGAACACCAGATTACAGTTGCCCCCGAGATTGCGGAAAAAGCTGCCCGGGCTCTCCAGCGCATGTTGGAAGTGCCGGTGCATTAGGGAGGCCGTAATGCATTTAGAAGAAGGCCTTATGGCCGATTATGTGATTATTGGTTCCGGCGTGGCCGGACTTTATACGGCGATTTGCCTGGCTAAACATGGGCGTGTCGCTGTTTTAAGCAAACAGGATCTGACGTCAGGCAATACCTGGTTTGCCCAGGGAGGAATTGCCGCTGCTTTTTCGGAGGAAGATTCCCCCGCGCTGCACTTTGAAGACACCTGGAAAGCCGGGGGCTGCTTTGGCTGGCGTTCCGCCATTCAAGTCATGGTGGAGGAAGCGCCGGCCCGGATCCAGGATCTTTTACGAATGGGTGTTAAGTTCGACTGCCGCAATGGCCGCATCGACCTGGGCCAGGAAGGAGCGCATTCCCGTAAAAGAATTTTACATATCGGCGGTGACGCTACCGGCAAAGAACTGTTGGGGGCCTTGCTGCACCGGGCCAGGGAGGCAGGCGTTATCTTCGTAGAAAATGCCTTTGCCGAACGGCTTCTCCTTGTAGAAGACCGCTGCCGGGGGGTCGTCTTTGTTAAAGACGGGCGCGGCTATTGCGCGTACGCTCGCGCGGTAATTCTCGCTACAGGCGGCTGCGGCCAGATTTTCAAATGTACGACCAACGCCCCCGCTGCAACCGGGGACGGACTGGCCATGGCCTTCCAAGCTGGTGCAGTGCTGCGGGATCTCGAGTTTTTCCAGTTTCATCCGACAGTTTTTTTCCCGCCTCAGGGCAAGCCATTTTTGATTTCCGAAGCGGTTCGGGGAGAGGGAGCCCGCCTGGTAAACAGGCACGGTGAATACTTCATGGAGCAGATTCATCCCCGGGCTGAACTGGGTCCCCGTGATATTGTAGCCCGGGCTATCCTGGCGGAGCAGCAGAAAACGGGCGGCCCCGTTTATCTCGATATGCGTCACCTGGGGAGCGCCTATGCCCGGGAGCGCTTCCCCACCATCTACAACCGCTGTCTCGAATGGGGAATAGACATCAGCCGTGACCTTATTCCTGTATCCCCGGCGGCCCATTACCTCATCGGCGGCGTCCAGGTGGATTTGGACGGCCGCACTGCCGTTGAAAACCTTTTTGCCGTGGGGGAGGTGGCGTCCACCGGCGTGCACGGCGCCAACCGCCTTGCCAGCAACTCCCTTTTGGAAGGGCTGGTGTTCGGCCACCGCGTGGCCAGGGCTGCCGCCGCTATTCCTCCCCAAAAAGGCGGTAAACCGGACATACTTCAAGTTAAGGCCTCCGGGAAAGAAGAAGCCGCTTGCCGTGCCGCAGCTGAACCGCTGCAGCAGCTGATGTGGCAGCATGTGGGATTGATTCGTCGTGATGCCGGGCTGTCTCAGGCCCGCCGGCAGCTGAAACAGTGGTGGCCGTTGACAGGATATAATTATGCCGAAGCAGCTCTAAACGAGACCCGCAATATGCTGATCGTTGCGGCGATGATGGTCGAAGCTGCAGCGGCCCGCCGCGAGAGCCGCGGCTGCCACTATCGTCACGAATATCCGGATCAGGATCCCGGCTGGGCGATGAAGCATATTCGTTTCCAAAAAAGCAGCCCTTTGCCGGCCCGGCCGGAGTCAATGGATTATCCTGAGCCGCACTTTTGCAGCGGCACCCAGCATATTATGATGGGAGGCGAATTCCATGATTCCTCCGCTGATGATTGAAGATACGATTAAACATGCTTTAAAGGAGGATCTCGGGCAAGGGGATCTGACTACCCTCTTTACCGTGCCGGCAGAGGCCCGGGGCAGCGGACGCATCCTGGCCAAAGAAACAGGGATCATTGCCGGACTTTTTGTGGCCGCTGCAGTTTTTCACTATGTGGACCACGCCCTGCAGGTTGAGCGGCTGGTGGAAGACGGTACGCGCGTGAACTCAGGCCAGCCGGTCATGCGAATCAGCGGCCGGCTTCAAGCCATCCTATCGGCGGAAAGAACAGCTTTGAATTTCCTGCAGCGGCTTTCCGGCATCGCCACAAAAACGGCGGCATGGGTTGAAGTAATTAAAGATTATCCGGTGCGCCTGGCCGATACACGCAAGACCACTCCGGGGCTAAGGACGTTGGAGAAGTATGCCGTGGCTGTAGGCGGCGGCCATAATCACCGCCTGGCCCTGGATGGCGGAGTTTTAATTAAAGATAACCATATCCGCGCTGCCGGAGGGATCACCGCTGCCATCAAGGCGGTGCGAGAACGGGCCCCGTTCACCGTGCGCATCGAAGTTGAAGTGTCCGACCTGGCGGAGCTTAAAGAAGCCCTGGACGCCGGCGCTGATATTATCATGCTGGATAATATGGATACTGCCACGATGCGCCAGGCGGTAGCCCTTACAGCCGGGAGGGCTTTGCTGGAAGCTTCGGGCAACGTTACTTATGAGCGCCTTGCAGAAATTGCCGCCACCGGGGTGGACATTATTTCCTGCGGAGCCCTGACCCATTCCTTCCGCTCTCTGGATTTAAGCCTGCTGCTTGATTAAATATGGGGGAAGAGGTGATGGTAAACTATGGCTGAGCGCAATATTTACGATCTGCTCATTGTGGGCGGCGGCCCTGCCGGCGCTACCGCGGCCCTTTATGGAGCCCGGGCCGGTTTGTCCGTTTTGCTGCTGGAAAAAATGGTCCTGGGCGGGGAGATTGTCTCCACCGAAAGGCTGGATAACTATCCCGGCTTTCCCGCCGGGATTACCGGGGCTGAGTTTGGCCAGCTCCTGGAGCAGCAGCTGCAGCGCTACGGGGTGCCGGTGCAGCCGGCGCAGATCGAACAGGTCTCCCTGAAAGGGGAAGTAAAAAAAGCATTCTTTTCCGCAGGAGAAGCGGCGGCCCGGGCGGTGATTATCGCCACGGGAACAGTGCCCAACCAGCTCAATGTCCGGGGCGAAAAGGAGCTTTTGGGCCGGGGCGTTTCCTACTGCGCCACCTGCGATGCCGCTTTTTTCCGCAACAAAGAAGTTGCCGTGGTTGGCGGCGGCGATGCGGCCCTGGAAGAAACGCTGTTTTTGTCCCGCTTTGCCTCTAAAATATACCTGATCCACCGCCGCGACGCTTTTCGCGGGATCAAAGTGCTGCAGGACAAAGTATTGTCTCTGCCCAACGTGGAGGTTCTCTGGAAAAGCACGATCCAGAG
Source organism: Bacillota bacterium (assembly GCA_029782095.1). Taxonomy (GTDB): domain Bacteria; phylum Bacillota; class Dethiobacteria; order DTU022; family DTU022; genus JAKPEE01. The sequence goes on along the minus strand of JAKOVL010000126.1, from coordinate 41,898 downwards.
CATTGAAGGAGAAAAAAAGGTAGAGGGGTTGCACATACAGCAGGAGGGTCAGTCCCGCTTCCTGCCGCTGCAGGGCCTCTTCATCTATATTGGACGCAAGGCCAATACCGGCTTTTTGGGAGATGAACTGCCCCTGGATGAGCATGGTTTTATCGTCACCAATGAGCAAATGGAAACCGCCCTGCCCCTGGTCTACGCTGCCGGTGATGTGCGCCGCAAAGCCTTGCGCCAGGTTATCACCGCTGCTGCCGACGGGGCCATCGCGGCCACCGCTGCAGCCCATGCCCTGATGAATCTTTAATTGTAGCACCAGCCCTCGACCCCCGGATAAAGATATGCTGGCGTGGCAAGATATAAGTAAACATGTCTTTACCGGGGGTGAAATCTTTATGCGCCCTTTATGGAAAGGTTCCATCAGCTTCGGCCTGGTCAACATCCCGGTGCGCCTCTTTGCCGCCACAGAGCAAAAAAATGTTAAGTTTCGCTATCTGCATGAACCCTGCCGCACCCCCGTGGAATATCGCAAGGTCTGTCCCAGCTGTAAAAAAGAAGTACCCATGGAAGAGATCGTAAAAGGCTATGAGTATGAAAAAGGGCGCTTTGTCATCATAGAGGAAAGCGATCTGGCCCGCATTCCCCAAGAGACCACTAAAAACATCGCCATTGTTGATTTTGTCCGCCAGGAAGAGGTGGACCCCATTTATTACGATCGATCCTACTATCTCGCTCCCGGTGAAACAGGAGAGAAAGCCTTTCAACTGCTGCAGCAATCCATGGCCGAAGCGGACCTGGTAGCGGTGGTCCGCATCGTTTTGCGGTCGCGCCAGGCCCTGGGGGTGTTGCGCGTCTATGAAGATACCCTGGCCGTGGAAACAATGTTCTACCCGGACGAGGTGCGCTCCACCGCCGGGCTTCCTGCCTGGAACCGGGAAGTAAAGATCAGTGATAGTGAGCTTAAAATGGCCCGGGAGCTGATAAAAAACCTGACTGCCCCTTTTGCCCCGGGGAAATACACCGACGAGTACCGCAAATCGCTCTTGGAAATTATCGAAGCAAAGATCGCCGGGGAAGAAGTTTATATGGCCCCGGCGGCGCAAAAAGGCGAGGTGGTCGATTTAATGGAAGCGCTGAAAGCCAGCGTAGAAGCGACCCGGGCAAGTGCCGGCGCGGAGAAGGGGCGAAAACGGCGGGAAAAGGCTACCGTTGGCACGGCTTAAACTGACCGCACCCCTGGCACGGCATTTCGGCTCCATCAAACCCATGGAGCCGCGTCCGACAGATGCGCCCTTTGATGACCCGGAATATTTTTATCAGATTAAGTGGGATGGGATCAGGATTCTCGCCTTTGTAGAAAAAGGGCGGGTCAGGCTGCAAAATCGGAAAGGGCGCGACCGCACCGCGCAGTTCCCGGAGCTGCAGCAATTGGCAGGGCTGATCAGCTCTGAAGAAGCCCTTCTAGACGGTGAAGTGGTGGTCATGGAGGGAGGAAAGCCGAGCTTCCCCAGGGTTATCCAGCGGGATTTTTGCCAAAATGAGCGCACCATTCTGCCGCTTTCCAGAAAACTACCATGCACCTACTGTCTCTTTGACTTGCTTTTTCTGGACGGTGAAGATCTTACTGGAGAGCCCCTGGTATACAGGCAGCAGCTCCTCTCCGAAGTGATTCAATCGCGCTGGCCCCTTTACTTGAATGAAAATTTTTCCAGAGGAATTTCACTTTACCGCCGGGTTGAAGAGCTGGAGCTGGAGGGGATTGTGGCCAAAAATAAAAGGAGCCCTTACCTTTTGGGGCAGAAGTCAGAGCACTGGCTCAAGGTGAAGCCGCGCCGGCGCCTGTTATGCATAGTGGGCGGATTAAAAATGAGCAAGGGAACAGTGGGGGCTATTTTGCTGGGAGCATATGCCAACGGAGTAATTCGTTATCTCGGGCGGGCCGGTTCTGGGCTGACCCGCCGCGACCTGGAGATACTCCGCCAATACAGCGCCGCCGGCAGGGCGGCGGCGCCGCCTTTCGCCGATCCCCCCCGGGAAAAAGATTGCCTCTGGCTGGAGCCCCGCCTTACGGTCGTAATTGAATTTGCTGAATGGACGCCGGATTTAAAGCTGCGCGCCCCGGTCGTGGTGGGGTTCAGCACCAGGCCGCCTGAGGATGCCGTAATTTAGATGCAGTCGTCATGTCGTTTTTTCCCTGATATAGTTCCCCCCTGGGAATCCAGAACCGAGAATTCAGAAGTTGGAAGGGAAACAGAATGATTTGCCATAAAAATAAGCTGCCCAATGGTAGCAACAGCTAAATCGTAACCCTTGAAATAAGTATCGTTGTTTCTATCATTTATTCTGAATTCTGAGTTCTCGAATATGGTATAAGGCTGGAACATGTTGTACACCGGATTAATATACAATACCAAAGGCCAACACCGGTGATTCTGGATTCTGACTTCTCGAAAGAAGAAAGAGGTTGCCATGGTGCCCACATTAACCATAAATCAAAGGGAAGTAAGGCTGACGAACCTGGACCGCATTCTCTGGCCCGATGCGGGGCTGACCAAGCATGATTTAATCCGTTATTACATTGAAGCAGCTCCCTACCTGCTGCCGCATTTAAAGGGGCGCTTGCTGGTGGTCCAGCGTTTCCCCGAAGGAATAGAGGGTGAAGGTTTTTACCAGAAGAACATTCCGGAAAGTGCGCCGTCGTGGCTGCGCACCCACCAGGTGGAGCACCAAGAAGGGAAAAAGACCCGCTATCTCATTGCTGATACCATTGAAGCCCTGGTATGGCTGGGCAACCAGGCGTGTCTGGAGCTGCATCCCTGGCTTTCCCCGGTAGAACGGCTTGATCGTCCTGATTTTGCCGTTTTTGACCTGGATCCAATGGAAGATTCCACTTATGAGGATGTCTGCCGGGTGGCCCTCTTGATTAAAGAGATACTTGACCGCATGCAGCTGCGCTGTTATCCCAAGCTGTCTGGAGCCACAGGATTGCAGCTTTACCTGCCTCTGCAGCCGCTGTACTCCTATGAACAGTCGCGGGCTTTCGTCGAATTAATTTGCCGCCAGGTCCAGGCTTTGCTGCCGGAGGTCACCACGGTGGAGCGGAAAGTGAATCAGCGCCGGGGGAAACTTTACCTCGATTACCTGCAAAATGTTTTTGGTAAAACACTCGCTGCCGTTTACAGCCCGCGCCCTCTACCGGGCGCCCCTGTTTCAGCACCCCTGGATTGGTCTGAAGTAGCTGCCTGCTCTCCCCGGCCCGGGACTATTACCCTGAAGAATATCATGCCCCGGTTGAAAGAAAAAGGGGATCTGTTTGCTCCGGTTTTGACTGATAAACAGAAATTGCCTTTCTAGCTTCCTTTAATTTGCGCATACCGAAAAAATCGTGAGTATGGTATAATCATGTTCAAATAAAAGAGATTTGTTCATTAGTTTTGTTTATTCAGAGTATAATGATAATATTCACGGCTGGCTGCTGCCCGGATCAGCTTGGGCCGTTGCGGTTGGCACCTATGGCTGCGGGGGCACGGGGCTTCCCTGGCAAAAAGGAATCGCCTGGCCGCAGAAAACCGGTTCGCAGCCGGTCCGTATCTCTAAATAAAGTGAAGAAATTCTCCAACTGGAAAGCAGGGGAAAAGGATGGTTATCAGCTACTGGGAAATTGCTTTAAGATTATCGCTTGCTGTCCTCTTTGGCGGAGTGGTTGGTTTTGAGCGGGAAAGCCATAATCGGCCGGCCGGGTTTCGCACCCATATCCTGGTCTGTGTTGGATCAGCTTTGATTATGATGCTTTCCGCTTATGGTTTTGCAAATCTGGTCGGCGGCAGATACGAGGTTGATCCCAGCCGTATCGCCGCCCAGGTGGTCACAGGTATCGGTTTTTTGGGAGCAGGGACCATCCTGCAGCAGCGCGGCAGCATCAGGGGGTTGACCACTGCTGCCAGCATCTGGGTGGTTTCCGGCATTGGTCTGGCGGTAGGCATCGGTTTCTATGCCGGCGCGGCCATGGCCACTATTGTCGCTTTAATCAGCCTTTTGCTTTTGAGCCGGGTAGACAGGGCCATTTTATCACAGCGCCGGGTCAAAAGTCTCCAGATCAGGGCCAAAGATCAGCCTGGCCTGATGGGACGGGTCGCCGGCATTCTCGGGGATCTGAAATTAAACATCCGCCGGATTGAACTGATCGAAGAAGACTATGAACCTGCTTTAGGAGCCGAAGTAATCAATATGGAGTTTTTGCTGGTGGCGCCTTTGGGTTTGAATGTGAATCAGCTTTTACGGCGCCTCGCTTGCCTGGATGGTATACTAGATATTTCCTGGCAGGGTGAAGATATTCCGTTAAAAGGGTTGTCTGACGAGCCTTAATTTCCGGCTTATCCCTTAAATTGCCTTTAAAATGCTGCCCGGGCAGCATTTTTTTATCCGGGCAATTATAATGGCGCAAACGTGAGCAAAGACGCGGAAATTTAAATTAAATCGGGTTAAAGCGGCCTGTAAAGGCATAATAAATAAAGATGTTGCTTGCTTATTCTGCTATAAGGTGGGTTATAATATGAGTAAAGGTCAGTTAAGGTCAAACAGTGCTGCGGTTATGAATCTGCCTTTTTATTTAACTTTTGCCGTCATCGAGGAGAGCAGGTCATGGTTACCTTATCCGATGCAATTGAAGATTATATAAAAAAGCTGCTTTCTTTAAGCTCTCGTTTATACGTGGATATCAGGCGGCGCGAACTGGCCCAAAAGTTTTCTTGCGCTCCTTCTCAGATCAATTATGTATTGGAACGCCGCTTTTCCATGGAGAGAGGCTATCTTATTGAAAGCAAGCGTGGCGGCAGGGGCTATATCCGTATCTATCGCATCAACCCGCGACAAAAACAGGCCTGGAAAGCACTAATTGACTACCTATCCGGAGACGAATTTGAACCGGATAAAGCGCTTCAGTTTATCAAGCGATCTTTTGAAGAAAAAATAATTTCCAGGCGCGAAGGACGGATGCTGCAGGCCCTGCTCAATGACGACCTCTACACAGTCCAGGTTTCATCTGAAGCAAAAGTCCGGAGCTTGCAGAAAAAAATTTTAAAAGCCGCCGTTGAAGAGATCTTAAAAAGCAGCTATTAAAGGAGTGATTGAGGGATGATCTGCCAGGAATGCGGTCACGAAGAGGCCAATGTTTTTATTACTAAAATCATAAATGGTAAAAAAATAGAACTTCGCTTGTGCGAGCGTTGTGCCAGGGAAAAGGAGGAGCTCGATTTTTCCTTTCAGCCCCAGTTTACCCTGCACAACTTTTTCGGCGGACTGCTGCATGAAAATATCCGCGGATCCAGGGATCGGGTCCGTATTGCCAAGACCCAATGTCCTTCGTGTGCTCTCACCTTTGCCCAATTCAGCCAGATTGGACGGCTGGGCTGCAGCGACTGTTTTGCCGCTTTCGGAGAGAAGCTGCAGCCGCTGCTCAGGCGTATTCACGGCAGCGTCCGCCATACCGGCAAGGTGCCGCGCCGGGGACAGGGTGCGGTGCTGGTGAAGCGAGAGCTGGAGCGACTAAAGGAAGAGCTGCATCGTGCTGTGCAGAAAGAAGAATTTGAAGAGGCAGCCAGGCTCCGTGACCAGATACGCGCCATCGAAAAAGACCTGGAGCAGGGGGGGAATGAGGCTTGAAACAGGAAGAGTTTGTATTAAGTCGCTGGATGGAAGGAACCGGTCCGGAAGCTGATACTGTGATTAGCTCCCGGGTCAGAATTGCCCGGAATATTGAAGGCATTCCTTTCCCTTACCTGGCTTCCGATGAGCAGACGGCCGCGGTCCTTGAGCAGGTTTCCCATACTGCGGCCAGCCAAAAAGAATCGTTTAATGATTTTATTTATCATCGCATGGCGGATCTGTCCCACCAGGCCAAGCAGGTTCTTGTGGAAAAGCACCTGATCAGCCCGTTTCTGGCCAAAGAATCCCATAACGGTGGTGTGCTGCTGCGGCGGGATGAGGCGGTCAGCATATTAATCAACGAGGAAGATCACCTGCGCATTCAGGCCATTTTGCCGGGCCTGCAGCTGGAGGAAGCCTGGCAGGAAGCCAACCGCTACGATGATCTCCTGGAAACAGGGATCAATTACGCCTTCGACGAGCGCTACGGTTATCTTACCGCCTGCCCGACCAACGTGGGAACCGGCCTGCGCGCTTCGGTAATGCTGCATCTTCCGGCGTTAGTAATGACCAAGCAGGTTAACCGGCTGCTGGGTGCCCTCTCCCAGGTGGGACTGGCCGTCCGGGGCCTATACGGTGAAGGGACAGAAATAATCGGCAACCTGGTCCAGGTGTCCAACCAGATTACCCTGGGCTTGACTGAAGAAGAAATACTGCGCAATCTTTATGGAGTGACCCGGCAGATTATCGAACAGGAGCAGCAGGCGCGCCAGGCCTTGCTCAACGAGAGCCGCATGCGGATTGCCGATCGCTCCTGGCGGGCGCTGGGTTTGCTTCATTATGCCAGGATCATGAGCTCCCAGGAAGCGATGCAGCTTTTGTCGGACGTTCGCCTGGGCTATGATCTGGGTATTATTAATACCATTGACCGGAAACTCTTAAATGAATTGCTGGTCATCATTCGCCCCGCCACCCTGCAGATGCTGGCCGGCAAAGAACTTGGCGCTGAGGACAGAGATCTGGAAAGGCCTCTGCAGATTAAAAAAAGATTGAAGCGTCATCTGGAAAAAACGGAGAGTTGAAAATAAAGCGGAAATAGAGGTGATAAAACATGTTTATGTTCGGCCGTTTTACGGAAAGAGCACAGCAGGTACTGGTTTTGGCCCAAGAGGAGGCCAAAAGGTTAAACCATAACTTCATCGGCACAGAACACTTGCTTTTGGGATTGGTCCGGGAAGGATCCGGTATTGCCGCCCGGGCCTTGCAAAATATGGGGGTTGACTTGAACCGGGTCCGCCATGAAGTGGAGCAGATTACCCCAAGGGGTGAAAAAGTGGCCTCCCCCCATGGGATCAGTTACACTCCCCGGGCCAAACGGGTCGTTGAACTGTCCATTGAAGAAAGTCAAAACCTGGGGCACAATTATGTGGGCACCGAGCACATTATGCTGGGGCTCCTCAGGGAAGGTGAAGGGGTTGCGGCCCAGGTTCTTTCCAATATGGGCCTGGATTTGAAGCGCGCCCGCAGAGAGGTTATTCAGCTGCTGGGCGGTGCAGAAGGACCGGCCAGATCGAGGGATGAAGAGAAGAATAGCCCGCAAACCCCCACGGTGGACACTTTCGGTAGGGATTTAACCAAGCTGGCCCGAGAAGGAAAGCTTGACCCGGTCATCGGGCGCGAGAAAGAAATCGAGCGGGTTATCCAGGTGCTGAGCCGCCGGACCAAGAACAACCCCTGTCTCATCGGCGAGCCCGGGGTTGGCAAAACAGCCATCGCCGAGGGACTGGCCCAGCGCATTGTGGAAGGACGCGTGCCGGAAATTTTAAGATACAAACGGGTGGTTACCATTGAACTGGCCGCAGTAGTGGCCGGCACCAAATACCGCGGCGAATTCGAAGAGCGGCTGCGCAAATTGATGCAGGAACTGCGCCAGGCCGGCAATGTGATGGTTTTTATCGATGAGCTCCATACCATTATCGGGGCAGGAGCCGCGGAGGGAGCCATTGACGCCTCTAATATTTTGAAGCCGGCCCTGGCCCGGGGCGAGTTGCAGTGTATCGGTGCCACCACCCTGGACGAATATCGCAAGCATATCGAAAAAGATCCGGCTTTGGAAAGGCGTTTTCAACCGATTGTTGTGGGTGAACCCTCCCGGGAAGAAAGCCTGGCCATACTCAAAGGCCTGCGCGACCGCTATGAAGCCCACCACAAAGTAAAAATAACCGATGAAGCGCTGGAAGCGGCGGTTAACCTTTCCGACCGTTATATCAGCGATCGTTTTCTGCCTGACAAAGCCATTGATCTGATTGATGAAGCCGCTTCCAGGGTGCGGATACGCAACTATACCGCGCCGCCGGATTTGAAAGAGATGGAAGAGAAGCTGGAGAGCCTGCGCAGTGAAAAAGAAGCTGCCGTGCGCAACCAGGAATTCGAACTGGCGGCCAAACTGCGCGATCAGGAGCACAAGTTCAGGGAAGAGCTGGAAGAGCTAAAGAAGGAATGGGAGCAAAAAATCGGCACTTCCGATCTGGCCATGGTTACCGATGATGATGTGGCCTATATCGTTTCCAGCTGGACCGGTATACCGGTGAAAAAGCTGGCCGAAGAAGAATCGGAGCGGTTGATGAAGCTGGAAGAGATTCTGCACCAGCGGGTCATCGGACAGGAAGAGGCGGTGCACTCGGTTGCCAGGGCCATCAGGCGGGCCCGGGCCGGTTTAAAAGATCCCAAGCGCCCCGTCGGTTCTTTCATCTTTCTCGGCCCTACCGGGGTTGGTAAAACAGAGCTGGCCCGCGCCCTGGCCGAAGCCATCTTTGGAGACGAGCGGGCCATGATCCGCCTGGATATGTCTGAGTATATGGAGAAGCATACCGCGGCCAGGTTAATTGGGGCACCCCCAGGGTATGTGGGCTACGAAGAAGGGGGGCAGCTGACCGAAAAAGTGCGCCGCAAGCCCTATTCGGTCATTCTCTTTGACGAGATGGAGAAAGCCCATCCCGATGTGTTTAATGTGCTGCTGCAGATCCTGGAAGACGGCAGGCTTACCGACGGAAAAGGACGCACGGTTGATTTTCGCAATACTGTGGTGATTATGACTTCCAACGTGGGAGCGACTCATCTGCGCAAAACAACCCTCGGTTTCGGCGCCGCCGATGAAGAGGCTGGATATGAAAAGATGAAAGAGCGCATTCTGGATGAGCTGAAGCGCACTTTCCGCCCCGAATTTTTAAACCGGGTTGACGATCTCATTGTTTTCCACTCGCTGTCCCGCGAGCATATTCGTAAAATTGTCGACATCATGCTGGCAGAGTTGAACAGGCGTATTGAAGATCACAATCTGCGCGTGGAAGTAACCGACCCGGCCAAGGAGCGACTGGTTGAAGAAGGATATGATCCCGCTTTTGGAGCGCGCCCGCTGCGCCGCGTTATCCAGAAGCGGTTGGAAGACGGCATCTCCGAAGAGATGCTGCAGGGCAAGGTTAAGCCCGGCGATACTGTCCTTGTGGACGTGGAAAACAACCGGTTTATCTTTAAGGCAAAACAGGCCGCTGATTAAGGCGGAGCTGCTGCAGGAACTGAGAGGGGCTGTCCCAAAAGGGGCAGCCCCTTTTGCGACAGCCCCATCGGGAGAGGGGGAGAGGAAGTCTGTTGACCTGGCGTAGGCCGGGGATAGCTATGCCCCCCCCACCCTGCCCTCCCCCACGAGGGGGGAGGGAACATTATTGTCCCTGACTTTGAGCCATTTATTTGATTCGATCTTCTGATTACTGGCTTCCCCTGGACTACCCTAAGCTAGCCTTCCTTTTCTCCCATGCTCAGGCGCTTATTAATTCGTCCCCAAAGGGTGGCTCAGGTTCCTTATTTTGCTACACACAAACAGTCAGTAATATGCTAGAATTGAGGTAGGAAAGAAGAACAAAAAGTAGCCTTTAAACTGTATTTGATGAACCGGCTGTGCCTCCCGACGAGCTTAGAGGCATAACCTGGCCAGGTTGGCCGCTGTCATAGAAGAATAACTATATGAAGGTTGCCCCGAAAGCCGGTCGGGTCGCGCCCCCCCTTGGTTGTAGTCAGAATTTCATGAACTTACCAACTTTAATGGCGGTAAAGGAATTTTTCGTTTCTTCGTCGAATAAATCAAAACGTCATCTTGAGAAAACATGCTCAAATCGAGAAATGTGGATGATTATTTTTGCTTTTTAGAGGGGGATCTAATTGAAAATTGCGGTATCGGGTAAAGGCGGAGCCGGAAAATCGACGATTTCCGCCAACCTGGTTTACTGCCTGGCTGCCGGGGGTAAACCTGTATTTGCCGTGGATGCCGATCCGGATGCCAACCTGGGGCTGGTTTTGGGTCTTAGCCCGGAAAAGCTGGCCCGGCTGCAGCCTTTAAGCGAACTGCAGGAGGTCATAGCCGCTAAAAACGCCGGGGGAGGAACCCTGGTGGACTTGAACCCGGATGTTTCCGATGTTCTGGCGGAGTATACCTTGCGGGAAGGTCCGATCCATTTTTTAAAAATGGGTGCGATTAAACAAGGCGGCTCCTCATGCTATTGCAAGGAAAACGCCTTTTTAAATGCTGTTTTAACCAACATTCTTCTGGAGCGTCCCGAAGCGGTTGTCCTGGATATGAGCGCCGGTATAGAGCACCTGACCCGGGGGACCGCCCGGGGAATTGAGATCATGCTGGTAGTTGTGGAGCCGACGCGGGCCGGGTTGAGCACGGCCTTGTCTGTGGATCGCCTGGCCGGTGATTTGCAGGTGCCCCGTGTTTTTTTTGTCGGCAATAAAATTCGCACCGCCGCCGATCGTGACTACCTTGTCTCCTCTTTGCCAGAGGAACGGATCGTCGGCATGATTCCGTTTTCAGAAAAAGTTCTTGAAAGAGCCCGAAAAGCAGATGTTCCAGGTTTTAGGGAGGAAGATCAACTACCCGGCATGAAAGAGGTTTTTGAGAAAATAAGCGGAGGTGGTAACTCTCTTTAACTGGACATGAGCAATGCAGTCCGGGGTCTATTGTAAAATTTTTAAGGAGGTTAGCAAAGAATCCATGTCCGATGAGAAGAAAAAAGTCGACAACAAGAGAACGATAGATCCGGCGGCTTTGACTGTTCTGGACCGAAATGACGGGCAGATCGAAACCGCTTATGACCGTTATGTCAAGATGCAGCCCCAGTGCAACTTTGGCCGCACCGGAGTGTGCTGCCGTATCTGTTTGCAGGGTCCCTGCCGGATCACCAGGAAATCATCCAAAGGTATTTGCGGCGCCCACGGCTATACCATTGTGGCCCGCAACCTGGTCCGCGCCATTGCCGGCGGCGCCGGCGCCCATGCTGACCACAGCCGGCACATGATTTACACCATTTCCGAAATGCTCGAGGGCAAAGCCCCCGACTACGGCATTGAAGATCCCGACAAGCTGCGCCGGGTTGCGGAGCGCCTCGGCCTCTCTGTTGACGGTAAAGATGACCTTGAGCTGCTTGGAGAGGTGCTTAAACTAGCTGAGGCGGACTTCAGTAAAATGGATAGCAAACCCTGCAAGTGGCTGGAAACCACCGTGGTTGAAGACCGGATGAAGAAATTTGATGATTGCAATATCCAGCCGCGCAGCGTTCATACCACTATTTCTGAGGTAATGGGCCAGACCCATATGGGTGTGGACGCCGATCCGGTCAACCTGATTTTCCAGGGGCTGAAAACAGCGCTGGCCGATTATATTGGTATGCATATTGCAACCGATCTATCCGATATCCTTTTTGGAACGCCGCAGCCGGTTACCACTGAAGCTAACTTTGGAGTAATGGACCCCGATATGGTGAACATCGCCGTCCATGGCCATAACCCCCTCTTAAGTGAAATGATTGTCCGGGTTGCCCGGGACATGAAAGCTGAGGCGGAGGCCGCCGGGGCAAAAGGGATCAAGTGCATGGGTATCTGCTGCACCGGCAACGAGGTGTTAATGCGCCAGGGTGTGCCGGTGTTGACCAACTTCCTTTCCCAGGAGCTGCCGATCATGACCGGCGCCCTTGACGCCATGGTTGTTGACGTGCAGTGTATCATGCCCGGGATCAGAGCTGTTGCCGAGTGCCATCATACCCGGATTATTACCACCATGTCCCACTCCAAGATTCCCGGATCTTATCATATTGAATTTACAGAAGACCGGGCCGTAGAGAAGGCCAGGGAAGTGATCAGCCTGGCCATCGAAGCTTTCAAAGAGCGCAAGGGCAAGCCGGTGGATATCCCTGAAGTGAAGAATAAAGTAACCGCCGGTTTCAGCACTGAAGCGCTGCTGGACCTATTTGCCGCGGTAAACCCCGACAATCCCATCAAAGTGCTGACGGATGCCATTGAATCCGGGCAGCTGCGCGGGGTTGTGCTTTTGGCCGGGTGCAACAACCTGCGTGTCATCCACGATGAAAGCCATTCCACCGTCATCAAGGGATTGGCCCAAAATAATGTTTTCCTGGTTTCCACAGGATGTGTCGCCGGAACCGCGGCCAAAATGGGCCTGATGAACGAAGAAGCGGTGGAGAAGTATGCCGGTGAGGGGTTGAAGAGCTTCATTAACATGCTCAACGAAGCCAATAAAGATAAGCTTAAAGAGAAGCTGCCGCTGGTTTTCCACATGGGCTCCTGCGTGGACAACAGCCGCGCTTACAACCTGATGACTCTAATGGCCAACCAGTGGGGCGTGGATACACCGAAAGTACCCTATGCCGCTTCCGCTCCTGAGGCAATGAGTGAAAAGGCCATTTCCATCGGCTGCTGGTGTGTAACTCTGGGTATGCCGACCCATGTCGGCGTGGTTCCCGAGGTTACCGGCAGCGCACTGGTGAACGGTATTGCTCTCCAGATCGCCGAAGACGTCTACGGCGGCTACTTCATGTGGGAGGAAGATCCCGAAAAGTCGGTCGAGAAAATACTCAACGCCCTGGATGAGCGAACCTGGAAACTGCGTGTGCACAAACAGGCCGCGGAAAAATATGAAACAGCCCTGTCTGCTACCTGGTAGGCTATTTTAGAGATGAGGAGGCATGCATGATGAGTGAATCCAGCAGCTTTGATGGTGTCCTGGCGAGAGAATGGAAAGAGTCGTTCGAAGAAATTTACGACGGCGCAATCGACGAGTCCAAGCCACCTTTAAAGCTATTTGAAAAGGCGTATAACGGTGCAGTAATCGCCACCAGCTACGCCGAGATATTGCTCAACCAGGCCATCCGCCGTTACGGCCCCGACCAGCCGGTGGGGTATCCTGACACCGGCTACTACCTGCCGGTAATCCGGGCGCTAAGCGGCGAGGCCGTGACCAAGCTGGGGGATCTGCCCCCCATCTTAAACCGCAAGCGCAACCAGATCCGCGAGGAGCTCAATTTTTACAACGCTCGCCTCTGCGGTGAAGCGACGGCGTATGCGGCGGAAATCATTGAAGCACTGCGCTACCTTAACGGGGCGAAGCCCCACGTGGAGCCGTGGACCGGCTTTTTGGGCGACCCGGTTGTCCGCAAATACGGGATTTTGCTGGTGGACTGGACCATCCCCGGCCAGGCCGTTATTATGGGCAAGGCCAAATCCACCGAAGCCCTGGGCAAGCTGATCCAGGACCTGCAGTCCAAAGGGTTCATGATCTTTTTGTGCAACCAGGTGGTGGAGCAGGCCATTGAATACGGCTGCAAGCTGGGAGTCGACTTTATCGCCTTCCCCACCGGCAACTTCACCCAGATCATACACGCCGTGAACTACGCTCTGCGCGCCGGCATGGCTTTCGGCGGCATTCCGCCGGGAGAACGCGAAAATACCCGCGACTACCAGCGGCGCCGTGTGCGCGCCTTTGTGCTGCAACTGGGCGAGATCGACGAAGTGCAGGTGGCGGCTCACTTTGCAGCGATCTTCTTAGGCTTCCCTGTTCTCACCGACCAGGTGCTGGCTGAAGACGAGCAGATCCCCAACTGGTATATTTCCCACCCCAACTATGATGATATGATCAAGGTGGCCATGGAGATCCGCGGGATTAAGCTAAAGATCGTTGATATCCCTGTACCCATTACCGTCGGCCCTGCTTTCGAAGGCGAAGTTATCCGCAAAGGCGACATGCGCGTCGAATTCGGCGGCGGCCGCACCACCGCCTTTGAGCTGGTGGAGATGGTCGGTGAAGATGAGATCGAAGACGGCAAGATTGAAGTGATCGGCCCCGAGATCGACGAGGCCCCGGAAGGCGGCTCCCTGCCCCTGGGCATAGTGGTCAAGATCTTTGGGCGCAAGATGCAGAAAGACTTTGAAGGAGTGCTGGAGCGCCGCATTCACTATCTCATCAACTATGGCGAAGGAATCTGGCACATGGCCCAGCGGGATACCATCTGGATGCGCATCAGCAAAGATGCCGCAGCCAAAGGGTTTAAGATTCATCACTTCGGTGAGCTCCTGGTGGCCAAGTTTAAAGATGAATTCCCCTCCATCGTGGACCGGGTCCAGGTAACCTTAATCACCGACGCCCAGAAGGTGGAGGAAGAGCTGGCTCGCGCCAGGGAATTCTACAACGCCCGGGACGAGCGGCTCAAAGGTCTGACCGACGAGGCTGTGGAAGAGTTTTACTCCTGCATCCTCTGCCAGTCCTTTGCTCCCAACCACGTCTGCATCGTTACCCCGGAACGGCTGGGGCTGTGCGGCGCGGTGAGCTGGCTGGACGCCAAAGCCGCCTACGAGATCGATCCCAACGGCCCCAACCGGCCCATCAAGAAGGAAGGATTGATTGACGAAGTCAAAGGAATCTGGCAATCGACCAATGAATATGTTTACCAGCATTCCAACCGCACCATCGAGGAGTGCTCCATGTACAGCTTCATGGATCGTCCCATGACCTCCTGCGGCTGCTTCGAATGCATCATGGCCATCATGCCCGAGGCCAACGGGGTCATGATCACCACCCGCGAGTATAGCGGTGACACTCCCTGCGGCATGACCTTCTCTACCCTGGCCGGCACCGTCGGCGGCGGGGTGCAGACTCCCGGATTCATGGGACATGGTCGCAGCTTTGTCTTAAGCCGTAAATTCATCCGCGCTGACGGCGGCCTGGCTCGCCTGGTGTGGATGCCCAAGGAACTGAAAGATTCCCTGGGCGATGAACTGCGCAAGCGGGCCGAAGAAGAAGGCTTAGGTGCCGATTTCGTCGACAAGATTGCCGATGAAACCATCGGGACCACCGCGGAAGAAATATTGCCCTTCCTGGAAGAGAAGGGGCACCCGGCTCTGACCATGGAGCCGCTGATGTAAACGAGCGCTATCAAGAGAAACCTCCGGTGGAGGCACGCCGATGAAGCCGGAAAAAGTTTCTCTTTATCATGTGTTAAGAAAGGAGTAGGGAAGATGGGTTTAACCGGTTTAGAGATTTTTAAACATCTGCCCAAGACCAACTGCAAAGATTGTGGCTATCCAACCTGCCTGGCTTTTGCCATGGCTCTGGCCAGCGGTAAGGCCTCCCTGGACGCATGTCCTCATGTATCTGAAGAGGCCAAGGCGGCCCTTGATTCTGCATCTGCGCCCCCGATCAAGCTGGTCAAGGTGGGTGCGGGCGAACACGTGGTGGAACTGGGGGACGAAACGGAGCTGTTCCGCCACGACAAGCGCTTTTTCCATCCCACAGGCATTGCCGTCCTCATCAGCGACACGGAGGACGCGGCCGCCGCAGCGGAAGCCTTTGATGCCCTGGAATTTGACCGGGTCGGTCTCCATTACGTTGCCGATATGGTAGCGGTGCAGTGTGCATCGGGCGACGCGGCCAAGTTTAAGGCGGCGGTTGAGGCTGTTGCCGGCAAAACGCAAAAGGCCTTGATCTTAATCGCCGAGGATCCCGCCGTAATGGAGGCGGCCCTGCCGGCGGTCAAAGACCGCAACCCCCTGGTTTATGCAGCTAACGCCGACAACTATGAAAAGATGGTGGAGCTGGCCAAGGCCAACAACTGTCCGCTGGCGGTTAGGGGCAAAGACTTGAATGAAACCGCCGAGCTGGTGGAAAAGATTGTGGCTCTGGGCTACAAGGAGCTTGTTTTAGACAGCGGCGCCCGCGAAACGAGCAAGGTGCTGGCCGACATGACCCAAATACGCCGCCTCGCCGTGCGCAAAAGATTCCGCCCCTTCGGCTATCCCACCATTGCCTTTACGAACAAAGAAAACCCGCAGGAGGAAATACTGCAAGCCGGCGTCTATGTCAGCAAATATGCCAGCATAGTGGTGCTGAAAGCCAGAGAAAAGCAACAGCTGCTGCCTCTACTTTCCTGGCGCCAGAACCTTTTCACCGACCCGCAGAAGCCCATCGCCGTTGAGCCGAAGCTGTACGATGTGGGCGAACCTGACGAGAATTCCCCGGTATACGTTACTACCAACTTCTCGCTGACCTACTTTATCGTGGAGGGCGAAGTGGAAAGCACCCGTATTCCCAGCCGCATTCTCTCCGTGGATACCGGTGGGGTTTCGGTGTTGACAGCCTATGCGGACAACAAGTTTTCAGCGGAAACTATAGCAGCTGCGATGAAAAAGGCGGGCCTGGACGAGAAAGTGAAGCACCGCCAGATCATTATTCCGGGATATGTGGCCGTGCTCAAGGGAGCACTGGAGGAAGAATCGGGTTGGGAAGTTCTGGTCGGCCCCCGTGAAGCCTCCGGAATTTCCAAGTTCGCCAAGGAAAGGTTTGCCTAGGATACGGCTAAAGGCTGCGCAGGAGGCCGGTTGGACTGCTGGGGTGGCAGCCAACGGCACCCTTCCTGCAGATGTTTCCTCCAGTTTGAAGAATTTAGGAGAGGAGCGTTAACATGGCTGTAGAAATTCTGAAAGAAAAATATAGAAGTAAAGTGGGCGAAGTCGTCCTGGGCGCAACCAAAGAGCAGGGCGGCACCCGCAGCCACACCGTTACTGTTGGCGGAGAATCGACTTTGCCTTTTCTGCATTTTGAAGGAGAGATGCCCCATCGTCCGGTGGTGGCCATGGAAATTCTGGACATGGTCCCTGAAGACTGGCATCCCTGTTTTGAACAGTACTTTGGCGATGTCTATGCAGATCCCGGAGCCTGGGCTAAAAAATGCGTAGAGCAGTATGGCGCCGAATTAATTCAGATTCGGCTCAGCAGCGCTGATCCGGACTTGAAAAACAGCTCCCCGGAAGATTGCGCCGCCGCGGTGAAAAAGGTCCTCGAAGCGGTAGGTGTACCCCTCATCGTCATCGGCTGCGGCAAGCCAGAAAAAGACAGCCAGATTTTCCCCGTTGTGGCTGAAGCTGCGGCCGGGGAAAACCTGCTTCTGGGCGTGGCGGAGCTGGAAAACTATAAAGCGATTACCAGCGCCTGCATGGCTCACCAGCATAACATTATCGCCCAGTCCCCTATTGATATCAATATTTGCAAGCAGTTGAACATTCTAATCGCGGAAATGAGCACCGCCCTGGTCAACCGCATTGTCATTGACCCGACTATTGCTGCCCTGGGCTATGGCATCGAATATTCATATTCGATTATGGAGCGCGCCCGCAACGGCGCTCTCCAGGGTGACAAAATGCTGGCTATGCCCATGATCGGCAATATCGGCGCGGAAGCATGGCGGGCCAAGGAAGCCAATATTCCCGTGGAAGAGGAGCCCGGCTGGGGTGACCAGGAAGAGCGAGGGTTCATGTGGGAATCCACCACCGCCATGGCTTACCTGCAGTCAGGCATGAACATCCTGGTAATGCGCCATCCCCGTTCGGTGGAGCTGATAAAGGGCCATATTGACGACCTGATGAAAGACAATAGCTATTAAATAAGTGGGAGAAAGCCGGAGACCGCTTGGGCACGGCTTCTCCCTTAAAATTATGTTGTACAGTTTAATTATGTGGGATGAACCGGTCTGATTTTTACTGGTTAAGGAGGATGGCCAAATGATTATTATCGGTGAACGGATTAACGGGATGTTTAAGGATATCGCCAGGGCGATCAAAGAGAAAGACGCGAAAGTGATTCAGGAATGGGCCCTCAAACAGGAGGAGAATGGCGCCCATTACCTTGACATCAACGTGGGTCCCAGTTCCCCGGCACCGGTGGAAGCGATGAAATGGCTGGTGGAGGTAACCCAGGAAGTAACCGATCTGCCCCTCTGCCTCGATTCCACCAAGTATGATGCCATTGAAGAAGGCCTTAAGCTGTGTAAACGTCCGGCCATGATTAACTCTGTACCGGCAGAACAGGCCAAGATGGAGCGGGTTTTTAGCATGGCGGCCCAGTATGATGCCGAAGTAATCGGCCTGGCCATGAATGAAGAGGGCATTCCCAAGGATGCCGACAGCCGCGTTGCCCTGGCTGCAGAGCTGGTGGCCAATGCCATGGCCTTTGATATTTCTCCGGACAGGTTGTATATCGATCCCCTGGTGCTGCCCTGCAACGTGGCCCAGGATCACGGGCCGGAAGTTTTGCGGACCTTAAGGGAGGTTAAATTAATTTCCGACCCGGCTCCAAAAACCGTGGTCGGCCTAAGCAATGTCTCCCAGGGAACCAAGAATCGCGAGCTGATCAACCGGGTTTTCGCCGTCATGGCCATGAGCCACGGCCTTGACGCAGGTATCGTTGATGCCTGTGACGACGAACTGATGGCTGCGGTGGCCACGGCGCGAATCCTGCTGAACATGGATATCTACTGCGATTCTTATATTGATGTTTTCAAAAAGAGCAACCGCTAACCGGCCGGGGGTGCACGTGCCAGCTTGAGTCGTGCACCCCTGAGCCTGCGGTAATGAACCGGCAATAGACGCAATAAAGAAAGGAAGGTGATCCTATGATTATCGCTGAGCGCAAACCCCTGGAAAAAATCTTGGAAATGGTGGCGCCGTATGAGCGCATCTGCGTGCTGGGCTGCGGCACCTGCGTCACCGTGTGCATGGCCGGGGGGCAGAAGGAAGCCGAAGAGCTGGCTGCATTGATCAGCATTCACCGCAAGAAAGAGAATAGGGAAGGGACAGTTGAAGCCTTTACCATTGAGCGCCAGTGCGAGTACGAGTATATCGATCAGGTTGTGGAGCGGTTAAAGGGCTATGATGTCATCGTCAGCCTGGCCTGTGGTGTGGGTCCCCAGACCCTGGTGGAACATGTCCCGGAACTGCGGGTGCTGCCCGGAGTGAACACCACCTCCATGGGTTACCCGAAGGAGCAGGGAGTCTGGGTGGAGCGGTGCCTGGGTTGTGGTGACTGTGTGCTGCATCTGACCGGGGGCATCTGTCCCATTACCCGCTGCGCCAAGAGCATCCTGAACGGGCCTTGCGGCGGTTCAGCGGAAGGCAAATGCGAGCTGGGTAAAGATGTGGACTGCGCCTGGCATTTGATTCACGATCGCCTTGCCAGCCTCGGCCGTCTGGGTGACCTGGCTGTGATTCAGCCTCCCAAGGACTGGTCGACTTCCCATCATGGAGGCGTGAGAACCACAGTAAGGGAGGATGTCAAAGTTGATCGCGGGGAGTAAACTGGAAAGAGTACTGAACAGCGGACATTTTGCCGTAACCGGGGAACTGGGACCGCCTAAGGGCGCCGACCTCGAGAAGTTGAAGGAACACGCCTACGCGATGCGCAACCATGTGGAAGCGTACAATATTACCGACAACCAGACGGCCATTGTGCGCACATCCAGCATTGCCTGCGGTGCTGTCCTGGTACAGATGGGCCTCGAACCCACGATCCAGATCACCGTGCGCGATCGCAACCGTATCGCCATTCAGAGCGATGTTTTGGGAGCAGTGGCCCTGGGCATAAAAAATATCCTCTGCCTTTCCGGGGACCACCAGAAGTTTGGAAATGAACCGCAAAGCAAGGGCGTCTATGATATTGACTCAATGCAGCTGATCAAGATGCTCAAGGACCTGCGCGATGAAGGAGTATTTTGCGGCGGTGAAAAACTGGAAGGCGAAGTAAAATATTATCTGGGCGCCGTTGAAAACCCCTTCGCCGATCCTTTCGAGTACCGGGTTGACCGGCTGGAGAAAAAAATCAACGCCGGGGCGAGCTTTATCCAAACCCAGTGCATCTTTGACATCGAGCGCTTTAAAAAGTGGATGGAACTGGTCCGGGAGCGGGGCCTGCATAAAAAAGTCAAGATCATGGGCGGCGTTACGCCGATTAAGTCCCTGGGCGCGGCCAGGTACATGAAGAATTTTGTCTCCGGGATTACCATTCCCGACGAGATCATTGAGCGGCTGAAGGGTGCCGAGAACAAAAAAGAAGAAGGCCTGAAAATCGCCATCGAAACCATTCAGCAGCTTAAAGAGATTGAAGGGGTGGCCGGGGTGCATATCATGGCCATTGCCTGGGAAGAAGTTGTCCCCGAGATCGTGGAGCGGGCCGGCCTTTATCCCCGCCCTCAAGTCTAGTCAAACTACACATCGCAGCTATGGATCTGTATTTGTCAAAGGACAGGCCGTGTCATGGCCTGTCCTTTTTCACCATCTGTCTACTGCGCTGTAATGCCGGGCGGAAGGCCATACATAAAATTTGTTACCGGAGGTGAATCTATGCATTCTAAAGATGTGGTTATTGTCAGCGCTGTCCGCACGCCGATCGGCGATTTTGGCGGCTCTCTGCGGGATGTGCCGGGAATGGAGCTGGGACGGCTGGTGGTGGAAGAAGCCCTCAGGCGGGCCGGCGTGGCCAAGGAACAGGTTGACGAGGTGATTTTTGGAAACTGCGGCCAGCAGAGCTCTGAGCCCAACATCGCCCGCTGTATCTCCCTGAAAGCGGGCCTGCCCATCACGACAACCGGTTTTACCATCCAGCGCCAGTGCAGTTCGGCCATGCAGGCCATCGTTTCGGCGTTCCAGGAGATTGTTTTAGGAGATGCCGATATTGTTGTGGCCGGCGGGGTAGAGTCAATGAGTACCATGCCCTATGTTCTTAAAGACGCCCGCTGGGGCAAGCGCTTGCAGCACGGCCAGATGACTGATGCCCTGTGGGAGATGCTCATGGATCCATTCCATAAAATCATGATGGGGGAAACGGCGGAAAGGCTGGCCGATAAATACGGCATCACCCGGGAAGAGCAGGATCAGATCGCCTACCGCAGCCATGTCAACGCCATCGCCGCCATTGATGAAGGCAAATTTAAAGAAGAAATTGTCCCGGTAACCGTGCAAACCCGTAAAGGTGAAGTTGTCGTCGCCACTGACGAGCATCCCCGCCGCAATATTTCCCTGGAGAGCTTAGCGGCCCTGAAGCCTGCTTTTCGCCCCAATGGCACCGTTACAGCCGGCAATGCATCGGGTCTCAACGACGGGGCTGCCGCGGTGGTGGTGATGGCGGCGGAAAAGGCGGCCGCCCTGGGCATAAAACCCCTTGGCCGCATTGTTTCTTATGCCTGGGCCGGGGTAGAACCTGACCTGATGGGCTACGGACCGGTTCCCGCAACCCAAAAGGCCCTGGAAAAAGCGGGAATGAAACTTGACCAGATCGAATTGATTGAACTGAACGAGGCCTTTGCCGCCCAATATCTGGCCTGTGAAAAACTGTTGGACTTAAACCGCGAGATCGTTAATGTCAACGGCAGCGGCATCGGCCTGGGACATCCGGTTGGCTGTACCGGTGCACGGATTGTCGTTACCCTGTTGCATGAAATGGCCCGGCGCAACCTTAAATTCGGTCTGGCCACCCTTTGCGTCGGCGGCGGCATGGGGATGGCCATGATACTCGAAAGAGATTAAGGAGCACGAGATCGGGAATTCAGAATCCAGAATTCAGAAGCAGGAAACAGAAGTCAAACCGGGTTTTTCCTCACCCTTCGTGGTGGGATATGCTTCCTCTCCCTTGATGGGGGAGGGGCGGGGTGGGGGTGAAGCGGAGAGATAGGCTCAACAATGGGGCCACTGTAGGCATGCCGGTTTCGAATAAGGAAATCGGGACTCAGTATAAAAGTTAAGGAGACAGGAGGCGCGGCGCGCTGCGCCCGAAGGATATAAATATATTGAGGAGGTTATATGATGGCTGAGCTGGTAGAGGTAACCAGGGAAGAGCGGTTGGCTGTAGTCACCATCAACCACCCGCCGGTTAATGCTTTGAACAAGCAGGTCATGGATGAGCTGGAGCGCGTGTTTCAGGAGCTGTCTGAAGATGAGACTGTGGGGGCGGTGATCGTTACCGGCGCCGGAGAGAAAGCCTTTGTGGCCGGGGCAGACATCAGCGAGTTTCCCTCTTTAAGCAGCGCTAATGGCGAGAAGCTTAGCCGCAGGGGGCAGCAGATTTTCCAGCAAATTGCCGACTTTCCCGCCCCGGTAATCGCTGCGGTTAACGGATTTGCTTTGGGCGGCGGCCTTGAACTGGCCCTGGCCTGCGATATCCGGGTAGTGGCGGAAAATGCTAAAGTAGGGCTGCCTGAAGTAACCCTGGCCATATTCCCCGGCTATGGCGGCACCCAGCGCCTGCCCCGTATTATCGCGCAGGGCAAAGCCAAGGAGTTGATTTTTACCGGCGAGATGATTGATGCTGCCGAAGCATACCGCATCGGGATCGCCGATCACCTCGCTGCGCCCGGCGAAGCACTGGCCAGGGCGAAAGAGCTTGCCGGAAAGATTCTTAAGCGCGGGCCCGTGGCCGTAAGGCTGGCCAAGCAGGCCATCAACCAGGGGCTGGAACAAACTTTGGAAGAAGGCCTAAAAATGGAAGCGTATCTCTTCGGCAAGCTATGCGACACCGAAGATCAAAAAGAAGGGGCCCGCGCCTTCCTGGAGAAGAGGAAACCGGTGTTTAAGGGTAAGTAGACAGGAGAAAAATTCGCCGGAATAGGCGCTATCCACTCGTTATCATTTTGCGGATTCAACCGGATTGCTTGTGGAAACTATTATTCCGCAAGGTTTTTGGCGGCCGGAAACACTATAACCCTGTACCTGCTTATACACTGTGAAGGAGGGAGATTGTTTCATGGAGATTAAGACGATTGGCGTGGTCGGTGCGGGGACCATGGGCAGCGGTATTGCCCAGGTTGCCGCTGAAGCCGGCTTTAATGTAATAATGCGTGATCTCGAAGAGAGGTTTGTGCAACGGGGCCTGGATACGATTAAGAAAAACCTTGGGCGGGCGGTCGCCAAGGGGAAGAGGAGCCAGGATGAGGCTGATGCTGTCCTATCCCGCATCCGCGGCACCGTAGAGCTTTCCGACCTGCAGGAAGCAGACGTGGTCATCGAGGCAGTGGTAGAAAATATGGCTTTGAAAAAGGAGCTCTACGTCCAGTTGGATCAAGTGTGCAAGCCCGAAGCAGTCCTGGCTTCAAATACCTCCGGTTTGAGCATTACCGAGATGGCTTCGGTAACAAAACGCCCGGAAAAAGTGGTGGGGATGCACTTCTTTAACCCGGTTCCGGTCATGAAACTGGTGGAGGTAATAAAAGGAACCGCCACGGACAACCAGACTTTCGAACTGGCCATGGAACTATCCCGCAAGCTGGGCAAAGAGCCCATTTGTGTTAATGAAGCTCCACTTTTTGTTGTTAACCGGATCCTGGTACCGATGATTAACGAGGCGGCTTTTGTCCTTATGGAAGGCGTCGCCAGCGCCGAAGATATTGACAGGGGCATGATGCTCGGGGCCAATCATCCCATCGGTCCCTTGGCCCTGGCTGACCTGGTGGGCCTGGATGTACTCCTGGCGGTAATGGATACCCTTTACCAGGAAACCCAGGATTCCAAGTACCGCAGCTGCCCCTTGATCCGCAAACTGGTGCGTGCCGGCCACCTGGGGCGCAAAAGCGGCCGCGGCTTTTACAACTACGCGTAATTCCAATCCTTCCCTCTGGGCAACGGATCCAGAACATGGGGCTGCCTGGCAAAGGCGGCCCCTTTGTTCCTTAAAAAAATAGCAGGCAGCAGTCGGCAGATTAGACTAAGGAATTCAGGAGACAGGATACAGGACACGGGATATAGGAAACAGGATTCTCTTCTGTTTCCTGTTCCCAGGTTTTTGTCTCCTTCTCTTTTAAAGTGATGCGGTTTATGCTAAAGTTATTACCAAGAGTGATTAGCCTGATCTGGAGGATAGCATGAAAAAACAGTTAATTAAGAATTTGCGGGTGGGCGATGAAGTGGAGACGCAGGCCCTGGTCCTTGAGTGCAGCAAAGCCGCTTTTTCGTCGCCCCACCGTGCCGGAGAATTTTTTTTAAAGTTTCTTTTTGGTGACGTAAGCGGCAGCATCAAAGGGATTATGTGGGACGCCGGGCAGCTTAAAGAACCGGTTCAAAAAGGGGACGTAGTCTTTATCCGGGGAGAAGTGAGCGATTATCACGGGCCCCAGGTGGTGGTCAGCGATATGCGCAAGCTTGACCCGGAAAAAGTGAACCGCGCTTTCTTCCAACCCGTCTCCGAGCGGGATCCCAAGGAGATGCTTCAAGAATTAAAGCAGATTATCAGCTCGGATATAAAAGACCCGCACCTGAAACTCCTTCTTCTTTCTTTCTTCAATGACGCTGATTTTGTTCGCCGCTTCGCCCTTGCTCCCGCAGCACGGACAATTCACCACAACTATGTGAGCGGATTGCTGGAGCATACCCTTGAAGTAATCGCAATTTGCAAGGATTTGGTCAAACTGTATCCCGCGCAGCTTCAACTGGACCTTCTTATTACCGGCGCCATTCTCCATGACGTGGGGAAAATTGAGGAATATGATCCGGCCAGTTTAAGCTTTGAATTCTCGGACCGGGGAAAGCTGATCGGCCATATCAGCATCGGCAAAGAGATGCTCGATCAAAAAATTGCCCAGATTCCCGATTTCCCCCCCAGGCTCAAGCTGGAACTGCAACATATGATTTTAACCCATCACGGCGCCCGCGAATGGGGTTCGCCGGAAGTGCCCAAGACGATTCATGCTTTCACCTTGTTTCATGCCGACCTGGTCAGCGCCAGGCTCAACCAGTTCATTAAAGTGATGGAGAAGCATCCTCCCGGAGCGGGAGACTGGACGGAGTGGGATCGCTTCCTTGACCGCAGCATCTACCTTAAAAGCGCCACTGATCCCGACTAGACGGCCCCAGCAGGAATGATTTTTGCACAACTAAGGCAGGATAATATCTGTTGCTTGCAGAAACTATTACCACATCATAAAAGTGGTGGTGAACCTGTTGGGACGTGCGGATCGGCCTAAGGGAATTTTAAAAACAGCAGGATTTTCAGACAAAATAATTCCTTTTGTCCAAGATCCAAATTATTATTATCAAATGGGAAGCTATTATCAAAAGAAAAATAAGCTGCCCAAGGCGTTGCTGTTTCTTAAAAAAGCCATTGAGCTGGAGCCTGACAACGCCCAGCATCATTACAACCTGGCCTGCCTGCTCAGTAAAACCAGCCAGTTGCAGGAAGCCAACCGCATCTTTCAGCATATTGTCGATAACCTGGCCCCGGAGATGACCGAATGCTACTTTTTCATGGCCATTAATTACGGTTTAATGGATGACCTGGCCAAAACCAGGCAATACCTGCGCAAATATTTACAGTATACCGATGAAAGCGAAATAACGGAAGAGGCCAGGGAGCTGCTTTTGGCCATGGAAGAGGATAATGCAGGCTACGAGTTTACCGCCCAGGACAAAGAAGCGCTGGAAAAAGCCATGTCCAGCCTTAGCGATGGCCAGCTGCAAGAACGCTTTAAGGACAAATCATTTCAGTGGGCGCTGCAGTGGGGACTATACCAGGGCAGTGATCTGTTAAAAGAAAGAATTCTTAAACTGTATGGGATAGTCCGGGATCAAAAGGCAATTTCAGCCCTTAAAGAATTTGTGGTCAACCCCTGGGTAAAAGAGAGGCTGCGGCAGGTGGCCCTGCTTGAGCTAAAAAAGAGCGATCCCGGGGGCAGCTGCAGGATATACGCTGACGGGCGAATTAAAGAAATTAATCTCGCCAATGCCGCCCTGCTGGCGCCGGTCTGGTGCCAGAAGTGGCAGGACGTGCTTGATTGCGCCTGTGAAAACATGCGTAAAAGCCCCTGCTATGGCGAAGAATTTTTTGAGGATATCCGGGCGATCTGGTTGGATTACATCAACCATGTCTACCCGCACATGCCGCGGATCAGCAAAATTCAGGCCTGGGCCGCGGGATTGGAATATTGCCTGGCCCGTTTTCATTTTTTAGGCCTTACTCAGAAAGAGCTGGCTCAAAGCTACGGGGTTTCTCCGGCCAGCGTCAGCCGGACGTATAAAATGATTAACCGGATGCTGCATATCGACCAAAAAGCTTACCAGAACATGCTATCCTTTCTGGTGCAGCATGATCTGGACCGGGATTGAGTCCCCCGGCTGGCTGCCTCAACCCCTTCTTGGCCAAGAAGGGGTTTATTTATACCCAAAGGCGGTGATCCTATGCTATATGAGTTTACGGTTCAGAGTACCCGGAGAGAAGAATTTATCCTGATTACAGATGAGATTAATCGTGCCCTGGCCGCAGCGGGGATGCAAACAGGCAGTTGTACTGTATTCATACCCCACACCACTGCGGCAGTGACAGTAAATGAATGCGCCGATGCGGATGTACAGGCAGACTTGCTCGCTTTTTTAGCTCGCCTGGCTCCTGTCAGCGGCGCCTACCGCCATCGGGAGGGCAACAGCGATGCCCATATTAAGGCTGCACTGCTGGGAACGTCTTTGCACCTGCTTGTCCGTGAGGGCAAACTTGACCTGGGCACGTGGCAGGGGGTTTTTCTGGCCGAGTTTGACGGTCCGCGCCGCCGCAAGGTTAAGGTATGGGCCGGCTGCTGACTAATTTTTCCCTTCTGGGCCTGGCGGCGATTCTACCCGGGAGAGTTTAAATTGGCACAACATCCTAAACAAATCAAAGAAATTGTTTCGCTTTTGACTGCCTGCCGTTATACGGTGGCCTTAACGGGAGCGGGGGTTTCGACGAAAAGCGGCATCCCGGACTTTGGCCGCACCGACAGCGGGCTCTGGACCAGGGTGAATCCGGAGCTGTTTACTATTCACAGTTTTTTGGCCGACCCGGCTCAGTTCTACCATTTGGGGAAGGATTTTTTTTCCATGGTTGGCGCCGCCGAACCCAATTTGACCCATCTAGCCCTGGGCGAGCTGCAGCAGCGGGGCCTGGTTAAAACCATAATTACCCAAAATATTGACGGTCTCCACCAACAGGGAGGCGCTGAGCGGGTCCTGGAAATTCATGGTTCCATGCGCAGCGCCAGCTGTATACAATGCAAGCGCCGCGAAGCCATGGAAACAGTAATCGCTGTCCTGGACGCAGGGTTGATTCCGCCCCTTTGCAGCGCTTGCGGGGCACCGCTCAAACCCGATGCAATCTTGTTTGGCGAGACCCTTCCGCCAGACTTCGAAGAAGCGCTGGCCGAGGCACAGCAGGCTGACTGCATGCTCATTATCGGCTCAAGCATGCAGGTGTTTCCGGCAAACATGCTGCCGGGGTTTTGCAAAAACTTGGTTATCATCAACCGGGAGCCCACTTTATTCGATTCCCGGGCTCGCGTTGTCCTGCATAGCGATACCTCCCGGGCGATGCAGCTAATTATGGAGCATATTAACGTTCATGCTTAAAAGGCGGCAGAAAGTAGCATGCGTATCTGTTTTACCGGAGCACGAATTATAGATCCTTCCCAGCGGCTTGACCGGCAGCTCGATTTGCTGGTGGCGGAAGGGAAAGTGGCTGCGCTGGGCGAAAGCCTGCCTAAAGATGGAGCGCGGGTTATTGACCTGAGCGGTAAAATTATTGTCCCCGGCTTGATCGACCTTCATGTGCACTTGCGGGATCCCGGCGATGAAGGCAAAGAAACAGTCTTCAGCGGTTTAGCCGCTGCTGCGGCCGGAGGAATTACCTCCCTGGCCTGCATGCCCAACACCTCTCCGCCTGCGGATCGGGCCGAGGTGGTGGAGGAAATTTTGGCCAAGGCGGCGCAGGCAGGCCTGGGACGTGTCTATCCGGTGGGCGCATTAACCCGGAAGCGGGAAGGTAAAGAAGCGGCTGATTACACCTCTTTGTATGGGGCCGGTGTGCGCGCTTTTAGTGACGACGGTTCTCCGGTAGAGGACAGCAGGCTTTTGTTCAGTATTTTTAAAGAATTATCCCGCTTCGACGATGTGGTTGTTTTGGCGCACAGCGAAGATCGCTCCCTGTCGCGGGGAGGCGTGATGCATGAAGGCCGTTGGAGCAAACTTTTAAAACAGCCCGGTATTCCGGCTGTGGCCGAGTCCATCGCTGTGGCCAGGGATATTTTACTGGCGGAGGCTGCCGGGATCAGGCTGCACCTGTGCCATATCAGCACCGCCGCCGCCGTGGAATGGGTAGCCTGGGCCAAGGCTAAAGGCCTGCCTGTAACTGCAGAAGTGACCCCGCACCATCTCTTGCTCAGCGATGCCGCCGTGGAGCGCTGCGGCGCCCTGGCCAAGGTGAATCCGCCTCTGCGCACTGAAGAAGACTGCATTGCTCTTAGAAAAGCCCTTAACAGAGGGATTATTGATATTATCGCCACTGACCACGCCCCCCACCGGAAAGAAGAAAAAGAGCTTTCCCTGGCCGAGGCTCCTTTTGGCATCACCGGGCTGGAAACAGCGGTGCCGCTGCTCTTGTCTGAACTGGTGAACAAGAATTTGCTGGCGCTGCCCAGGCTGGTAGAGGCTTTTTCCTGCCGTCCGGCGCGCCTGTTAAACCTGCCGGCAGGCACCATCAGGCCGGGAGCTCCCGCCGACCTGACCGTCTTAGACTTAAATGTCCCTTTCAAGGTGGAGCCGCGGCGTTTTTATTCCAAGGCCAAGCATAGTCCCTTTTCCGGCTGGCAGCTAACCGGGCTTCCCGTCATGACCGTGGTGGGCGGCAAAATGATTATGAAAGAAGGAGTCGTCTCCCGTGAATGCAAATTTTGACCTCATGCACCGCTGTGAGCTGGTAGAAGTGGCCCAGGTGGCGCAGGGATGGTTTCGCTTGAAGCTTTATGCCCCTCCTTTAACCGGGGCTGAACCGGGCCAGTTTATTCATCTGCGCGCCGGGATTGCCACCGACCCGCTGCTGCGGCGCCCTTTTAGCATTCATTATGTTGATCAAAAGGCGGGGGAAATATGGCTGTTAATCCGGGTCGTGGGGTCGGCAACCTTCGCCTTGTCCCGGCTGAGGCCCGGTGCTTGCCTGGACCTGCTCGGGCCCCTGGGCAACACTTTCCCCGCCTTGGAGGAGACAGCTGCCCCAGTGCTGGCGGCCGGCGGAATCGGCCTGGCTCCTCTCTATTTCCTGGCCAGGAGGCGCCTGGAAGCAGGTCTGGCATTTGATCTGCTCCTGGGGGGAGCGGAAGGCTCTTCACTGCCCGGCGACAATTTCTTTGACCGTGTCGGCCTCAAGCCTCTGCTGGCTACTGAGGATGGCAGCCGCGGGTTTAGGGGTACCGTTGTCGATTTATTAAAGCAGCACCTGGAGTCCGGGGAAAAGCCTGCCCGCATCCATGCCTGCGGGCCCCTGCCCATGCTGGCCAGGATCGTTGAACTGGGGAAAGCTCATGCTGTGCCTGTTCATGTTTCCCTGGAGTCGCTCATGGCCTGTGCTGTCGGTGCCTGCCTGGGATGCGCTTTTCCCTTTAAAATAAACGGCAAGCTGGAATACCGGCCCGTTTGCCGCGACGGCCCTGTCTTCAATGGAGAGGAGGCAGATTTTAATTATGTCTGATTCCTGCCTTTCTGCTAAAATTGCCGGTATCAGCATGGCCAATCCTCTCATGGCAGCTTCCGGCTGCTACGGCTACGGCTTTGATTATTGCCACTGCATTGACCCCGCCGAGTGGGGCGCCATTGTGGTAAAGGGCACTACCCTGCATCCCCGCATGGGCAATCCCCCGCCACGCCTTGCTGAAACGCCTTCCGGCCTGTTAAATGCCATCGGCCTGCAAAACCCGGGCATTGCCTACTTTCTGCAGCATATCCGGGCTCGCCTGCCGCAGCTGGGCTGCCCTATACTGGTGAATATTGCCGGCTCTACCCTGGATGAGTACCGCCAGCTGGCCGCCCTTTTAAACGGAGTGGACGAAGTCTCGGGCCTGGAGGTTAATATATCCTGCCCCAATGTCAAAGAAGGAGGCATTAGTTTCGGCTGCGACCCGGCGCTGGTATATGAACTGGTCTGCCGGGTCAGGGAAGCATACCGCGGCCCTCTGATCGTGAAGCTGTCCCTGGAAGCGGGAGATATCGTCTCCGTGGCCGAAGCAGCCGCGCGTGCCGGCGCCGACGCCCTTTCTTTGATCAACACCATTAAAGGAATGGTTATTGATGTGCATAAGCGCAGGCCCGTGCTGGGCAACATTACCGGAGGTCTCTCCGGACCGGCCCTGCGGCCTGTAGCTGTGCGGGCCGTCTGGGAAGTATCCCAGGCCGTGTCCATTCCTGTCATCGGCATGGGCGGAATCATGCAGGCAGAAGATGCCCTGCAGTTTATTCTGGCCGGCGCTGCAGCGGTGGCTGTCGGTACCGCAAACTTTGTCAATCCGGCGGTTCCCAGGGAAATATGCGACGGTCTGAAGCGATATCTGGCTGATAACGGCTTTGCCCACTATAGTGAGCTCATCGGCCTGGCCCGTTCTGGGAGTTGGAAGTGAGAATTGGATGTTGGAAAAGATCAGCGGCCATGGCCTGGAGATTTCCTGCCATAGATTCTAAATTTTGGTTTATGATTTCCATTTGGCGGAATAAGCGTGCTCTTGCAAAACTAGCGAATGGGAGGATAACGTATGCGCTTAGGCATCCATATGCCCCTCAAAGGGGGGTTTGAAAAAAATATTTCCCGGGCAAAAGCCATCGGCTGTGAAACCGTGCAGCTTTTTCCAGGGAACCCCACCGGCTGGCGTCTCGGCGCCCCAGATCCGGTTTTATTTGAAAAAAGGGCTTCGCTCCTGGATGAACAGCAGATTTATCCCCTGATCTTCCACAGCGCCTATTTAATCAACTTGGCCACACCGTCACCGGATTTTCTGCAAAAATCAAAATTGCTGCTCCAGGCCACCATGGAGCGGGCGGCCATGTACCGCTCCCCCTATGTGGTGCTGCATACCGGCAATCACGGCGGGCAGGGGGTGGAACAGGGAATTGAACAGATCATTAAAACCATAGACGAGGCGCTGCCGCACTGGCCGCCTGCGGTGAAGCTGCTGCTGGAAAATACGGCGGGCAGCGGCACTGCCCTTGGTTCCAGCCTGGAAGAGCTGGCAGTCATCCTGAAATCATTTCCTCCGGGCACGCTGGGCGTCTGCTTTGATACGGCCCACGCCTGGGCTGCAGGCTATGATTGCGGGAGCAGGAAGGGCATCGAAGAGCTGCTGGAGCAGTTTGAAAACAAGATTGGCCTGGAGCATTTGCTGGTCATACATATTAATGACTCGAAGGCGGCATGCGGCTCACGGGTAGATCGCCATGAACACATCGGCCGCGGTGCGATCAATCTGGAAGGATTTAAAGCCCTGCTTAACCAAAACTGGCCGGCTGATTTTCCGTTTATCCTGGAAACCCCCGAAATCGGCTCAGACTGGGACAGGGTGAACCTGGAGACAGTGTGTTCGCTGCTGGAATAGACAGTATTTCAACTGGAAAAGTTGACCAGTAAAGAGAATCTAGAATTCAGAAGTCAGAATGAACAACGACCATCAAAACGATTGCTTTTAAAGCAGACTGGTTATCATTTGAAACCTGTTTGTTGCTTCTACCTTCAATGAAGAACGCCATAAGTATTAATCTTTTCTTCTGAATTTTCACTACTGGACTCTGATTTCCCAGGGGAGGGAAAAAACTTTGGCCACGAAAAAATCCTTGTTTTGCTGTCAAGAGTGTGGATACGAGACTCCCAAGTGGCTTGGGCGCTGCCCCGGCTGCGGCAGCTGGAACACTTTGCATGAAGTTGCCGCTTGCCAGTTCCGTGGGGCTGCAAAGGAGGCTGCCAAGATAATAGCACTGAAGGATGTGCCCGCGGCGGCAGAGGTACGCTTAAAAACGGGGATTGATGAATTTGACCGGGTTCTGGGGGGCGGCATTGTCTCCGGTTCGGTGGTCCTGCTGGGCGGAGATCCGGGCATTGGCAAGTCCACCCTGCTGCTCCAGGCGGCAGCGCGGCTGGCTTCCAACCATGTTGTGCTCTATGCCAGCGGCGAAGAATCGCTTTACCAGTTAAAGCTGCGCTCGCAAAGGCTGCAGATTCCGGAAGACCTTCCGGTTATTGCTGTGACAGATCTGGATCATCTCCTGCAGGCTGCAGCGGAGCTGCAGCCCCGGGTTTTGGTGCTGGATTCAGTGCAATCTTTTTACCGGCATGAAGAGGAAGGCACTCCCGGCAGCATTAACCAGGTTCGCGAAGTGACTGCAGCACTGGTTCGCCTGGCTAAAGAAAACGACATCGCCGTTTTCCTGGTCGGCCATGTCACCAAGGAAGGAGTAATGGCCGGGCCTAAGCTCCTTGAACATATGGTGGATTGTGTTCTTTACCTGGAGGGCGATCGCTACCACAGCTTTCGTATTCTTAGAGGGGTAAAAAATCGCTTCGGTTCAACCAACGAAATCGGTGTATTTATGATGGAAGAGCAGGGACTGCGGGAGGTAAACAACCCTTCGCACCTGTTTATTTCGGGAAACCGCAGCCAGGCCGGGGGAGGCGTGGTCACTGCAAGCATGGAAGGCACGCGCCCCCTGCTGGTTGAGATCCAATCCCTGGTAACGGCATCCAATTATCCTTCTCCCCGGAGGACTTCTTCAGGAATAGATTTAAACCGTGTGGCCCTGATTATGGCTGTACTGGAAAAACACGCGGGGATATCTTTTCTCGGCCTGGATACCTTTGTCAACGTTGTCGGCGGGGTGAGGCTGTTGGAAACAGCAGTGGACCTGGCTCTGGCTGTGAGCCTGGTTTCCAGCCTTAAAGGGAAAAGCATATCCTCCCATTCAGTCGTTATTGGTGAAGTGGGCTTGACGGGAGAAATAAGGCCGGTCAGCAGGATCCAGCAAAGGGTCACTGAAGGAATCAAGCTGGGTTTTAAACGTTTTATCATTCCCGGGGCCAACTACAGTGATTTGAATAATCAGAAAAACTTGCCGGCAGAAATTCGGCTTATTGCCGTGGATTGCATTAAGGAGGCGGTGGCTGTCTCGATTATGAGTTGAAAAATCATGACAGCAGGAAGTGCCCCAGTGTATTGATGCGGTTGTATTCAAGGCCAAATAGCTCGGCTAAATCGAAATCAAGGATATTGCAAAGGGCGGCCATGTAAAAGAGGTGGTTTCCGATTTCTTCGGCAATTATTTCCCGGCAGTGTTCGCAAAGCTTCCCCTTAACATGCGAGTCCATGTATTTGCTGCAATCCTTTAATGATCCGTTTTCGGGAAATTGCTGCTTAATCGCCTGAATGGAGATGCAGCCGCAGTCAGTAACGGTTTTGATAATGCTGCGGTTCACCCTGGCGGTAGACTCCTGGTACTTGGTCAGGCAATCAAGAATGCTGCGATGGCGAATTAAGACTTGTGAAACCATATCTTGAAATTCACCGATCACTTCATTGCTCTTCATGTAACGGTCACCTCATATTTATATTTCTAACAGACTGCTGGTAAAAATATTATACTTTTTCGATTAACTGTATGTCAACCGCTTCCCCCGGACTGAAGGTCACTTTAGCCTTGTTGCCCCAAAAAAAGCTAAAGAAAAAAAATTGTTGTAAAAGTACGTTGAATATGTTAAAATGACATTTTATTTGACACTGTATGGGGGCTGTGTTACTATACTTACAAGGGAAGTAAAGGAGGCGAAGGTTTGTTTAATGTTGGCGATAAAGTGGTGTACCCCATGCATGGAGCGGGTATAATTGAGGCCATCGAAGAAAAAGAAATTCTTGGCGCTACCAAAAAATATTATGTGATGAGACTGCCTGTAGGGGATATGAAAGTGATGATTCCCATAGACAGCTGCACCCAGGTAGGCTTAAGAGAGATAGTCTGTCAAGAGATGGTCGAACAGGTATTCGATGTGCTGCAGAGCCATGATCAGATTGAGGTCTCGGCCAACTGGAACCGCCGCTACAGGGATCATCTTGAAAAAATTAAAAGCGGTAATATTCTTGATGTTGCTGAGGTGGTACGGAATTTAACCATACGGGACAGGGTGAAGGGACTATCCACAGGGGAACGAAAAATGCTGGAAAGTGCCAGGCAAATTTTGATCAGCGAGCTGATACTGGTTAAAAACTCTAATCATGATGAAATTGCCTCTGAACTGGAAGTAATATTTAACGATTATCCTGAATAATCAGTTGGATTGAAATTTTTTCCTGCAAAAGCGTATATTCTAACTTGATTCTAGTTAAAACTATAAGTTATAATGAGTGGAGCCAAAATATTTCCAGCCATGCTCGCGGACTCATATATTTTTTTTTAAGGAGGTGAGAACGCTGATGGTAAGGCGGATTCTACGATTTATAAGCACTGCCATCGGGTTCGGCCTTGGCATTTACTTGTTCATCTTTTTTGCCCCTGTAATTATTGCCGCTATTGGCGGTCCCGCAGTGGTCCCCACACCGCTAGGCTATTATTCCGTTATCGGTGGTGCGTTATGCGGCCTAATTTTTTACTTTCTTACGCCCCTGTTTATTAATTTTTTTGAAGCCGTGCTCACTTGGAGTGATGGTAAATTAAAATCCGTGCCGACCCAGGATATCGTCCTGGTTGTCTTCGGTTTAATCATTACTTTATTAATGGGCCTTCTATTGAGTTATCCCATCTACCGGATTCCGGTTGTCGGCATGATCCTCTCTCCCATTATAACCCTGCTGCTGGCCATTATCGGCATTCGCTTTCTTTTGAGCCGCAAAGAAGATTTTACTTTTCTTACATCTTTTTTTAGCCGCGGCGGCAAAAACCCGGCCGCTGCAAGCAATGAAACTTATAAAATTCTCGATACCAGCGCCATTATCGACGGGCGCATTGTGGATATCTGCAAAACCCATTTTTTAGAAGGAATTATTGTGGTCCCCAGCTTTGTCCTGGAGGAGCTGCGCCATATCGCCGATTCGCCGGACCTGCTTAAGCGCAATCGCGGGCGCCGCGGACTTGACATCTTAAATAAGATTCAAAAAGAGATGGATATACCGGTGCAAATTTATGAAGGCGATTTTGATGATTTGACTGATGTGGACAGCAAGTTGGTTCGCCTGGCCAAGGTTATAAACGGGAAGATTATTACCAATGACTTCAATCTCAACAAGGTCTGCGAGTTGCAAGGTATTGGAGTTCTAAATATCAACGAGCTGGCCAATGCGGTAAAACCGGTAGTTTTGCCCGGAGAAGAGATGACCGCCCAAATCATCAAGGATGGCAAAGAATCCGGCCAGGGTATTGCTTATCTTGATGATGGAACCATGGTGGTGGTGGAAGGCGGTCGCAGATATATCGGTGAAACCATTGATGTTCTGGTGACCAGCGTCTTGCAAACGGCAGCGGGCCGCATGATTTTTGCCAAACCCAAAGTCCAGACCGAAAAAGTTTCCGGAGTTAAATAATGCGAGCAGCCGCCATTATCGCCGCGTCGGGGATGGGCAAGCGTATGGGCGCGGCCGAAAAGAAACAGTATTTGTTACTGGAAGGAATTCCCATTCTGGGACGGACGGTCGGGGCATTTTTGAGCCATCCGGGGATCGAGCAGATCGTCGTGGTGGTGCCTCCCGGAGAAATAGTGCATACCCGAAAAATCCTGAAACCTTTTTGCTCCCTGGACCAACTGGTCTTTGTCGAAGGCGGCAAGAGGCGTCAGGATTCTGTTTTTAATGGCCTTAAGATGGTGGATCCAGGCACTGCACTCGTATGCATCCACGACGGTGTCCGCCCCCTCGTTTCAAAATCGCTCATTGATGCCGTCGTGGAAGCTGCCGCGCAATGGGGCGCAGCGGTTCCCGTGGTGCCGGTCACAGATACGGTGAAAGAGGTTTCCGCGGATGGGTTCATTAAGCGCACTGTACCCAGGGAAAAGCTGCGGCGCGCCCAAACGCCCCAGGTATTTCGCCAGGAATTGATCCGGGAGGCGTACCGCAAGGCCGAATTGCTGGGAATTCAGGCTACGGATGACTCGTACTTGCTGGAACTGCTGGGCTTTAAGGTTGCAACCGTTCCCGGCGATCCTGAAAATGTAAAAATCACCAGCCCGCACGATCTCAAGATAGCAGCGGCGCTGCTGAAAGGAGAATTGTGAACTTGTACCGCATCGGCACGGGGTATGATCTGCATCGTCTTGTTGACGGGCGGCCGCTCATCTTGGGAGGGGTAAACATAGAATACCACCGCGGGCTGGAAGGGCACTCCGATGCCGACGTGCTTGTGCATGCCCTTATGGATGCGCTGCTCGGGGCTGCAGGCCTTAAAGATATCGGCCACCATTTTCCTCCCCATGACCCTGAATTCAAGGGTGCATCCAGTTTGCAGCTGTTGAAAAAAGTGCGTTATTTGGTTGAAAAAAAAGGATTTCAGCTGGTCAATGCCGATATGGTGATCATTGCGGAGGCGCCAAAACTGGCTCCTTATCTCGAAGGCATGATTGAAAATATTACCACTGCCCTCGCCGCTGCTCCAGGGAGCATCACGGTTAAAGCAACAACCACCGAAGGAATGGGCACCTGCGGCCGTGGTGAAGCCATAGCCGCCCAGGCGGCAGCTCTGCTAAAGGGCAGCGCCGGTCTTGAACGGCATCGTTGACAAAAATAAGGCCGCCTGTGTATAATGGTATCAAGCTTTTTTACCGTAATAATGAAATGCCGTGAAGAGGAGAGTAGCTGCACGTCGCTCATAGAGAGGGGCTTTCAGCGGCTGAAAGAAGTCCTGGGATGCATGTGCAGTGAAATGCACCTTGGAGCAGGAACCGTGAAAGGTGATTATCCCATTAGCGGTTTCCGGCCCTGCCGTTAAAAGGATCAAAGAGGGGCGCTTTTTGCGCCCAAACAGAGTGGAACCGCGGTTTATTGCCGTCTCTGTGCCAGGTCGCAGGGGCGGCTAAAGTTTTTTAAAGGGGCAGTGGAAAATGTTCAGTCGCATCAAAGAGGAAATTAGGGCAGTTAAAGAAAGGGACCCGGCGGCCAAAAGTGTTCTGGAAGTACTGCTCTGTTATCCGGGTATTCATGCCCTCCTATTTCACCGGGTGGCTCACTTTCTATACCGGCGCGGCCTGGTTTTATTGCCACGCCTGATTTCACAGTTTTCCCGTTTCATTACTGGCATTGAAATACACCCCGGAGCCCGCATCGGGCGGGGGTTGTTTATAGACCACGGCATGGGTGTGGTCATTGGAGAAACGGCCGAGCTTGGCGATAATGTGACCATATACCAGGGCGTGACCCTGGGCGGAACCGGCAAAGAGAAAGGAAAGCGCCATCCAACCATTGGTGACAGCGTTGTTATCGGCGCCGGGGCCAAAGTGCTGGGCCCCATTGAGATCGGAGCGGGGGCCCGTATCGGCGCCGGTTCGGTGGTTTTGAATTCTGTTCCTCCCGGCGCCACCGTTGTGGGCATCCCTGGACGGGTGGTCATACACAACGGACATAGGGTTCCTTCCATAAACCTTAACCATACCGACTTGCCCGACCCGGTGGCAGAAGCCCTGAACCGGCTGCAGGATCAAATAGACCAGCTGCGCTTCCGGATTGAAGAAGAAAGCGAGGTGGGGAAAAATGGCAATAAGAGTTTACAATACGCTGACTCGCAGTAAAGAGGATTTCATTCCGCTTAAACCCGGTGAGGTTAGTTTTTATGTTTGCGGCCCCACAGTTTATGATTATATTCACATTGGCAATGCCAGGGTGTTTATCATTTTTGATGTGGTGCGCCGCTATTTGCAGCATCGCGGGTACACGGTGAAAATGGTTCAGAATTATACCGATATTGATGATAAAATGATCCGGCGCGCAGCGGAGGAAAATATAACTGTTCCCGAGCTGGCCGCCCGTTTTATCGATGCCTACCTGGAGGACGCAGGTGCCTTAAAGGTGAAGCCGGCTGATTTCCACCCCAGGGCAACGGAACATATAGCCGAGATTATTTCACTGATCCGCAGGCTTGAAGAAAAAGGGTTTGCATATGCCGCCGGTGGTGACGTCTATTTCGATACAACGCACTTTTTAGACTATGGCTCCCTCTCCCAGCAAGATCAGGATGAACTGCTGGCGGGCGCCCGGGTAGAGCCGGGAGAGAAAAAGCGCCACCCCCTCGATTTCGCCCTGTGGAAGCAGAAGAAACCGGGTGAACCTTTTTGGGACAGCCCCTGGGGAGAAGGCCGTCCCGGATGGCACGTGGAGTGCTCGGCCATGGCCATGCACTACCTGGGTGATACCATTGACCTTCATGCCGGTGGCGCTGATCTGATTTTCCCGCACCACGAAAACGAGATAGCCCAGAGCTCCGCGGCCACGGGGGCTCCTTTTGCCCGCTACTGGCTGCATGCCGGATACCTGAATATTGAGGATAGAAAAATGTCCAAATCGCTGGGCAACGTCCTCACAGTGCGCAGCCTGCTTGAAGAGCACCATCCCCTTGATCTGCGCTTCTTCATTCTTTCCGCCCATTATCGCAGCCCGCTTAATTTCAGCAAAGAACTGGTCAGGCAGGCCCGCGCGGGACGGGAAAGGCTTCAGGAAATGATCGATAATCTGCAGATTGCCCTGGAGAAAGCCGGTCCTGCCGGTGCGGCAGAGCTGGACGACAGGCTTCAAGGGGCCCTGGAGCTGGCCCGCCAGTCATTTTACGAAGCGATGGATGATGATTTTAATACGGCCGGCGCCATGGCGTCGCTCTTTGAGCTGGCCAAGCAGTGCAACATTTATCTTAAAGACGGCTATCCTTACCGCAGAGAGCTGCTGGAAGCAGTGCTCGGCTTTTACCGGGATACCAACATGATCCTTGATATTCTGGAAATTAAAGAGCCTGAAACTCCCGGGGAAGAAATCATGGAATTGATCGCCAGGCGAGAGCAGGCCCGTAAAAATAAAAATTGGGCAGAAGCCGACCGTATTCGTGATGAGCTGCTGCTCAAGGGCATTATCCTGGAAGACACACCCCACGGCACCCGTTGGAAGCGCAAATAAAGGCAGCTAGCCGGGCGCGATTTCCCTAACCTTAGTAAAGCAGGAGACTAAGATCGCTATACAGAAATAATGGCCGGGGCGGCGCCTGCGCCGCCCGCAGTGCCAACTTACTAACTTGCTAGCAGATGGGAGTTGTTGAGATGGCCTTTGTCAAAGAGAGAACCATAGAACAGGCATGGCGGATGGCCCTATGGTCTTGCGCCCGCTACGGCTATCGCTACGTGGTGGAGAAGGGGAGCTACGAGGGGCAGATTAGAAAGCAGCTGGATCACCTGACAGTAATCATCGAAGAGCCTGGCACGCGGCCCCTGGCCGTGCACATGCCTGAGAATTCCGGTATTCCCGCCCCCACCTCGGAAGAAAAAATTCATTCCTATTTTTACGAATATCTAGCTACCGACACTAAAGAGGATAAAGAAGATTATACATACGGCCAATATATTGCACCGCAGCTTCCCACGGTGATTGATCTGCTCAACAGCTCGGCCGGGGCGACCAACCAGGCCTGTATGACCATTGGCGATCCGCGATGTATTAAGCTGGCAGACCCGCCCTGCCTCAGGGTAGTTGACTTTAAGGTCGTGGAAGGCAAGTTGAATATGTCGCTCTTTTTCAGGTCGTGGGATATTTTTGTGGGCTTCCCGGAAAACCTGGGAGGGCTTCAGCTGTTAAAGGAATATATCCTGATGCACCTTAATTTCCCTGTTCAGGACGGTCCCATTATCGCCTACTCCTCCGGGGCCCATATCTATGAGCAGTATTTTCCCATTGTTAACTTGCTCAACGCGCATAAGTGTTAAGGGGCTAAGACCGCTGAACGGTTCCGCCCCTGGGATGGCCAAACTAGTCTAAAATCTAGGTTTAGGTAATAATCTAGATGGGTGATCAATCATGAAAAACAAAAGCAGCTGGGCGGCCCCGGAAGCGGAAGAGCTTGTCTTTGGGCGGCAATCTGTTCTGGAGGCGCTGAAATATAAGCGGCTGCGCCGGGTTTATGTTCTCGAGGGCCAGCGGGGCGCGATCATCGACGAAATTGTCTCCCTGGCCCGGCAGAACCGCGTGCCCCTTGTCATTGTTTCCCTGAACGAGTTTAAGGCCCTGGTTGGCGATGTTCAAGGCCACCAGGGCGTAGCGGCCCTAAGCCCGCCCTTTCGCTATCTTTCGCTAAATGAACTGCTTGCCTCAGCTGCAGCCAGCTCGCGAGCTCCATTTTTCCTGCTGCTAGATCACCTGCAAGATCCCCAGAACTTTGGATCAATCATTCGCACCGCAGATGCTGCCGGATTAGACGGCCTCATCATCCCCCGCCCCCGCTCAGTTAGGGTGACCCCGGCAGTGCGCAAGGTGGCCGCCGGGGCCGTGGAGCGAATGCCCATTGCCCTGGTCAACAACCTCGTCCGGGCGATGGAACAGTTGAAACAGGAAGGTTTCTGGATCTATGGCGCCGAAGCCGATGGAGAAGAGCCCTATTACAAAATAGACTATACCGGCCCCCTGGCCCTGGTAATGGGCTCCGAAGGGCGGGGGTTGTCGCGCCTTGTGCGTCAGCATTGCGACCGCACGGTGTACATACCGATGCAGGAAAAAGCCGCCTCCCTCAATGTGGCCGTGGCATCAGCCATACTGGTTTATGCTGCCCTGGCTCGACGGCAGGGGTGGGAAAATTGAATGTTATCGAGGTTGCGGGCCGGGCCGGCAAAAAAGCTTGACCCTGTACAGCCTTTAAGTTATAATTAGCGCGTAGCAAGTTCTCCCCACTCTTCCACTTATAAACCCGGACGGAGGCGATACGTGTGAGCTTTTTGGCTCAAGAAGTGAAAGGGAACAGCAGTGTTTACCCGGAACTGGAGCTTAAAAGTGATGAGGATATTGTTTCTGAAGCTAAAGAGGGCAACACGGTCGCCTTGGAGTTTTTGATTAATAAGTATAAAAATTTTGTCAAAGCAAAAGCAAGATCATACTTTTTAATCGGGGCTGATCGGGAAGACATTATCCAGGAAGGCATGATTGGCCTTTATAAAGCTATACGGGATTTTAAAGGTGACAAACTTTCATCATTCCGCGCCTTTGCCGAGCTGTGCATCACCCGTCAAATTATAACCGCCATCAAGACGGCAACCCGGCAAAAACACATTCCCTTAAATTCATATGTGTCGTTAAACAAGCCAATCTATGACGAAGATTCAGACCGGACCCTCCTGGATATTTTGTCTGGAACCAAGATTACCGACCCTGAAGAGTTGATGATCAACCGGGAAGAGTACAATGACATTGAGTTTAAAATGGGAGAGATACTAAGCGAACTGGAATGGAAAGTGCTGACGCTTTACCTGGAGGGCAAGTCCTACCAGGAGATCGCGGTAGATTTGCGGCGGCATGTTAAATCTATCGACAACGCCCTGCAGCGGGTAAAACGGAAACTGGAACGTTATCTGGAAGTGCGTAAAGCTTAGGTTAATTTAAGATTAAAGTTGCAGATTTAAAAGTTGACATTTTTCCGGAGTGGGTGTATAATCTTTAAGTGCTTAAGAGCGGGTGTAGCTCAATGGCAGAGCCCTAGCTTCCCAAGCTAGTTGCGTGGGTTCGATTCCCATCACCCGCTCCATCGACAACGCGGGGTGGAGCAGTCAGGTAGCTCGTCGGGCTCATAACCCGGAGGTCGCAGGTTCAAATCCTGCCCCCGCAACCATTTAAGGAAATCGCAGATGCGGTTTCCTTATCAAATTAAATAGTTTTTTTAGCTCACGTAGCTCAGGAGGTAGAGCGTATCCTTGGTAAGGATAAGGCCACCGGTTCGAATCCGGTCGTGAGCTCCAGCTGGCGGCGTAGCTCAGTTGGCTAGAGCATGCGGTTCATACCCGCAGTGTCCGGGGTTCGAATCCCTGCGCCGCCACCATTTTTTTTGAGTAATTATTTGTAAATGTAACATAATAAGGTAAGGCATTTTTATGTACAATCCTTATAATTAGATATTACCTAACCTTTGGAGGTGCAAATTAAGTGGCGAAGCAGAAGTTTGAGCGGACGAAGCCTCACGTGAACGTTGGTACCATTGGTCACGTTGACCATGGCAAGACGACGTTGACGGCGGCGATTACGTACTGTTTGTCCAGCGCCGGTTTTGCGCAGAAGACCACCTTTGACGAGATTGACAAGGCGCCGGAGGAGCGGGAGCGTGGGATTACCATTGCTACGTCCCACG
>JAKOVL010000119.1 GCA_029782095.1 Bacillota bacterium | reverse complement strand
CGTGGGACGTAGCAATGGTAATCCCACGCTCCCGCTCCTCCGGCGCCTTGTCAATCTCGTCAAAGGTGGTCTTCTGCGCAAAACCGGCGCTGGACAAACAGTACGTAATCGCCGCCGTCAACGTCGTCTTGCCATGGTCAACGTGACCAATGGTACCAACGTTCACGTGAGGCTTCGTCCGCTCAAACTTCTGCTTCGCCATTAAAATTTGCACCTCCGAAAACTAATAAGCTACGCTTTGCATAATAATTTTTTGCGCTATGCCTTGCGGCACTTCTTCATAACGGTAAAATTCCATATTGTAAATGCCGCGGCCCTGGGTTCGGGAACGGAGATCAGTGGCGTAACCGAACATGTCTGAAAGGGGCGCGACACCACGGATCAAGTGAACGCCGCCTTGAATTTCGGTGCCGAGAATCCGGCCCCGGCGTCCGGTAAAGTCGCCGATCACATCACCCATAAATTCTTCGGGGACAGAAATTTCCACCTTCATCACCGGCTCCAGCAAAACCGGCTGTGCTTTTTCCAGGGCTTTCTTCAGAGCCATGGAGCCGGCAATGCGGAAAGCCAGCTCCGAAGAGTCCACTTCATGGAAAGAGCCGTCTACAAGCTTCACGTGAATATCTATGACCGGATATCCAGCCAGGACACCGCTGGTGGCCGCTTCCCGGAGACCGCTTTCCACTGCAGGAATAAATTCCTTGGGAATAGCGCCGCCGACAATTCTATTTTCAAAAATAAAACCCTGACCCGGCTTGGCCGGTGAAAGTTCGATTTTGACATGGCCGTACTGGCCGCGTCCCCCGGTCTGGCGCACAAAACGGCCTTCGGCGGTGGTTTCCCCTTTGATGGTCTCTTTGTAAGCCACCTGCGGCTTGCCCACATTGGCCTGAACTTTAAATTCCCGCAGCAGCCGGTCAACGATGATCTCCAGGTGGAGCTCTCCCATGCCTGAAATAATGGTTTGACCGGTTTCGGGATCGGTATGGGTGTGGAACGTGGGATCTTCTTCAGCCAAGTGCTGTAAAGACAAACCCATTTTATCCTGGTCCGCCTTGGTTTTAGGCTCAATGGCCACGGAGATAACCGGTTCGGGGAACTGAATTGATTCAAGAACAATCGGGCTATTGAGAGCGCACAGCGTATCGCCGGTACTGATCTCTTTAGGGCCTACCAGGGCCAGGATATCCCCGGTAGCCGCTTCCTTAATCTCCTCCCGGTAATTGGCATGCATCCTGAGCAGGCGCCCGATGCGCTGCCGCTTCTGCTTGGCAGTGTTTAACACCACTTCCCCGCTTTTCAGCCTGCCGGAATAGACGCGTATAAAGGCCAGTTTGCCGACAAAAGGATCGACCATAATTTTAAACACCAGGGCGCAAAAAGGGGCTTTATCGTCAGGCAAGCGAAAGTCTTCCTGACCGCTTTGAGGATGGTAGCCCTTGACAGCGCCTACATCCACGGGTGACGGAAGGAAACGGACGACCGCATCTAAAAGAGGCTGCACGCCCTTATTCCGGTATGAGGAACCGCATAATACCGGGACAAGACCATGGTGAATGGTGGCCTCGCGCAGGGCACGGTAGCATTCGACCGGTGTAATCTGCTGGCCGCTAAAATATTTTTCCATCAGTGCATCATCAAATTCGGCCACGGTTTCAAGGATTTTATCCCGGTAGTCGGCAGCCTGCTGCCGCATACTTTCAGGAATATCCGTCTCATCGCTGGTGGTGCCCAGGTTGTCAGTGTAGATTATGGCCTTCTCAGTAATCAGGTCAATCACACCGCTAAAATTTGCCTCTGCGCCGATGGGCAGCTGTAGCGGCAGCGCCCGGGCGTGCAGCTTCTCCTGCAGCTGGCGCACAACATTAAAGAAATCGGCACCGGTAATGTCCATTTTGTTGATATAGGCAATGCGAGGAACGTGATAGTGATCTGCCTGGCGCCAGACCGTTTCCGACTGGGGCTCTACCCCGCCCTTGGCGCAGAAAATGGCAATAACGCCATCCAGGACGCGCATGGAGCGCTCCACTTCCACGGTAAAGTCCACGTGCCCTGGCGTGTCGATAATATTAATGCGACAATCGCGCCACTGGCAGGTGGTAGCCGCCGAAGTGATGGTGATGCCCCGCTCCTGTTCCTGGGCCATCCAGTCCATGGCAGCGGTACCTTCGTGCACCTCGCCCAGTTTATGCAGTTTACCTGTATAAAACAGGATCCTCTCGGTAGTTGTGGTTTTTCCGGCATCGATATGGGCGGCGATGCCGATGTTTCTGACTTTCTCTAAAGGAATCTGGCTCATCTGTTTCCCTCCTTTCATCCCAAGATCAAAAGCATGGAGCATAAGACAAGATCAGGTAAAAATGATCTCTTGTCTTATCCAACTTCCTACTTCCAACCGCCAACTTCCAAATTTACCAGCGATAATGGGCAAAGGCCCGGTTGGCTTCCGCCATCTTATGGGTGTCTTCTTTCTTCTTCATGGCGCCCCCGACACCGTTGGCGGCATCCATAAGCTCAGCGGCAAGGCGCTGGG
Source organism: Bacillota bacterium (assembly GCA_029782095.1). GTDB lineage: Bacteria > Bacillota > Dethiobacteria > DTU022 > DTU022 > JAKPEE01. The sequence continues at coordinate 13,389 of JAKOVL010000119.1, read as the reverse complement.
CGATTGTTTTTTCACCGCGGTTGCGGGCAAAAGAAATTAACCAGCGGATGGCCAGGATATTTTTACGGTGCGGGCTTACTTCCACAGGTACCTGGTAAGTGGCGCCGCCGACCCGGCGCGGCTTGACTTCCAGTACCGGTGACACATTGCGCACAGCTGTTTCAAAAACCTCTTTGGGATCTTTGCCTGTTTTTTCGCGAATTATATCCAGGGCTTCGTACATTATGCGCTGGGCTGTGCCTTTTTTTCCATCATACATCAGTTTATTGATAAATTTGGCCACAAGCTTGCTATTATAGATCGGGTCCGGCAGGACATCCCGCTTGGGAACGGAACCTTTGCGTGGCATTTTTCTCTTTCACCCCTTAGCCTTGTTACTTGCCTTTCGGTTTTTTTGTACCGTACTTGGAGCGGGCCTGGGCCCGGTTTTCCACCCCGGCTGCATCCAGAGCACCGCGAACCAGGTGGTAGCGTACGCCGGGCAAATCTTTAACCCGGCCTCCCCTGACCAGTACAACGGAGTGCTCCTGCAGGTTGTGCCCGATTCCCGGAATGTAAGCAGTAACCTCTATGCCGTTTGTCAGGCGCACCCTGGCGATTTTGCGCAAGGCTGAATTGGGCTTTTTCGGTGTCGTAGTGGAGACCCGGGTACATACACCTCTTCTTTGCGGCGACTGATCCAACGCCGGCGCCGAGGACTTTTTGGCCAATTTTTTGCGCCCCTTCCGAACCAGCTGGTTTAATGTCGGCACCAGCACACCTCCTTTACAGTTCAAGAATGGCAGCCGTAGCTGCTTTAACTTTGATCCCGCACAGCTTTCCCAGCTCCTGCATTGTATCCACGTAATGCACCTCAACGCCCTTGGCCTCGCAGAGCGCCTCTACCGGCCGGACTATTTTTTCTTCGGCATCCCTGGCGATGAAGACAGTCAGGGCTTCTCCTTTTTCCAGGGCCTTCATGGTTTGCTTCATCCCGGCCACTTTGCTGCGCGCGTTTTTAAGCCGCTCCTGCACCTTAAGATCACCTCGATAAAACAAGCTGTTTTGAGGGCCTTTTCAGGCGCACTCCATGATTCTACCACCGGCTCTGATCAATGTCAATGCATTTTTAATATCTCCTAGCTGCCGGCACCGCTTTCTGACGCTCCTTCCGTGGGCCCGCTGTCAGCCGCCGGCTCTCCCGCCGCCACCATCACTTCTTCAGGGTTCTCCTCCGGTCCGGCATCGCTGGGATAAACCTTGATACTGCGGTAGCGAGACATTCCCGTACCTGCAGGGATCAGTTTGCCGATGATGACGTTTTCTTTCAGCCCGAGCAGCTGATCCTGCTTACCCTTGATTGAAGCCTCGGTCAAGACCCGGGTTGTTTCCTGGAAGGACGCCGCGGAAAGAAATGATTCGGTAGCCAGGGAGGCCTTGGTAATCCCCAAGAGCAGCGGCCTGGCCACGGCCGGACGGCCCCCTTCAGCCATAACCTGCTTGTTGATATCTTCAAAGAGGAAATTGTCAATGATCCCGCCTGGCAGCAGTTCGGTATCACCGGGATCCTCAACTTTTACTTTTTTCAGCATCTGCCTGATGATTATTTCAATGTGCTTGTCGTTAATATCTACACCCTGCATGCGGTAAACCCCTTGTACTTCCTGGAGCAGGTAAAGCTGGACGCCGCGGACGCCTTTGACCTTTAACAGTTCATGGGGGTTGATGGAGCCCTCAGTCAGCTCATCTCCAGCATTGACCGCCTGGCCGTCCTGAACCTTAATCCGGGCGCCGTAGGGAACGGGATAGACCCGGGTTTCCCCGTGTTCCGACTCTACTTTGATCTCTCGCTTGTAGCGGGTCTCCTCCACGGTAGCTATCCCGGAAATCTCGGAGATCAGCGATTGGCCTTTGGGTTTACGGGCTTCAAACAGCTCTTCCACCCGGGGCAGACCCTGGGTAATATCATCTCCAGCCACGCCCCCGGTATGGAAGGTGCGCATGGTCAACTGGGTTCCCGGTTCCCCGATGGATTGAGCGGCGATAATGCCAACAGCTTCACCCACGTCCACCACTTTGCCGGTAGCCAGATTGCGGCCGTAGCATTTCACGCAGACCCCATGGCGGCTCTTGCAGGTCAGCACCGAGCGGAAACGTACCTCGGTAATATTTAGCTTCATAATCTGCTGGGCCGCATCTTCATCAATCATTTCATCCGCATCAACTATTTTCTCTCCTGTTTCGGGATGATAAACCGGCTCCATGGTAAAACGCCCGATAATCCGGTCCACCGAATCGGCAAAGTTGTTGTCGTATTCCATGTATTCACTCAGGCCGATACTCTGGGTGGTGCCGCAGTCTTCTTCGCGGACAATGACATCCTGCACCACATCGACCAGGCGGCGGGTGAGATAGCCCGAGTCGGCAGTTTTCAAGGCCGTATCAGCCAGGCCCTTGCGGGCGCCGTGGGTCGAGTTGAAGTATTCCAGCACGGTCAGGCCTTCCCGGAAATTGGCTTTAATGGGAATGTCAATGATCCGGCCGGTGGGGTCGGCCATCAGGCCCCGCATCCCCGCCAGCTGAGTAATCTGCGACTCATTCCCCCGGGCACCGGAATGGGCCATCATGAAAATGGGATTAAGCTCATCCATGCCGCTCATCAATGCGCGGGTAATCTCTTCTTTGGCATTGCTCCATATTTCAATAACCCGATCGTAACGCTCTTTTTCTGTAATCAAGCCTCGCTCATACTGCTTTTCCGTGATCTCAACCTTTTCCTCAGCTTCCCTTAAAATCTCCTGTTTGTTCGGCGGCACTTCGATATCTTCAATGCCAACGGTGACGCCGGCCTTGGTAGCGAAGCGGAAACCGAGCTTTTTAATCTCGTCCAAGATTTCCGCCGTACGGGTATTGCCATATTTCCGGTAACAGCGGGCCACCAGTTCGCCCAGAAAATCTTTTTTGATGGCGTTGTTGCGCGGCACCTGCTTAAGCACTTTTTCAGGATCCACGCCTTTTAACGGGATAAAATTTCTCTCGGGCAGCGAGTCTTCAAAATCGGCGTTGTTTATATAGGGAAAATCGCTGGGAAAAACTTCGTTAAAGATAATCTTTCCGGGCGTAGTTAAAAGATATTTCTTGCGGCGGGCAAAATTGCGGCCTTTAAACCCGGAGGCCCGGACAAAAATGCGGGCATGCAGATCGATATAGCCCAGGTCGTAGGCCGTGACCGCCTCTTCAGGATCAATGTAGAAACGGCCTTCACCGCGGGCCCCTTCTTTCTCCATGGTCAGGTAATAGCAGCCTAAAACCATATCCTGGGTGGGCGTAGTCACCGGGCGGCCGTCTTTCGGGTTCAAGATATTATGGGCAGAAAGCATTAACAGGCGCGCTTCAGCCTGCGCTTCTGCGGAAAGGGGCACGTGCACCGCCATCTGGTCCCCGTCAAAGTCGGCGTTATAGGCAGCACAAACCAGGGGATGGATTTGGATGGCGCGCCCCTCCACCAGGACCGGCTCAAAGGCCTGAATGCCCAGGCGGTGCAAAGTGGGGGCCCGGTTTAAAAGCACCGGGTGATCTTTGATAACTTCTTCCAGAACATCCCACACTTCAGGGCGGACTTTTTCGACCATGCGCTTGGCGCTTTTAATATTATGGGCCAGTCCTTCGTTAACCAGGCGCTTCATCACAAAAGGCTTAAACAGCTCCAGGGCCATCTCCTTGGGCAGGCCGCACTGGTAGAGCTTCAGCTCTGGTCCGACGACAATGACGGAGCGCCCCGAGTAATCCACCCGTTTACCCAGCAGGTTTTGGCGGAAACGGCCCTGCTTACCCTTAAGCATGTCGCTTAATGATTTCAGCGGGCGGTTGCCCGGACCGGTAACGGGGCGGCCCCTGCGGCCGTTGTCAATTAAGGCGTCCACCGCTTCCTGGAGCATGCGCTTTTCGTTGCGCACGATGATATCGGGCGCCCCCAAATCGAGAAGCCTTTTTAAGCGGTTATTACGATTAATCACCCGGCGATAAAGGTCATTTAAGTCGGAGGTGGCAAAGCGGCCCCCGTCCAGCTGCACCATGGGACGCAGGTCCGGCGGAATTACCGGGATTACATCCAAAATCATCCATGAAGGTTTATTGCCGGATTTACGGAAAGCCTCTACCACTTCCAGGCGGCGGATGGCGCGCACCCTCTTTTGACCGCTGGAACTATTTAATTCGTCGCGCAGCTCCGCGGCCAGCTCGTCCAGGTCTATTTCCTCCAGCAGCTTTTTAATGGCCTCAGCGCCCATTTCCGCTTTAAAGCCCTTCCCTGCTTTGAACAGGGCATCGTACTTTTCGCGGTATTCCCGGTATTCCGCTTCAGTGAGGAGCTGTTTTTTACTCAAGTAAGTTTCACCGGGATCGATAACCACGTACGCGGCAAAGTAAAGCACTTTCTCCAGGGCCCGGGGCGACATGTCCAGCAGAAGCCCCATGCGGCTGGGAATTCCTTTAAAATACCAGATATGCGACACCGGGGCGGCCAGTTCAATATGGCCCATCCTTTCCCGGCGCACCTTGGCCCGGGTCACCTCCACCCCGCAGCGATCGCAAACGATGCCGCGATAGCGGACCCGTTTGTATTTGCCGCAATGGCATTCCCAATCCTTTTGGGGGCCGAATATCTTTTCACAAAATAGCCCTTCCCGCTCCGGCTTAAGGGTGCGGTAATTTATGGTTTCAGGTTTTTTAACCTCACCCCTAGACCAGGCCCGGATTTGCTCAGAGGAAGCAAGACCTATCTTTAGAGCATCGAAGTTGTTAACATCCAACAAGAAAAATCGCTCCTTTCGCCGGCTGGCGCTCTCTTAATCTAAATGCTCGCAATTCTGCTTCCCGGGTTAACTTTTACGGGATCGCTTGGGCATGGGCACTTCATCCCCAACTTCCTCGTCATCCTCGCTCTCCTCAACCTCCTCCAGCTGGTCCAGTGAAACTGCGTCAATCTCACCGACCTCAACGGACTCATCATCCAGGTACGCGGAAACGGTCACACCTTTGCCGGAATGCTGCTTGTAGTCATCTGCGAATGCATCGTCTTCCAGATCGTTTACATCTTCACTGTCATCCAAATCATCGTCGTCAAAGGATTCATCATCCTCTTCCTCTTCTTCCTCTGCGTCATCCAGATCCGTCGGTTCCGCGCGCAGGACATGGCGGTCGGACTCATCGTCTCCTTTCTCGATGCCTTCCATGTTTACACCGAGGCCGCTGCGATAATCAGAATCGTCCTCGCCTTCACGGATTTCCACCTCGCCAGCTTCGTCACTAATGACCTTGACATCAAGACAGAGGCTCTGCAGCTCTTTCACCAGAACTTTAAATGATTCTGGAACTCCCGGCTCAGGGATATTCTCTCCCTTGACAATAGCCTCATAGGTTTTTACCCTGCCCACGACGTCATCGGATTTAACGGTAAGGATCTCCTGGAGAGTATAGGCGGCGCCGTACGCCTCCAGGGCCCAGACTTCCATCTCGCCAAAACGCTGCCCCCCGAACTGGGCTTTCCCGCCCAGGGGCTGCTGGGTAACCAGGGAGTACGGCCCGGTAGAGCGGGCATGGATTTTGTCGTCCACCAGGTGGGCCAGCTTCAGCATATAAACGTAGCCGACCGTAATTTCGTTGTCAAAGGGCTCCCCGGTACGGCCATCGTAGAGAATGGTTTTCCCATTTTCCGGCAAACCGGCTTCTTTAAGGGCAGCAATCACGTCGTCTTCTGCGGCGCCGTCAAATACAGGTGAAGCCACATGAATACCCAGGGTCTTGGCGGCCCAACCCAGGTGAGTTTCTAAGATCTGGCCAATGTTCATCCGGGAGGGCACGCCCAGGGGGTTAAGCACAATTTCCACCGGAGTGCCGTCAGGGAGGAATGGCATATCCTCTTCAGGCAGGATGCGGGCGATAACTCCCTTGTTCCCGTGCCGGCCGGCCATTTTGTCTCCTTCGGAAATCTTTCTCTTCTGGGCCACGTAAACGCGCACCAACTGGTTTACCCCGGGTGATAACTCGTCTCCATCCTCCCGGGTGAATACCTTAACATCGACCACTATGCCCGATTCGCCGTGCGGCACCCGCAAAGAAGTATCCCTGACCTCGCGGGCTTTTTCTCCGAAAATGGCCCGCAGCAATCGCTCTTCCGCCGTCAGCTCCGTCTCCCCCTTGGGAGTAACTTTGCCGACCAGAATATCGCCGGCACGCACTTCGGCGCCGATGCGGATAATCCCCCGTGCATCTAAATCGCGCAGGGCATCTTCCCCCACGTTGGGGATATCGCGGGTAATCTCTTCGGGGCCCAGCTTGGTATCGCGGGCCTCCGCTTCGTATTCCTCTATATGAATGGAGGTGAACACATCCTCCTTAACCAGTTTTTCACTGAGCAAAATGGCATCTTCGTAGTTATAGCCCTCCCAGGGGAGAAAGGCCACCAGGATATTGCGGCCCAGGGCCAGCTCGCCCTGATTGACGCAGGGTCCGTCGGCAATAACATCTCCGGCCTTGACTTTTTGGCCCTTGACCACTATGGGATGCTGGTTGATGCAGGTGCCCTGGTTTGAGCGCCTAAATTTTTGCAGGGCATAAATATCGGCGCCGCGTGGTATTCCTGGCAGGGTGATTGCAGTATCCAGCACCTCTCCGGTACGGCCGTTAATAACAACATTGGGACCGTCGCGGTCCTTGTCCCGGCGAATGACAATTTGATCGCTGGTAACCCGCACTACTTCGCCATCATTGCGGCAGATGGCTACTGCCCCTGAATCGAGGGCGGCTTTGTACTCCAGACCTGTCCCCACCAGCGGCGCCTCGGTGCGCAGCAGCGGAACTGCCTGGCGCTGCATGTTTGCTCCCATCAGGGCGCGGTTGGCGTCATCATTTTCCAGGAAGGGGATCAGCGCCGTGGCCACACTGACCAACTGCTTAGGCGAAACGTCCATGTAGTCCACTTCATGGGGATAGCGCAGCACCGTATCGTATTCATAGCGGCAAACGACGCGGTTGCTTTTGAAGTAGCCGTTTTCATCCAGCTCGGCGTTGGCCTGGGCGATAACATATTTATCTTCATCATCCGCAGTTAAATAGACAATTTCAGAGGTAACCCGCCCTTCGCCCTTGATTACTTTGCGGTAAGGCGTTTCAATAAAGCCGTACTCATTGATGCGGGCGTAGGTGCTTAGTGAACCGATCAAGCCGATATTGGGACCTTCAGGTGTTTCAATGGGACAGACCCGGCCGTAGTGGGAATGATGCACGTCGCGCACCTCAAAGCCGGCCCTTTCCCGGCTCAAACCACCGGGACCCAGGGCGCTGAGACGGCGTTTATGGGTCAACTCAGCCAGGGGGTTGGTCTGATCCATAAATTGGGAAAGCTGGCTGCTGCCGAAAAACTCTTTGATGGCGGCGATGACCGGGCGTATATTGATCAACGCCTGCGGCGTTATCGCTTCAACATCTTGAATGGTCATGCGCTCCCGCACCACCCGCTCCATGCGGGAAAGACCGATGCGGAACTGGTTTTGCAGGAGCTCGCCCACACTGCGCAGGCGGCGGTTGCCCAGGTGGTCAATATCATCGATCTGTCCCACATAGTCCATGAGGTTAAGCATGTAGCTAACCGTGGCCACAATATCCTGCGGTACAAGGTGTTTTTCTTCCAGGCTGACATTGCCGTTGCTGATTATCAGTACCGTCTTGTCGTGGTGCTTGATGCGCACGCGGGTGATGTTGTGTTCCTGCATCTGGATCGCCGCTTCTTCATCAACGATAGTGCCAGCCGGGAAAAGCACCTCCCCGGAAACCGGATCGATTACATCTTCGGCCAGCTGCTGGTTGACCAGGCGATTCGCCAGGGAAAGCTTTTTATTAACTTTATAGCGGCCGACGTGGGCAAAATCGTATCTCTTGCTGTCAAAAAAGAGGGAATCAAACAGGTTGCGGGCATTGTCTACATTAAGCGGCTCTCCAGGCCGCAGGCGCTTATAAATTTCGAGCAGCGCCGCTTCAGTGGAGTCCGTATGATCTTTTTCCAGCAAACTGAGTATGCGCTGATCATGGTCAAAAAGCTCCAGGATATCCTGGCTGCTGCTGTAACCGATGGCCTTGAGCAGCACGGTTACCGGAATCTTGCGCGTCCGGTCCACGCGTACATAAATATGATCATTGATATCGCCTTCAAATTCAAGCCAGGTGCCGCGATTGGGGATAATGGTGGCGCTGACCAGCTCCTTCCCCGTTGACCCGGTGGGGTCCGGCTGGCGGTAAAAGTAAACGCCGGGGGAGCGCACCAGCTGGCTGACGATAACCCTTTCCGCACCGTTAATTATAAATGTGCCGTTTTCCGTCATCTTGGGGAAGTCGCCCATGAAGACTTCCTGCTCTTTTACTTCAATTACTTCACCGTTCTCTTTATGAACCAGGCGTACTTTTACCTTCAGGGGGACTGAGTAGGTGGCGTCTCTTTCCTTGCAGTCATCCACCGAGTACTTTGGTTCACCCAAAGTGTAGTCGATAAACTCCAGCACAAGATTGCCGGTGAAATCGGTGATCGGAGAGATATCCTCAAATGTTTCCCGGAGGCCATGGTTTATAAACCACTCGTATGAGCTCTTTTGGACTTCAATTAAATTCGGCAACTCCAGAGCTTCACTAATACGAGAATAACTGCGCCTCTTTCTCCTGCCTGCCGTTAGAGTCGTGGACATAAAAAAAATCACTCCCCTTAACCCTGGTTTATAGTCAAAACCGGTCAATCGGCTGGTTGCAAAAATAGATAGACATTCTAGTATTATATCCTTCTGGGCATACAGTTTATTCTGAAGACTAAGTATTCAGCGCAACTTCTGTGGCAGTACTAGACAACTAGGAATAGTATCACATGAAAAGAGGGGTGTCAATAACTTTTTTGTTTTTCGGCAAGTATGCAACGATAAAGGCAAGCTTTGGAAGGAATAGAGTATCCAGAGTACAATTGCCTCCCATATGACAATACCGGGACGGCTCCCACAACAACACCAGCTTTTCTGGTTGACAGGTGGTTGTTAAAAGAACCGCCCCGGCAGCGCTTAGTAGTTACTTCAATTCGACAGAGCCGCCGGCTTCTTCGATTTTGGCCTTGACGGATTCTGCTTCTTCCTTGCTCACTTTTTCCTTAACCGGCTTGGGAACGTTGTCAACCAGCTCCTTGGCTTCCTTGAGGCCCAGGCCTGTCAATTCGCGGACAACTTTAATCACCTGAATCTTCTTGTCCCCAGAGCTGGTAAGGATCACATCGAATTCGTCTTTTTCTTCTTCTGCGGCCGCTTCAGCAGCTGCAGGGGCGGCGGCAGCCATGACCGGGGCGGCGGCGCTGACGCCAAATTCTTCTTCCAGTGCTTTAACCAGCTCGGAAAGCTCAAGCACGGTCATCCCTTTAACGATTTCCAAGACTTCGTTCACTTTGGACATGGTTTTTACTACTCCTTTTCTCAAGTATATTTATAATTTTTAAGCTGACTCTTTTTGGGCCCGAACAGCTTCCAGCACGTAAACCAGGCTGCGGATATTGCCCTGCAGGACGTTGACCAGGCCGTAAATGGGCGCCTGGAAGCCGCTGCAAACTTTGGCCAACAGCTCCTCTTTGGGCGGTATCTCTCCCAGCGCTTTTAGCTGTTCCGGAGTGAGAAGCTCACCGGATAGGAAGCCTCCTTTTAAAGAAAGGGCTTCATTTTCTTTGCTGAACTTTAACAGCACCTTGGCCGGACCAACAGGATCTGAGCTGGTATAGGCAATAGCTGACGGCCCATCCAAAAATTGCTCCAGCTGCTCAAGGCCAATTTTACGACAGGCCAGCTTGGCCAGGGTATTTTTCGTTACTTTGAAGCGGCACTGCTCTTCACGCAACTGGCGGCGCAGCGCGGTAATGTCGCCTACGGTAAGGCCGCGGTAGTCGGTGACAATGACCAGCTCGGCCTCTTTCAGTTCCCGGGCTACATTTTCGACGATTTCTTCTTTTTGCTTGCGCGTGATCAAGTATTCATTCACCTCCTTTGAGCAAGTAGACAGTGGCTGATGGACAGGAGTCAGTACAAGGGCGGCAGCCGGGCTTGACTACTACTGCCTCCTGCATTTTCATTTCGCCCCACTCCGGCTCCCCATCTAGGGAGAGAGAACCAGGAGCGGAAATCAGCAAAAAGGGCTTTCCGCAGACAGAAAGCCCTTATACACTAGCATAAGCTGGCTCTTTCCTCAAGCAGGCGGCCGCGTGACCATTAACATGAACAGACCTGCTGTCTACGGATTGAGTGAATTACTTTTTACTTTCAGGTTATTTGCCAAGGGCCGATGCTTTTTGGGGGGAAATTTTCACCCCGGGCCCCATGGTTGAACTAACAGTGACAGTACGGATATACTGTCCCTTGGCTGCAGGCGGCCTGGCTTTTAGCAGGGCCTCGATAACCGTATAAAAATTATCACGCAGCCGCTCCAGCTCAAAAGAAACTTTACCTATGGGAACATGGATGTTGCCCGCTTTGTCAGTGCGGAACTCCACTTTACCGGCTTTGATCTCTTTAATGGCCCGCGCCAGCTCAAAGGTTACAGTGCCGCTCTTGGGGTTGGGCATCATCCCGCGAGGGCCGAGAATTTTCCCCAGTTTACCAACCGTGGCCATCATATCCGGTGTGGCTACGGCCACATCAAAATCGAGCCAACCGCCCTGGATTTTCGCAGCCAGCTCTTCGCCACCCACATAGTCAGCACCGGCTTCTTCCGCCTCTTTGACCTTCTCGCCCTTGGCGAAAACTAGAACCTGCACGGCTTTGCCGGTGCCGTGGGGCAGGACTACGCTTCCGCGCACCTGCTGATCGGCATGCTTTGGATTTACGCCAAGGCGCACCGCCAGTTCCACTGTTTCATCAAAAGTGGTGCGTCCCAGCTTTTTAACCAGCTCCAGGGCTTCATCCGGCTCATATAGCCTGTTCCGGTCGATCTCTTTTCGTGCGTTTAGGTACTTCTTCCCTCGTTTGGGCATCCTTTCTACCTCCTGTGGTGATCGAGCGCTGCTCTCCCACTGTGTTGTTAATTCCGCACTGCAGGCGATATAATCAACAGATTTGAATTACATACTATTATCTTCTTCGGGAATTCAGAATCCAGCAGTCAGAATCCAGAATGAAACCCCACTACTTGTACATTGGCTCATTCTGTATTCTGGATCCCGTTATTATTTGATTATACCCAATTTCTCTTGCGAAATCAGATCCAGTCCTCACAATAAAACTCCTATACTTTATCGGGTGTTTTTTGCTTTCTTCTGCATTCTGGATTCTGAATTCTGTATTCCCACTTACAAACAGTGTTTCTGGAAAAGAAAGACACCAACTCTTTCAACCAATCTCACATTACTCAACCACGATGCCCATGCTGCGGGCGGTGCCTTCAATGATGCGGGTTGCCGCCTCCAGGTCATTGGCATTTAGATCTGCCATCTTCTGCCTGGCGATTTCTTCGATCTTGGATCGTGACAGCGTAGCCACTTTGTTGCGATTCGGTTCTCCGGATGCCTTGTCAAGGCCGGCCGCTTTTTTCAGCAGAACCGCTGCCGGCGGTGTTTTAGTCACAAAGGTAAAGGAGCGGTCCTCGTAAATAGTAATCTCTACCGGGATGATTAACCCGCCTTCAGCGGCGGTACGTTCATTAAATTCCTTGCAAAAGGCCATGATGTTAACCCCATGCTGGCCCAGGGCGGGACCGACCGGGGGTGCCGGTGTGGCTTTTCCCGCAGGAATCTGCAGCTTGGCAAATCCGATCACTTTCTTTTTCTTAGCCATTTCAACCCTCCTACCTTCCTGGTTGTTTCCCCGCATTTAAGTTTCTATCGGGAAGCCAGAATTCAGAAGTCAGAAGACACGCTGATTCAGGTATGCCTTTCCCTGACCGCAATGATCTTATGCTTTAGCCGAATGATGCTGCACCCGTTGCTTCTGCTGCTCCTTTTCTTCTGAATTCTGAGTTCTGGATTCCCCGTTTACGAACAGAGCAAAAAGCCTAGTACTTTTCCACCTGGTGAAATTCAAGCTCTACCGGCGTTTCCCGGCCAAACATGGAAACGTGAACCTTAAGCGTCCCTTTTTCGCGGTTAATCTCTTCTACGGTACCTTCAAAATTCTTGAAAGGTCCACTTACCACCCGGACAACCTGCTTTAGATCAAAATCGATTCGCGGTTTCCCTTCCATAATGCCCATGGATCTCAAAATATGGTTGACCTCTTTTTCGGATAACGGCACCGGTTTGGAACCAGGACCGACAAAACCGGTTACGCCAGGAGTATTGCGCACCACATACCAGGAATCATCCTCCATGATCATTTCCACCAGAACATAACCGGGAAAAACTTTCTTCTCAACAGTTTTCTTCTGGCCGCCCTTGCTGGTGATTTCCTTTTCCGTGGGCACCATGATCCGGAAGATTCTGTCTTTCATATCCATGGATTCTACCCGGCGCTCCAGGTTGGTTTTTACCCGTTTTTCATAGCCGGCATAGGTATGGATGACATACCATTGCTTCCTCGGGTCGCCGGTTTCCGCACCATCAGTGCTCTCAATTTTCTCCACGCTTTCAGTGCTTTCAGTGCTCATGGCGTCAGGCAGGTCAAGCACTGCCCAGTCACACTCCTTTGATCCAAAAGAGATTACCGCTTGATAATTAGCTGCAGCAGGGCCAGGAAGACAGTATCCAGACCCCAGAAAAACATGCCAATTACCAGGACTACCGCCAGGACAATACCGGTAAAGACAACCAGTTCTCGCCTGGTGGGCCAGTGAACTTTCTTTAATTCTACCCTAATATCATGAAAAAATCTGGCAATGCGTTGAAAAAAACGCTTCATCGGTTTTACCCTTCCTCAGGATAAATAATTTTAACCCTATTTGGTTTCTTTATGCACGGTATGCTCTTTGCAGCGGGGGCAGTATTTCTTAATTTCCAGGCGATCAGGGTTGTTTCTTTTGTTTTTCCGGCTGGTATAATTACGCTCTTGACATGCCGTACAAGCAAGGTGAATAGTGACTCGCATTGTTTTCCCCCCTACCCTGTGGCTATCATGAAATACAATTTACCATAAATCTTCTCCTAATGCAACAAAAAGGGTAAACACAACAAGGGGGCGGGCAACCGACCCGCCCCCAGTTTTCATTCGGTTTATTCGATGATGCTGGTGACCACGCCGGCGCCGACGGTGCGGCCGCCTTCCCGGATGGCGAAGCGCAGCCCCTCTTCAATGGCGATAGGCGTAATCAGTTCAATTTCCATGTTCACGTTGTCTCCGGGCATGACCATCTCCACGCCTTCCGGCAGGGTAATCGTCCCGGTAACGTCCGTGGTCCGGAAATAAAACTGCG
>JAKOVL010000114.1 GCA_029782095.1 Bacillota bacterium | reverse complement strand
ATTGATGATTACGCCCCGCTCGCCATCTTCACCGGGCTCATTGTCAACCATCCTGGCCGCGGCCAGCCGGATCACATTAAAAGTGCCAATGAGGTTTACCTGGATTACTTTGGCGAATAATTCCAGGTCGTGCGGCCCTTGCCTGCCTACCACCTTTGCCGCCGGGGCAATGCCAGCACAATTGACCACCACGTTGATTTTTCCAAAGCGGCGCACCGCGGCCTCCACAGCGCTGCTGACGCTGTCTTCATCGGTCACGTCGGTCTTAATGAAGATAGCTCCGCCGGCCAGCTCACCGGCCAGGGTCTTTCCTTTCTCCTCGTCCAGATCCAGGATGACTGCCTTGCCGCCGCCGCCGACAATTTTTAAAACCACAGCTTCGCCCAGGCCGGAAGCTCCGCCGGTAACCAGGGCCACGCACTTGTCAAGATCCATGTATTAACACCCCCACTAAAATAATTCACCATTTAACAGGCTAATCCTTTATCCATCCCGGACACCAGGTTGGCTCTTCTAATCTGTTATTTTAGAAGCAAGCCGGCATAGACCAGCGCGGCTGCGGCGGCCAGGGCCAGGGCCATGACCGCGTAATCGAGGCTTTGCAGAGAGATGTCGCGGTAGTAGGTGCGGCCGGGGTAAAGACGAAAGCCGCGCAGCTCCAGCAAAATAGAGAGCTTCTCCGCCTTCTGCCAGATACTGTAGATGAGCGGGGTAAAAAGGCTGACATAGACCGCCAGCACTTTTCGTTTATAGATCTTGCGCAGGTCGACCCCGCGCAGCTGGATTCCGTTAAACATATTTTGCAGCTCGCCGGTTAAGACCGGGATAAAACGAATGCCCAGCTGAACCATAAAGACGATCTCGTAGGGCAGGCGCAGCTTCACCAGGGCCAGCAGCAGCTCCGCCTGGTTGCACTGGGCCAGGATCAGCCCCGCCCCGGCCAGGATCAAAAAGCGCAACAGGATGGAAAGACCATAAATGATGCCGCCGCTGGTCAAAAGGGTGAGCTTCCCCAGGGTTAGCAGCGGCTCCCCGCCTGGCACAAAAAAACTCTGCAGCAGGATTAAGAAAAGGTAGAGGTAGATAAACTTGCGCAGCGCCGCCAGGGCGCGAAGCGGTACCCTGAACCAGGCCAGCACCGGCAGGCTGAGGATGAAGATGGCCGCCAGCATGCGCGGATCCTGGTAAGCCAGGGCCAGGATGGAAAATATGGCCGCAATGAAAAGTTTAGTGCGAATATCCAGCCGCATCTTCCACGACCTCGCCTCCAGCCATGTGGATCCTTCGTTCAAAACCGCTCACAAAATCTAAATCGTGGCTGATCACCAGGATACCTGTGCCCTTGCGCCAGATTTCCCGCAATACTTCTTGCAATCTTTTCTTCCTGTAGGTATCAATATTTTTCGTGGGCTCGTCCAGGATAAGGTAGCGCGGCTCCAGGGCCAGGGCCGCGGCGATGGCCAGCAGCTGCTTCTGCCCCTCGCTCAGGTGGAAGGGCATCCGGTGCCGCAGCTCCCACAGGCCAAAAAACTGCAGGTAACTCCGGCAGATCCGCTCGATTTCACTTTTCCTCAGGCCGCGCCATTCCAGGCCGAAAGCAATTTCTTGATAGACCGAGGTGCAAAAGAAACCCTGGCCGGGGTTTTGCCAGACGTAGCCCAGCTTAGTTCCCACCTCCGCCAGGGTATAGTGCCGCACCGGCCGCCCCTCCAGAAGGACCTCTCCCCTCTGGGGTTTAAGCAGGCCCATGATCAGCCGGGCCAGGGTGGACTTGCCGCTGCCATTTAGCCCGGTTATGGCCACCCTTTCCGGGCAGGCAAAAGATAAAGTCACGTTTTTAACCGCGGGCTTTTCCCTGCCGCTGTAAGTGTAGCACACCTGCTCCAGAGAGATATAGGGGCCCATCGCAACACCTGTCCCTAGATCATCATTTTGTGCCGCCGCAAATAAGCCTGGTCAGCCAGGATAGATTCCCGGGGGCCGCGGCGGATAATGCGGCCCTCTTCCATCAGAAAGATTTTATGGCAGAGCTGCAGCCCTTTCAGGGTATGGTCGATCAATACCAGGGTCTTGCCCTCATCCTTAAGCTTTTGCATTACCGCCACAATACGTTCCGACGCTTTTTCATCCAGCATGGCCAGGGCTTCGTCGAAAATAATAATCCCCGGGTTTAAAGCCAGCACCGTGGCCAGGGCTACCAGCTGCTTCTCGCCCCCCGACAGCCTGACCGGGTTCTCCCGGCGCAGCTCGGCCAGGCCCGTTAGCTCCAGGACCCGGTCAATGGTTTCCCTGATTTCCCGGCGGGGCCGGCAATGGTTCTCCAGGGCAAAGGCGAGGTCATCTTCCACGGTGGGCATTAACAGCTGCAGGTTGGGATCCTGCAGCACAATGCCGATCTCGCCGCTAAGCCCGCTTAAAGGGGTTTCCCGTGTATTTTTCCCGTTCACCAGGACAGTACCCTGCATGGTTCCTTTAAGATAGTGCGGGATAATGCCGCACAGGCAATAGGTCAGCGTAGTTTTACCGCTGCCGTTTAAACCGATCACACCGAGGACCTCCCCGGCACGGACCTTGAACGTAATCTCGCTTAAGGCCGGTTTGCTGCTTTCCCGGTAGGTATAGGAAAGATGCTCCACCTGTAAAGAAACCATGGCCTGTCTCCTCAAGCTTTTTCTGCTCTATTCACGGGAGGGCGCCCCGGGGCGAAAGCCCGCCACCACGGCGTAAAGCTTATAGCCAAGCACGCCCCCGATACCGCCGAAGAAAAATGAGACTAAAAAGGAGGAAGCCAGGGGAATAAAGGGCAGGCGCAAGAAAACCCAGCTGACGATAAGAGATCCGGTGGCGTTGGCTATACCGCCGGCCACCAGGGCGCTGAACCACGTGGAAACATAACGCGGAAATAAAAGCATGATTAGCTCAAGGGCTAGACCGGGAACCACGTATACCAGCAGGTTGCCCAGGCCGCGGTTGCCGAGCATGTCAAAGACGATCACCAGGACCGACTGCACCAGGCCCACCAGAATGGCGGTGCCCCTTTTTTGCACGATGCTGCAGGCTAAAACGATCCAGAGCATATAAAAGATGCCGGCCACCGTGCCGATGGGGATAAGGGTGCCGGTAAAAATCTGGGCCAGGGCGCGCACAAAAGGCTTGGTGGCCACGCCGCCGGCAGATAAAAGAGCAATGATCACCAGGTCAAAAGTGGTAAACTTAAGCAGCCATTTTCTGGTCATGAACCGCTCTCCCTTCTCCAGGTAATGAAGGCGCTCTCGCGGGGGTTGGGGACCCAGAGCATGCCATTTCTAGTCACAATGATCTCTTGAAGATGCTTTTTCACCGCCTCCCGGGAGGGCAGGCCCAGCTTGTCGCTCAGGTATGCGGCGCAACGGTCAAGCTGATCGGCGCCCTGAAGGGGCATACCAAAGTCGTAGCTTATAATTTCATAACTTACTTCTTTTTGCAAGCCCTTAAATATTTGCAGCAAATCGCGGTAGGTCCCGCTGAAGGCGGGCGGCTCCAGGCCCGCCTGCTTGTAAAGTTCCCGGCTTAAAAAATCAGTTTGCTCGCGGCGGCACGGCGCGATGAAATAAGCGGCGGCCCGGGTCAGCTCGAATACTCTGGCCAACCCGGCCGCGGTGCCGATAGAGCCGCCGCAGCTGTAGGCACAGACGGAAATATCGCTTTTTTCCACCCGGACCTGCAGCCAGTCGCCGCAGATTGTTTTAAGCCTGCCAGCCTTGGCGGGGTCGGCTTGCCGGCGCAGGTAGGCCAGGCTTTTGGCGCTTAAGTCCACGGCCTGAACATAAAAACCGGCTTCCAGCGCTTTAAGCGCAAAAGCTCCCGGTCCGCTGCCAGCGTCGATAAAGGTCTGGCAGCCGGCCAGGTCGGGCTGCATCTTTTCCCAGAAGAGGCGCGGGTAATCGCTGTAGCGCACACCGAGGAGATAGTTTTCAATTTGGGCGTCGCTCCATTCCCGGCCCCGCTTCATTCAAGATGCGCCTCCACGAACGCCTTGACCAGGCGGGCGGCATGGCTGCAGCCGGCCGCGTTGACCGTATAAAGCCCGGTCAGGGGGTGGGACTGCAGGTAATCCAGAACAGCACGGTTGGCGCTGCCTGTACTGCCGTCGCCCAGGCAGCCGGCCAGCTTTGCCGCGTTCCGGGGCGCTTTGTATACGCCCAGCACGGGAATGCTGCTGTCCAGCACCGCCCGCACCGCCTCCATGAAGCTGGTGCAGCCCAATTCAATGCCGCCCAGTTCGTCCAGCAGGATTAGCTCCTTCCCGGAGGCCATGCTTCTTTCCAGGCAGCCCGTACCGACACCGCTAAACACCGCACTATCCTGCCGCCAGCGCCCCTGCGCATCGCTGTAAAGAAAAAGGTTAGTTAACCCGTCTAAAGT
This sequence comes from Bacillota bacterium, assembly GCA_029782095.1. Taxonomy (GTDB): domain Bacteria; phylum Bacillota; class Dethiobacteria; order DTU022; family DTU022; genus JAKPEE01. Next base: position 2,271 of record JAKOVL010000114.1, on the reverse strand, counting down.
GGAAACATGCTCGTTAATCCGGTAAGCAGCCGCTGTCTCTACCGGCTGCAGCCTGAAAGCGGCGCAGCGCCCTTTGATCAAGATGCGCTGCACAAAAAAGCCTCCCACCCGCGGCAGATGAGGAAGCAGCGCTTCGCGGATGAGCGTCGATTTGCCTGTGCCAATATCGCCCAGCAAGAATAAATTCTTTTTCATCTCAGGCCTCCGGATTGAGCAGGTTGATGCCAGGTGCTTCACTGTCATTATAGCATATCTTCCACTGTTAATCTATCAATTGAACCGCAGAGGATCGTGTCAAGACACTGTAGGTTTTTTTAAGGAACCTCACCTTACACCTTAGACAACCATTTGATTTTTTAGTCCTTTTAGTGCCCTACGGGTTAGATTGCTGCCACTATTGAACAGAGGCATGTTGTTAATATTTTCCTTGCCCAGTAAATGTTTAACCTTTAAACGTTTCAATTCCTGTTTGACCTCTCGGTTTAGCTCAACAATAACGGGAGCAGCTGCTTGTGAAGACAGGTAATGCTCGTGTACTGATTCACCGTTTGCCTTTATCGCACGCATGGCAGCCATGTTGTCTGCCCCTTTGAGGCTCCAGGCCATCGGACGGCTACTTAGCCTGGCCGCCAGGATGTGGCTAACATGACCTTCCGCACTACAACCTACTTCAGGGTTATTTACCGCTGCTTCAATCCCATCCCAGTTGTTTTCGATATACGTAATAGTATCTTGTATCCTTTTCTGTCTGGGGAGCCCTTCAGCTCTTTGCAAGGCGGTGTTAAGCCGGGCCAGGACCGCCTGTTTATTTAAATCCCGAATCCCCTGGTAAATGGGCGCTCTTAACTCCGGTGCGTGGGCAGTGGCTTTTAAAATATACTTGGCTAAGTGAAACTTATCCAAGATAAAAATGGCCCCTGGTATGTATTCTTGCCCGGTCCGGATCCATTTGGCGCCGTCTCCGGAAAGATAAATCTTTTCAATACTTAAAACATCGTAATGTGCCTCTATATAGTTACAAACCTCCCACCAAAACTCATCCGGTTTTTTACCAACCGTAGTAAAATACCTCACGTTTTTCAAACGCCGGCGCGGATACTCTTCAACCCCTTCATGGAGGTAGATCAACCTGGCCTGGGCCCCTCGGCGACCTCGAACTGTTACATGGTCTTCATCGGCCTCCAGATATAACACAGGCACCCGGCGCTTCTGTAGCGCTGCCGGCATCTCTCGGGCTTTGAATTCTCGGACACATCTCGCTACGGTTTGCCTGCTGACTTTCAGTTGAGCATTATGACGGCTTACCTGCAAGGTGGATTCTTCGTAGGACATTGCTGCACATGCTTCGCTGAGCGCCGCTTTTAGATTTACGCCTACCCGCGCATGGGCTTTAATGCCTACTTTCTCATCCACCAAGTAAGCATATTTCTTGTTTTCTTTGTGCCGGTAGTAGCTCCTTTGATACACCAACGGACCAAAGGGAGTTAGTATCTCTTTCCGGTCGTTTCTACGTACAACCGTCCAGTTACGTTTCCTGTCTTCACTTTCATGTAACTTTTGATCTAGAGCCTCCAGCACCTCTTTCAATATGTCGCACCCCAGGTTATCTAACTCCTCCTTTAGCTTGGCTTCAAAGGTAAGATAGTCGCTTCCGCCTGCTAAAACTTCTAGTATCTTTTCCACTACTAAAAGGAATTTTGATTCTACTAGACGAACTACATCCATGAGGAACCTCAACCTCTTTCTAGGGGGATTAATTTTAACAGGTGTGAGGTTCCTCTTCTCTTCTCCCTTTGAAATTCCTCCAAAACACCTACAGTAATTTTACACTAACTAGAAAAATGTCAGGCATTTCGTAAATACTCCCATAAACTACTCCAAATGTTCCCACTGGTAAGGATTTTTTTTCGCTAATAAGGAGGTGTTATTATGACACTAACACGTACAACTGGATGTTTTCCTTTGGGAGGTGATAAGTTGCAATTCCTCATATGTAGGCTGCAAACAGGGTGAAAACCCTTTGACCGGACCGCTGACAACTGGAGTTTCAATTCCTCATAGGTAGGCTATAAACGGAAATACCCGGCGCAGCTTATGACCTATCTATACATGTTTCAATTCCTCATAGGTAGACTGTAAACGTATGATCGGCCTCCCATTCTTGTGACTCAGTTGTGTTTCAATTCCTCATAGGTAGACTGTAAACATCCGGAAGCGGGGCTCGAAGTACGTCCTGTATAGGTTTCAATTCCTCATAGGTAGGCTGAAAAC
>JAKOVL010000091.1 GCA_029782095.1 Bacillota bacterium | reverse complement strand
AAGCAACACCTGCATCCTGGGAGTTCTTCAAAAAAAGTTGGTGCAAAAGGTCGGAATCTACGGTAATCTGGTATTGAGCCATTTCTGATGTCTCCTCTCTAGGATGTTATGGTTGCAACTTCATTCTAACCGAGGGACACAAGAAATGGCTTCTTTTATTCCATGGGGAAACCAATTTTACACAATTATACGGACTCAACTGCGAGGAGAAACTATGCCCAGGAGGTGATCCAGTGTACGACTACTTCATCGGCATCCGCCTGCCCAAGAAACTAGAAGAGGCCTGCGAGCACTACCGGCGCGCCTTTCGGGCTCCCCGCACCATCGCCCATATCACGGTGGTTGCCCCCTTTAACTGGGATCAAAGCGTCGCCGAACTGCACGAACTGCTCAAGGAGGCAGTACAGCCCTTGGCACCCTTTCTGATCCGCGGCAGCGGCCTGGGTTCCTTTGGCACTAGGGTGCTGTTTGTCAACGTAACTTTAAGCGAGGAGCTGCTGCAGCTGCACAAAAACTTGACGGCCGGTCTCCAAGGGGCAGGTGTGAAGGTAGACCGCCGTCCCTACCATCCCCATATTACCCTGGCCACCAGGCTCAGCCCGGCGCGCTTTTACCGCTATAAGCAGGAACTGGAGGGTTTTTCACCGAGCTACGCCTTTCCATGTACAGCAATCAGCTTGTTTGAGTTCACCGCGGACAGAAGGTGGGAAGAACAGGCCCAAATTGCGCTTCCAGGCTAGATCTGGCAGCTTGTGTTTGTATTGATAATTTGATATTATCTCCCTAAAAAGAAAAGGGGCGTTTTTGTGCGCACGGCAAAGAAACTGACAGATAAAGTCACTTGGGTCGGCAAAGTGGATTGGGAACTGGAGACCTTCCACGGCGATGAGTATTCCACCCATAAAGGCACATCGTACAACTCGTACCTGATCCGTGACGAAAAGGTGGTGCTCATCGACACCGTCTGGCTGCCCTACGACCGTGAGTTTGTGGAACATCTGCGTTCCGAAATTGACCTGCAGGAAATTGATTACATAATCATTCAGCACGCGGAAATTGACCACAGCGGCGCCTTGCTCGAGCTGATGCGGGAAATTCCAGATACACCCATCTACTGCACCAAAAACGGCGAAAGGATCCTCAAAGGGCACTTCCACCAAGATTGGAATATCGTTACCGTCAAGACCGGCGATACCCTAGACATCGGTCAATCCCAGCTCATTTTTGTGGAAGCCCCCATGCTGCACTGGCCCGACACCATGTTCACCTACATGACCGGGGAGAACATCCTGTTCAGCAACGACGCCTTTGGCCAGCACTATGCCACTGAGTCTCTGTACAACGATGCCGCGGATCAGTGCGAGCTGTTTGCCGAGGCCATGAAGTACTATGCCAACATCCTCACACCCTTCAGCGCCCTGGTGAAAAAGAAGATCAATGAAGTTCTGGCCATGGAACTGCCCGTGAACCTGATCTGCACCAGCCACGGCGTCATCTGGAGGGACGACCCCGCCCAGATCATCCACAAGTATCTGGAGTGGGCAGATAACTACCAGGAAAACCAAATCAGTATCGTGTATGATACCATGTGGAACTCCACCAGGCTCATGGCGGAAGCCATAGCCGCCGGAATCCAGGCGGAGGATCCCAAGGTTACGGTGAAGCTGTTCAACGCAGCCAAGTATGACAAAAACGATATTGTCACCGAGATCTTCAAATCAAAGGCCATCCTGGCCGGCTCCCCCACGGTCAACAACCGGTACCTCTCCTCCATGGGGGGACTTTTGGAGATGGTTAAGGGCCTGAAGTTCAAGAACAAGAAAGCCGCAGCCTTTGGCAGCTACGGCTGGAGCGGCGAATCGGTGAAGCTGCTCACAGAAGATCTGGCCAGCGCAGGCTTTGTGATTGTGGGCGACGGGTACAGAAGCCTTTGGGTACCTGATGAAGAAGTACTGCAGGCCTGCCAAGAGTTTGGCCGCAGTTTCGTACGCAGCCTCTAGGACCATAGAGTATTCTGGAGCCGCAAGCAGCAGCCTGCGGCTTGCTGACCTTCACCGCTGCCTGCGTCAAGGCGCCCCTTTGGCGGCGCATGGTTCTGCCCATAATCACAGATGCTATTAATAATCCTTAGCGAAACAGCAGGAAAAGATTACCCCATGCAGAAATGTTGTGGAAACATTCCATCAACAGCGCGGAGGCCATTAGATGGTAAGGACAAAAGCAGCAGGGCTGTGGCTGGCCCTGACGTTGATCATATATTGCTCCCTCGTTTGCCCAGCAGAAGCCGAACAGCTGTACCTCAACGAGCTCTTGGAGAGCCATCCCCATATCCAGGTGCCCAAGGAAGATCCCATCGTGCGTACCTTGGAGTTGAACTTAGAACCACCCGTTCCCGGGCTGGAACCGGAAGCGCTTCCCGCGCCCGCGCCTCTGCCGTAGCGCAAAATCGCCTTGACCTTCGACGACGGCCCCGATCGGATCAACACCCCCAAGATCTTGGATATTCTCCGGGACGAGCAAGTGGTGGCCACCTTTTTCGTGCTGGGGGAAAAAGTGGAGCGCTATCCAGAGGTAACCCAGCGCATTTTTCAAGAAGGGCACCTGCTGGCCAACCATTCCCGCACCCACGCGGACTTTGCCGAGCTGTCCAATGAAGAGATCCTCTTTTTAGAACTGGAGCCCACCTCGGCCGCGGTGGAAAGGCTCACCGGGTATTATCCCCGCATCATGCGCCCGCCCTATGGTTCTCTGCGCCAGGATTCGGTGGTTTTCCTGCGGGAAAGCGGGTGGCAGATTGTGCGCTGGTCCCTGGATACTTTCGACTGGGACAGCACCCGCAACTCCCCAGAGGAGATCATTGAGCGCGTTAAAACCCAGCATCACAACAAGGCCGTCGTGCTCATGCACTGCAACGGCCCTGCCACCATCCAGGCTCTGCCCGGGATCATCAAGGTCCTGCGCGGCTTGGGTTATGAGTTTGTTCCGGTAAATCAGCTCTAGTCTTTCTGCTGGACAAGGCAGAGTAGAGAATGCAAAGGAGGCGGGGGCAGTGGCGGCAACACCACGGGCAACAAGCATCTTCCTCAATGCCCAGATGCTCACTTTAGATCCCCATTTACCCAGGGCAGAAGCCCTGGCGGTGCAGGGAGAAAGGATTCTTGCGGTGGGCCGGCAGGATGAGATCCTGGCTTGGGCCGGTCCCCAGACCAGCACAGAGAATCTCCACGCACAGTTTGTGATCCCCGGGCTGCAGGACAGCCACCTGCACCTGCTCAGCTGGGGCTGGACTTTGGATGGCGTGCAGCTGGCCGGGGTTCGTTCCATCCCAGAGGTGATCGCGCGGGGCCAGGCTTATCTCCGAGAGAATCCCGGGCGGGAGTGGATTGTGGGCCGGGGCTTTAACGAGGAGCTCTTCAGTTCCCGCAGGCTGCCCACCAAGGAAGATTTGGATCAGATTTCCCGTACCCATCCCGTGCTCTTCACCAGGGTGTGCGGACATATCTGTTGTGTCAACTCCCAAGCTCTGCAGCTGGCTGGGATTGGGGCCAGCACAGCCGATCCACCCGGCGGCCGCATTGATCGGGAAGACCAGACCGGAGAGCCCACGGGCGTACTGCGGGAAAATGCCATAGAACTAGTAACAAGGCTTCTGCCCTCCCCCACGGTGGAAGACCTAAAAAGGGTCATCCGCAGGGCCAGCGCCGCGGCTGCCGCGCTGGGGCTCACCACAGTGCAGAGTAATGACCTGCACGGGGCCGCGGATCTCCAGGACAGGCTCCAGGCCTACCGGGAGCTGGACCAAAGTGGGGAACTGCCCATCCGCATTATCCTGCAAGCCACCATGCCCACCTTGGCAGACCTCCGGGCTTACCTGGATCTCTACCACAGCTTCAGACCCAGCTCCAAGCTGCAGCTCGGACCGCTCAAGCTCTTTGCCGATGGCTCCCTGGGCGGCAGGACCGCAGCTTTAAGCCGCCCCTATGCCGATGATCCCCAAACGGACGGCATGCTCATCTATGAGCAGGAAGAACTCAACGAGCTCATCTGCACGGCAGCCCAGCACAATCTCCAGGTAGCGGTGCATGCCATTGGGGATCGGGCCTTAGACCAGGTCTTGAACGGGTTTGCCCGGGCCCGGGAGCTCTATCCGGCGTGGAGCAGGCGTCCCCGGGTGATCCACGCCCAGATCACCCGGGCTGACCAGCTTGAGCGCATGGCCAAGCTCGGCGTGACAGCCGATATCCAACCCATTTTCGTCCCCACTGACCTGCATTTCGCCGAGCGGCGCATTGGCCCCGAGCTTGCCCGCTGCGCCTACAGCTGGAAAACCATGCACAGCCTAGGCATCCCCACAGCAGGCGGTTCAGATTGCCCCGTTGAACCGTGCAACCCCTTCTGGGGTATGCATGCCGCCCTGACCAGGCAGGACCGGGAAGGGTACCCTCCCGGCGGTTGGCTGCCCCACGAGCGGCTGAGCCCTACGGAGGCCCTCCAGCTCTTCACTTTGGGCCCTGCCTATGCCGCCCACGAAGAAGGGCTCAGCGGGAGCTTAACCCCGGGCAAGCGGGCCGATTTCGTGGTGCTGCCCCGCAACCCTTTGGAAATAGAGCCCGAGGGACTGCTCACACTCGCCAGCACAGCCACCTATGTAGGCGGAAACAGAGTTCACCCCAAAAATTAACCCGGCAGCAGGGCCGGGTTTTCTTATCTACTCTGGAAAAGCTCTGTGCAGCGGTGGATAAACCTGTCCACCACCTCTTCCGGGCAGGCCCAGGAGGTGACCAGCCGCACCACCGAGTGCTCCTCATCCGCCTGCTGCCAGATGTAGAAGGCGTAGTCTTTCTGCAGTTCGGCGATGATCCAATTGGGAAGAATAGGGAAGATTTGGTTGGACGGCGAGTCCACCAGAAACCGACAACCAAGGCTGCGCAGCGCCCGTTGGATCCGGTTGGCCATGCTGTTGGCGTGCTCAGCAAGGCGGAAAAAGAGATCGTCCCGGAAAAGCTCCCGAAACTGCAAGCCCAAGAGCCGACCCTTAGCCAGCAGTGCCCCCTTCTGCTTGATATGAAAGCGGAAATCGGTCTGCAGCTGCTCGCTGCAGATCACCAGGGCTTCGCCAATAAGGGCGCCGTTTTTGGTCCCGCCGATGTAAAAGGCATCCACCATACTGGCCAGATCCGCTAGGGTCAGGTCGTTCCCCTCCGATGTCAGGGCCGAGCCCAGGCGCGCCCCATCCACGTAAAGGAGCAGGTTGTGCTGGCGGCAGAAGCTGCTCAGCTCCATCAGTTCCCGTTTGGTATAAATGGACCCCAGTTCCGTGGTGTTGGAGATATAGACCAGTCTAGGTTTGACCATGTGCTCATCCACGTGGAAGTCCAGTACCGCCTGCACATCTTCGGGCCTGAGCTTGCCGTCTTGGCCCGGCACCGCAATCACCTTGTGGCCGGTAGCTTCAATGGCCCCGGCTTCATGCACCCCAATATGGCCGGTCTGCGGGGATACGGCCGCCTCATGGGGGCGCAAAAAGGCGGAGATGGCAATGAGGTTGGTCTGGGTGCCCCCGGGGATAAAGTGTATGTCCACATCGCTGCGTCCCATTTTGGCTTTGATCAGCTCCGCGGCTTCTCTGCAGAAGGGATCCTCGCCGTAGCCTGCCACCTGCTGCAAATTGGTCTCCAGCAGGGCCTGCAGGATTCTCGGATGGGCCCCTTCGCTGTAGTCATTGGTAAAACTGTACATGTTCACTTCACCTTCATTGTCCCTCTTTAGTGATCTACCACAGAAAGCCGCTCTTCCGGAATGTTCACTGCAACCTGGGCCCCGGGCTCGAAAACCGTTCCCCGCTGGGGATCTGCCACCACCACCTTAAAATCCTGGCCCAGCACTTCTAGATCGTACTCCACCTTTTCCCCCAAGTAGGTTACTCCCTTCACTGTGCCCACCAGATCCTCTTCGCCTGGAGCGGCGGCAATCTGCGCCGCTTCGGGACGGATGAGCAGGTACACCTGGCTGCCGACTGCCGGGGAAATGCTGGTCTGGACCCTGAACACCCTGCCCTGCACCTCAGCGGCCACGGTGCTCCCCTGGACCTCTCGCACTTGGGCCGGAAGTACGTTGGTTGTACCCACAAAGTTGGCCACAAATAGGGAACGGGGTCGGGAGTACACCTCCCAGGGCGTTCCCACCTGTTCAATGGTCCCCTTGTTCATGACCACGATCTGATCAGATATGGCCAAAGCTTCCTCCTGATCGTGCGTGACATAAATGCTGGTTATGGACAGCATTTTCTGCAGAGCCTTAATCTCCCCCCGCATCTGTACCCGGCGCTTCGCATCCAGGTTGGAGAGGGGCTCATCAAACAGGAGCACTTTGGGCCTGGTCACAATCACCCGGGCCAAGGCCACCCGCTGCTGTTCGCCGCCGGAAATCTGGTTGGGGAAGCGCTTTTCCATGCCCGTAAGCCCCACCATCTCCAGGACATCCCCCACCGCTTCCCGAATCTGGCTGGCCGGCAGACCCTTCAGCTTCAATCCGTAAGCCACATTGTCATACACGGTCATGTGGGGAAAGAGGGCGTAATTCTGGAACACAAAGCCAATGTCCCGCTTGTTAGCCATAACCTTGGTTTGATCCTGACCGCCGATGATGATCCGGCCGGTGGTGGGCTCTTCAAACCCCGCCACCATGCGCAGAAGGGTGGTCTTGCCACAACCGGAGGGCCCCAAGAGGGTTGCGAGCTGGCCCGGTTTGATCTCCAGATCCAGGGGGCGGACCGCATGCACGGCACCTCCCCTGGCCCGGTCATGGAATGTCTTACTTATATTCTCCAGCCGAATCTCGGCCGCCTGATTGGTCTTTGCCATAATGCTCCCCCTTTTCGCTAATAAACTGCCGTTTTTTCCTGCACAGTGGCCAAGCCCAGCAGGCGCAGAATGCCCCTCAGTCCAAGGGTGACCACGTAAACCACCACAATTACAAACACGGAAAAGGCCGCGGCATTCCCCAGCTCCAGCTCAGTCGCACTCTCCAAAATGCGCACGGTAATCAAGGTCCAGTTCACCGACACCAAAAAGATGGTGGCACTGATGGCCGTCATGGCCCTGGTGAAGGTCACTTCTAAGCCGGCAAAAAGCGAGGGCAGAACCAAGGGCACGGTAATCGTGCGCAGGGTGGTAACCAAATCCGCCCCCAAGCTCGTGGATGCTTCCTCAATGGACCTGTCGATCTGCTGCAGAGTAGCGATGGTCGCGCGCACCCCAGTGGGACTGTAGCGGAACACGTAGGCGGCAATGAGGATCGTTGCCGTACCCGTGAGTACCAGGGGCGGATCGTTAAAGGCTAGGAGATAGGCAATACCCACGACCATGCCGGGCAGGGCGTAGTTGATCATGGAGACAGATTCCATGAGCCGTCCCGCGGGCACCAGTTTTCTGGTGACCAAGTAGCCCACCAAAATCCCGAACAGTCCCCCCAAGGGCATGGCCCAAAAAGCGATATAAAGCGTGTCTTTAATGGATTTTAGCCCGTGGGTGAAGAGGTATCTGTAATTGGCCAAGGTAAACTCATGGTTGGCACCCCAGGCCTTGACCAGGGAACCAAAGAGGATCATCCCATACAGGAGCAGGATAAAGGCGGAGACCACCAGGCAAAAGGCCAACAGCCCATACTTGGCTCCCCGGCTCACCAGGGGCGCGTTGGTCCCGGAAGCTGCCTTACCCGTCACCGTCACGTAATACTTGCGGCTCACCCAATAACGCTGCAGGAAGAAGATGAGCAGCGAAGGCACCAGTAAGATAAAGGATAAGGCGGCGCCGCCCCGCAGATCATACAGCCCCGTAATCTGCAGATACGCTTGGGTGGATAGGACCGGGAAAGTGTGGCCGGCCAGCACCAAGGGTATGGCAAAATCAGCCAAGGAAGCAGAAAAAACGAGTAAGAAAGAGTTGGCAAGGCCCGGTGTAGCCAAGGGCAGGGTCACGGTCCCGAACACACGCAACCGCGAACCGCCCAAGCTAAAGGCATTTTCCTCCAGACTGGGGTTGATGTTCTCCAACACGCCCCGCAAGGTGAGATAGGCCAAGGGAAAGTAAGTGAGCACCTGGGCCCACACCGTACTCCACATGCCGTAGATGCTGGATCCCGTCATGCCCAAGAGTCTGTAGGTGAGCAGGCCCCTGGGCCCAAAGGCAAAGAGCATGGACAAAGCCAAGGTAAAGGGCGGGGAGATCATGGGCAAGACGATAATGGCATCGATAAAGCGGCGCCAGCCCTTGGCCAAATTGGCTCGGCTCCTGGCAAAGGCAAACAAAAAGCCCACAACCGTGGAAAGGATCCCCACAATCACGCCCAGCTTCAAGCTGTTGACCAGGGCCACCCTATTCCCCCTGCGGCTTAAAATGCGCGTTAAAGAAGCAAAAGTGAAGGTACCATTCTGCACAAAGGTCATGTACAGCAGTTTGTATAAAGGATAAAGGATGAAAATGGCCAGGAAGATCCACAGCAGACCTCCCAAAACCAAGGCAGTGGGGCTGTACCTGCCCAGCCCACCCAGGAGGCCGGCCTGTTTCGGAGTGTTTCTGCGTGCAGCCAAGACTGTCCCTCCCATCACGAATCATAAAATTGGCTTGGGCGCGGCCCAAGCCAATCTCTCACAGGTAAAGCCCAGCCATAGGGCGGCCTAGAAGCCTACTATCTCCTCAACCCATCTTTCGATCACCCGCTGCCGATGTTCGGCTGCCCACTCCAGATCCAGCTCAAAGAAGTTGGCGCCTTCCAGATCGATGAGATCCGAAACCGGAACATCGGGCCTGGCGGGCAGGAAGCCGATGTGATGCTCGGCAAACAGGCTCTGGGCTTCCTCGGTCACCAGCCAGTCCATGAACTGCTTAGCCAGTTCCTGGTTGGGGCCGTTCTTCACCAGGGCCATGGCTTCCACAGAAACGACGGAACCCTCTTTGGGGAAACTGATCACCACATCGTAGCCCCTTCTGGCCGTCTCAATACTGTCTACCAGGAAGAAGACGCCTGAGCTGGCTTGACGGGTGGCCACGGGTACGGTTCCGCCGCCTCCGCTCTTGGTGTAAACCTGCACATTTTCATGGAGTTTGGCCATGTAATCAAAGGCCTCTTCTTCATCACCCAAGGCGAAGATGATGGAGGCGATGCGGTTAAAACCTGTACCAGAAGTGCGGGCATCCGCCATCTGCAACCCGTTGGCATAGGCCGGATCCAGAAGATCGTACCAGGATTTGGGCGGCTGCATGTTATTTTCCTCTAAGAAGCTCTTGTTGGTCAAGAAAACAATGGGATTGAGGGCGATACCGGTGAAATACCCCTCGGGATGGCGGTATGCTTCTGGAATAGCCTCTACGCCCTGGGGAATATAAGGTTCCAGCACATCTTCGGCAATAGCCGCGGCAAAGGTATCCGCTGGGCCGCCAAACACCATGGCCACCCGGGGATTGTTCTTCTCCGCAATCAAGCGGGCCAAAACCTCACCAGCCGAGTGCCGCACAAAGTTGATCTTGATGCCTGTCTTGGCAGTAAAGGCCTCGAAGAAGGGAATCGCAAAGGATTCGGGCATGATGCTGTACACATCGATGCTCTGCTGAGCCGCCACTGCAGCAGGCAATAGGCAGGAAAACAGCATAGTGACTAACACCAGACTTATGATTCTTTTCATCATGTACCTCCTCACTTTTGATTGTCAATGGCCACTTGAGAATCCCCATTTTTGGCCACGAAATTTCCTCACGCTGAGATTGTGATCCATCTAGGGTCATCGAGCAAATACCCTCAGTGCGCCATATGCCTCTTAGGTGTTCATGTGGCAGAGAATTCCCCCTTTCAAAGACTGTGTCTATCTACTTGTTGGTGCTGCCGGTGGTGTCAAGCGGTGCCGGA
>JAKOVL010000068.1 GCA_029782095.1 Bacillota bacterium | reverse complement strand
CTCATTTCCGGAGTTTTTACCGAAGAGCGCTTTAAAATAGCACGCCTGCTTGCCGTTCAGACCGCATTTGTCGCCGGCCTCTCCGAGGCGGCGAATGAACCGGCCGGCCGGCAGGGACTTTTCCACGAAAGCCGGCTGCCGCTGCCTGAATCGCTGACTCCCCGCGAGATGGAGGTGCTCAACCTATTAGCCTCCGGTCTTTCCAACCGGGAAATTGCCGCCCGGCTTGGACTTTCCCTGAGCACGGTTAAAAGCCATGTCCAAAATATTTACGGCAAGCTCGGAGTCAACCGGCGCCTGCGGGCGGTAGCCCGGGCTAGGAAAATGGACCTGCTTCAATAAAACTGTCCATCTTACCTTCCCATCTTTGCTTGTCACCCTTTCCAAAACTGGAACTCTTTCTTTAACCGAACCGGAAAAATTTTTTCTTTTCTAGTACTTTTGGCTGATACGCTTGTAACAAATTTACGCTATCTTTTTTAAGGACCTTGCTTAAAGCCTTAATGTTGGCCGGTATAAGGAGATTTTGCTGCTGTGTGCTTCAGGGCATGATCAGCTGCATCCTTCAAGATCAGCCAAAAAATTTATGGAAGGGGTGATCCGGGGGTAGAGAAACCGTTTATTCATCAATTCTTAAATACTATTGACTTTCTAGTTTGCTAACAGGAGGAATGAAATGACTGGCACCACCAAGCGTATCTTAATAATCGGCGCGAGCTTGCTGCTGCTAGGTATAGTTCCTGCCTTTGTTTTGGCTCAGGCCTCTCCGCCCAATGATAATCTTGCCAATGCCATTGAAATATTCGGGTTGGAAGGCACAATTACCGGCAGCAACGTTGGCGCTACCATAGAAGCGGATGAGCCCATGCACGCTGGTTATGGTGACCGCGGCACGGTTTGGTATAAGTGGACCGCGCCGATCAACAGTATTGCCCGTTTTGATACTATCGGCAGCAGCTTTTTTAGCGTAGTGGCTATTTACGATGGTGGCCCCGGCATGAGCGACCTGAACTTCATAGCCGGTAATCTTTCCGGCCGATGGAACCCTACTTATAGTGTGTATAACGGGGTTTTAGATTCTATAGAGGTTTATAAGGGCGTCACCTACTATATCGTTGTTAGCAGCTGTTACCATGATTCGTACGGAAATGTTGTCCTGAACTGGAAGGCTCGACAGGTAACGCCGGAGGTTTACGAGTGGCCTACGGCAACGGCGATTACTTACGGGGAGGCGCTTTCAGCGTCGACGCTTACCGGCGGCTCAGCTTCCGTGGAGGGAACCTTTGAATTTATCGATCCCAGTTATGTTCCCCTGGCCGCAGGCAGCAGCTTTGTGGGGGTAAAATTTGTTCCCGCGGATCAGGAGTCTTATGAAACCATATACGGCACTGTAACGGTTCCAGTTGACAAAGCCACGTTGACCATCACCGCCGATGACAAGAGCAAGACCTACGGCGACAACGATCCCGTTTTCACGGCGAGTTATGATGGCCTTAAGCTGGGCGATACGCCTGCCGTGGTGAGCGGGCTTGACTTCAGCCGCGAAGAGGGCGAGGACGTGGGGCAGTACAGCATCACCCCCTCGGGAGCGACGGCGGACAACTATACCATCACCTTCAAAAGCGGCACGCTGACGATCAACCCTGCTCCGTTGACCATCACCGCCGATGACAAGAGCAAGACCTACGGCGACGACGATCCGGCCTTCACGGTGAGCTATGAAGGCTTCAGACGCGGTGACACGGCCAGCGTGGTAAGCGGCCTGACCTTCAGCCGTGAAGCTGGCGAGGACGTGGGAGAGTATGCCATCACCCCCTCGGGAGCGACGGCGAGCAACTATACCATCACCTTTGTGAGCGGCACGCTGACGATCAACCCGGCTCCGCTGACGATTACTGCCGATGACAAGAGCAAGACCTACGGCGACGAGGATCCGGCCTTCACGGTGAGCTATGAAGGCTTCAGACGCGGTGACACGGCCAGCGTGGTAAGCGGCCTGACCTTCAGCCGCGAAGAGGGCGAGGACGTGGGGACCTATACCATTACCCCTTATGGGGCCACGGCGAGCAACTATGCCATTACCTTCGAGAGCGGCACGCTAACAATCAACAAGGCCACCCCGCTGGTAACAGCATGGCCGCAGGCCGCCCCCATAATCTACGGCGACATGCTGGGATCCTCATCATTAACCGGCGGTGAAG
>JAKOVL010000065.1 GCA_029782095.1 Bacillota bacterium | reverse complement strand
GCAGGCAAGCAGCACCGGGCGAGGTTTCTCGGGCATCCAGAGCTATTCATCTCCCCAGGCGGGGGACATCACCGTCAGGCAGGCTGTTTCGCAACAACCCCTCACTATAGCCAGAGGCAGCGAAGAGATTACCCTGTCTGCTGCCTACCTGCCGCTGACTGCGTACTATTTCGCAGAAGACAATAAGATCGTCTTCTCGGTGGAAGGGGATTGGCTGTACAATTTCGAGGTTGTCGGGCAGCCCGAAGTGAACAGGGAAGAACTGGTTAAAGTCAGCCAGTCCATTGCCGGGCAGTACAGCCGCATGCCGCTCCCCACTCAGGAGGTAAACAAGTTTACCGTTTTTCCCACTACAAGCCGCCTTAGCTTCGGCCCCGGGGAAAATGTCTTCGTCGGCTATATTCCCGCCAATGGCATGACAGCGAAGCTGTGGTTCGACGGAAAAGAACGTGATTTGCCGGGGGTAGAAATCCTCAGTGATTACGGGCCGGTGCGGTGGCGCGGAGAGAGATTTGTCTACCATGTGCTATGCTGTTTCCCCTATGAGGATCCCGGACTGTTTTACATCTACGACATCCGGGACCACAGCTACATTACCATTGAAGCAAAAGAAGACTGGGATGCCAGCCTCAAGCAGGCGGTGTTCTTGGACGATGAAACGATTGCCGTCCTGGCCCCGGGAGGAATCTGGGTTTACAACCTCGGCGGCAAAAGCTGGCGGCTGTACCATGCCATCAGCAACTATCAGGACATCAAAGCTGTGGCTTGGAGTCCCGATGCCGCCAAAGTGGCCTGGATAACCCAAGATAAAGTAACGGTATTTGACCTCACCACTGCAACCGAACTTGTCATTCTCGAGGCCGATGACGAGGAACTCTTGGCAGTGGCCTGGTCTAGCGGCAGCAGGCTGCTGGCTGTGGCCGGCCGGGAAGCCGGCTGGGTCTGGGACGGCTCTCAACTGGCTCCGCTGGAGCTGAGCAGCTTTGGCAGCGATTTAAGCTGGGCGCCCGGCAAGGATATTGTGTGTTACCGCGAAGACAGTTGGCAACAGAACCTGGTCCTGGTGGGCAAACGCGACGGGCAGTGGAACAACGTCGCCCG
>JAKOVL010000064.1 GCA_029782095.1 Bacillota bacterium | reverse complement strand
AAGGGTTACAGCGATTCCGCAAAAAAAGTTTCGGGCAACGATAGTCACGGTTTCGGGCAACGATAGTCACGGTTTCGGGCAACGATAGTCACGGTTTTTATAACTAACGCGCCAAGATAAAAAAGGCCTCTATCCCTTTGTTCATGCGGGTTTGAGGCCTTTTTGCTGTTTCGGGCAGGGTTGCGGAATCGTATAACTAATTTTCAGGCAGCAGTTATTATTAATTTTCCCCAAGCCATGTTTGAATTTTCCTTGCAAGCACCGGGCCGGGCTTCGTCCTTCCCCGCTCTAACTGGCTAAAATAAGCCTGCGTGATCCCCAGCTGTTCGGCTGCTTGCATTTGTGTAAGGCGAAGTCGTTTGCGCTGGGCCTTCAGCCTCGGGCCTAGTTCTTCACCGCTGTGAGCGGGTAGCGTTTTAGGTGCTGCCGGCTGCTCGATCTCTTGATAATGCTCTTCTATTTCGTCGGGCGGTTCGATCAAGACGGTTGCTTGCAGCCACTCTTTGAACCAGCCGCGTTGCTCGGTCGTGGCTTCGTTCCACCTGTCATACTGCCAGCCGTTTATGATCCCATGGTCGGTCAAGACATCAAGCGCCTTTTCAAAGCGTTCCCGTATCCACATGCCGCGCCGTGGGGTTAGCTTATATCCTGTGCGCTCTAGCAAGGTTTGCACCCGCAGGGGGTCCGAATACCTGCCACTGCGGGCACGTATGCGCCAAAGGCTGGTTAGATAGCGGCCAATGTTCTTTTCCCACGCTTCGCGGTAGGGGTCTAGTTCAAGTATCTTGGCATTCAGTAGGGCGGTCTGCCGGCCGGGGCCGTGCAGGTAATGGGCAAATACTGCGCCGGGCTTGAAAATAAACTTTTCCACGTCCATATACCCATCAAGCCGTACCTGCCCCATACGATCAGTTATCACAAAGGGCCGGCTTTGTACCGTCTTGCGTGATCGCCTGCGGCCGCCCTCGGGGGTTTCTTCGATAACATCTATTTCGGCCATGTCAAGCCAAATGCTTTGAATCCGGGACAGGGCGGCCATAACCTCGCGCCGTTGCTTTGGGGTATATCCTCCCCGCGTTCCGCTGCCGCCCTTTTTAGGTTTCAGTCCGCGCATGGCTAGAAGTTCGTCCACGTCAGCCGCTGCGCTTTCGTTAGGGCCTCGGGTTTCGCGTAGGTAGATTGCGGCCAGGGCATCCATTACGTCAACGTCAAGGGCCGACATCTGTTCCCTGTGCCGCCACATGATCTTTGACCAGGCCTCTACTTCGTCCGGGGACATGAAGGGTTGCTCATCCATCGCAGCCGGCCGCAACTGGGCAGTTCCCCTCGCTCCCCTTCGGTTGATCCGGGCCACGGGCCAGGGCGTTTCTTCTTCCTTGTGAAAGCCTTTGGTTGCCACGATTTCCTGCAATGCAAAGTAAGGTGCCCCGCTGGGCACGGCAAGCATTCGGTCAAGGAGTTCTTGCTTTTCGTCTACGGTTTGGGGGCCGCCAAGGCCTATCAGGGCCTTTAGGCGGTCCAGGGGCATTCTAGCGGGGTCGATGGCTTCAAGGATCATGCGGGCCAAGTCCTGGGCGTACAGGTTCATGGCGTGGATGGCTGAATCCCTAAAATCTTGCTTGTCAAAGATGTGCTCGTTTAGGAGATCGTCAAAGGTGTCGGCAGATAGGGTTTCAAGGGTTTCGCTACCGTGATCGTCTTCCATCTGTTCCAGCGCCCAGGCTATCGCGTGTCGCCATATGGTGACGTGCAGCGTGTCATATAGATCAGGGATTTCGGCCAGTATGTCTAGCACCAGTTCCTTTTGCTGCTCCATGCAGCGGACGAAGGCTTCATCATCGTCAAATGGCTTTCGTGTTCGCTCGGCATATACCCCACAAAGATTGGTGGCAACGTGCAGGGCTGCCCACTGGGCCAGGGCTTCGGCTGTTTGGGGCTTGGTGTTTTCCGCTATTTCCTTAACGCGTTTTTGGTCAAGATACTCTTCCGCAAACTTCGCCCGCCGATAAAAAGCCATGGCCTGCCGCTTTATTTCCTCGGGGTCGCCCACGGCAGGCATGGCTACTTCGGCAACTTCTTTATCCCCGGCCGCATCCTCAACCGTAACCGTAAAGACTGTGTATTGCTCCGTGGCATATCCAGGTAGCCGGCTAGGGTCGAAGTTTTTTATATCGCCGTCCTTCACGGGGCTCCCCCCCTTCTTTTTACTAAAGGGCCACCACCAACGCCGGGGCCTGGGGCCATCCTGCCTGCTTTGCATGGCCTCCCGCATCTTGGCGACAAGTCGCCGGTCCCGGTCGTCCAATTCGCGCCGTAGGTCCGCAACTTCTTTCCGCAACTCCGCAACTTCTTCGTTGCGGTCCGCCAGTCGCTCCAGCGCAGAAGCCACCTGCTGGAAAGCTTCTTGCTGCATCATAAAAAGGGCCGATAATTGGTAGATGCTAGGTTGTTGTGGTGTTGTTGCTGCGGTTGGTTGCGGTCCGGTAGCGGTTTCGATATTCCTAGCAAAATCACGGCTTAGGCGCTCTTCTATCTCTGTTGCGGTTAGGTTGCGGTCCATGCTTTCCGCAATGATCCGCAACACGTCCAGGGCCTCGGGCCGATACCGCCTTTTTCGGCCTTCTCCCACACTCGGGATGAAGGTTGCGAACTTGTTGCGGTAGTAACGGGCCGTGCTTTCCGGCAGGTCCAGCCGACGGGCTATTTCGGCCAGGGTTAGTAGGCGGTGGTCAGTCACCTACCCTGCCGGTTCCCTATACTCCTCGTCTGCGTCGTCACCATTGCGGCCGTTAGGGTCCAGGAAGGCCTCCAGGTCTTCGGGCCTAATTCGCCACAATCGCCCTAGTTTTGTGCCTTTCAGCCGCCCTTCGCTTAGCCACTTATAGACGGTCCGCTCGGTCACTTGCAGTCTCTGGGCCACCTGCTCAGGGGTTAGCAGTGTATCGCCCATACAGCCACCTCCTTCATATTAAAATCACTATACCACCTTGCTTTCTTGACTGCAACACCGAACCGGCTTAAAATGAACATGAATCCTAACTTCCGATAATGTCACCGTATCGGAAGTTAGACCGAGGAGGGGCCGCCATGAAGTACCTAGTGCCGAAGAATGAGGGTCAGCTTGCAAACTTGGGTGAAGTCGCCAGCCGTGCGAAAGAGTACATGGGGCAGGCGAAGGCCTCAAACACCGTGAAGGCGTACCGCTCAGACTGGAACCACTTCGCCGCATGGTGTGAGAGGC
>JAKOVL010000062.1 GCA_029782095.1 Bacillota bacterium | reverse complement strand
CGATGCGGATCCCCGCTGTGCTGTTCCCGCTGCCGCGGAGACGGGCCATACCGGCCCCACGGCCAGAAGCAGCGCCAGGAAGGTTAACAATGCCGTCTTGCCCAGGTACCTGCATCGTCTACCCCAGCCGGGGAAAAACCAAGCCATTCTTCTGCGCATCATGCCCCCTCCTTTACTAAACAAGCTTCACCGCACCGGCTAAAGCCGGGCCCGGCCTGCTGCCAAGCAGGCGAAGCCTCTTCATTCCCGCTCCCCGGCAGGCCGAAAAGAAAGCGCAATAGATCTTTTGCCCGCCCATACTGCACTCCTAAAAAGTCAAATACTCGTTTCCCGGTATAATCAATAAGGCTACCGCTGTTGACAAATTTTTCAGCAATATGGGAAATACCCTGGGCCAGGGAATAGTTGGCTTCCTCTACCTTTTCCTTCGCCAGGTCGCTTTCCACTTGAATCAGCTCCGGGTTGACCAGCAGATCCGAAATAAACCTTGTTTTCAGGTCTTCTCTCATGTAAGCCACCCTGTAAAGATGCTGCTCCGTCATCAGGAAGTCAACGACCCGCTCAGCTGGGAAGGCTTGCAACCGCTCCAAAAGCAGCTGAGGCAGCTCGCGATCAATTTTTAACAGCGGCCGCAGCAGCCCCGGCTCGATGTTGACACCGGCATCGGAGATAATCCCTTTCAGCTCCTTGCTGCCGTGGAGATAACCGGCCGCCTCTTCAAGAGGCAGAGCGGCAAAAGCCTCCTCCAGCAGCGCGGTAATATCTACGTTGTCACGCAACAGACTCACGATGGTATCATGGGGCAGATTGGAAAGGCAATCCTGCAGCAGCCCGGGCAGCTTGGGATCGGAGCGCAGGTAGTCTGCCAGCACCTGGAGCGGTTTTTGAGCAAGGAGATCGCCAAAGCTTGCCAGAATTTGCTGCTTGATTACATCCCGCTCCGCCGGGAGACTTTCAAGAGTGTTGGAAAGCAGCGCCGCCACCGGCCCGGCCAGGGTCTGCCGGACTCGTGACTCGGTTAGATAGACATTGGGCAGGTAGCTTCTCAGGTAGCTTCCCGGTGTCTGGCGCGGAAAAGTCCTGTTGGGGTCAAGCCAGTTCCGGATTTCATCGGCGAACATGTAGAGGCCGTTGTTGCAGCCCATTTCGAAGAAGTAGTAGTCGGCGGTAAGAGTAGTAATAGTTGCACGAATGGTTCTGTTAGTAAAGGGAAAATCCGGAGGCAAGTCGGGATAATCTTCGAAGCCGTGAACCTGGTTCATGCCCCCCAGGAAGTTCTGAGGCCGGTAGTACGAGCTGCTTGAAGGGCAGGTATAAGGACCTACAGCGATGATGCGGGAGGCGGCAAGCAGGTGATCCACAAACTCAAAGAGCAGCTCATCCTCGAGCATATCGCCAACCAGGTTCCCCAAATGAATCGGCAGATCGTTGCCCGTTAAAACCATGACAATGGCGTCTTCAACGGCGGGCTGCAGGCGGGTATCCTTTACAATGGTATTGGCCACGTCGAGAGCCTTGTCTACAAGTTCTCCGGCCACCGTGGTTATAGCCGTGGATAAGGCTTGATCCAGCCGCTCATCCTCCAGGACCCTCGCCGCCAGCTCCATGGCCAGGTCCGGAGTCGCGGCAAGAATCTCATTCTTCGCTTCCTTGATGACAGCATCATCAAGCAGATCGGCGGGAATATTAGCGAGAGGTTGTATCAGGTTATCTGCTTTTTCTCTCAGCCCGGATACCTGCGCATCAGCGGGTCCGGCAATCTGTTCTACAATATCCTCCGCCGTGAGGGAAAGGCTTTTAATGGAGAAGCGGAAGACCTCTCCGGGAGAGCCGGGCAGCAGGCCTGCAATAAGCGAATTCAAATCGCGGGTCAGCGAATCCGGTTTGATCAGGCTTTCCGGCTTTTCCGACCGCAGTCGATGCAGGTTTTCGTAAAGGAGATTGTAGTACTGCGCAGCCCCGTCTGCCGCTTTCAAGGCCTTAAGCTGCTCCGCGCCTATCATCTCCGCAAAAAAGTGGTGGATAACGCCGAGGCGCTCCGGTGTGGCAAAATCTTTTACTGCCTCATGTTCTACCAGGAAGCGGAACATGCTTTCATCGACAAAACGGGCCGCCAGGCTGCGGGTGAGCATCTCGCCGGCCAGCATCCCTCCTGCGGCGGCGCTTTCGGAAAAGCGCTCGTAATCAAACCACGTCGCGGGATCCGCCTTAAATTGATCCTCGTAACCGCGGGGTGTAAAGATAAGAAAAGATGCAAAGGTCCTCTTTATGAAGGGATCGGCGAATGAGCGCAGGCTGCCCAGCAGCCAATCTCCGATCTGCCGCCCGTAGTCGCGCAGGTTCTCTGCAACCGGTTCGGACTGATCGGCAATTTCGGCCCGGAAGCGCTCGACCCTCTCCTTATCCCCGGCCACCTCCAGCAAGACCTGCAGGATGATTTCACCCTCGCTGCTTTCGGCGGTAATCTTATCCGGATCCCTGCCTCCCAGGTCCAGGTAGAAGCGCTGCAGCCGCTCTTCGCTTTTTAAAAGCTGCATGATCGCCGTCACCCGTGGATCCTCCGGCTCCGGGAACTCAATGCCGTCGGCCATGCCGTTAAGCAGGGAATGGGCGATACTATAGCCCAGTGCATCGGAATTATCCCTAAGGTAGGCGGCTAAGCCATCTAGGGGAAGGTTGTCCACAATTTTGAACAATCCGCCGGTAAACTCTTTAATATCGCTTTCATCAATCAAGCCGCTCAGCGATTCAAAGGGCAGCTCCAGGAAAATTTCGTTCAACAGCGACAGGAGCATGCTGCCGGCGGTCTGCCCGCCGGAACCCAGATCGGGCAAATCGAGGGGCAGCGCGTCGATCAATTTCATCAAGGCCTCTAAAACTTCTTCCGTTCTTCCCTCCACCAGGTCAAGCAGTTCCCCGGCCTGCATCTCGGCCAGCTTTTCGCGCGCAACGGTGTTCACTACTTTGTTTATTTCGCCGACAAGCCCGTGGTCGTCTTCGTCGTCCGGATCGCCGTTGAGAAGAAGATCCAAGAGGGCCATCAGTTCATCCTTAAGGCCGGCGGTATGATCGTTTAAAACCGCATCTACCACCGCCATGAGCTGCTCCTGGGCGGCGCCGGCCGATTCAGAAAGCGCCCCCATGACCGCGCCCAAATACGGCGACTCCTCGCCAAAGTATTTGTCCATGAGCGGCTCCAGGTCGCCCCGCTCTATTTTCTTTTCCACAACCCAGCCGGCCACCTCGGCCCAGTAGTTCAGGAAATCACTGACCTGGTCTTCAACATCCGAAGTATCCGCTTCCACGCAGCCGCCTCCACCGCCGCCTTCACCCGGCTCATTGAAGGGGCCGTGTTCGCTGTAATGGTCGATGGCTGAACTTATTTCGGGGCCAAACCCGGCCAGGACGGCGTCCAGGTCCTCCTGGAGCAGCTTGAGCACGTTAAAGAGCTCCGGGTATGCTCCCTTATATTCCTCCGTATCTTCGGAATAGCCGCCGAAATTGGTCAGCTCCGCCACCAGGATTTCCACCAGATAGCGCAGAGAGTCCTGGTTCAAAATATTTTCCGTTAACTGGTCAGATATGCCGGAAAGGGGAGCCAGGAAAAGCTCTTGCAGTTCATCCAGGGCCTCGTTGAAATCCTCGTCCGCTATCAACCTCTCCACGAAGCGCTCATCCAGCCCCCGCAGGGTGGAGAGGATTTTATCGAGAGCATCTACTACTCTCTCATCGTCCATGATCTCGTCGGCATATTTCAGGACAGGTGTTTTAAAAAGAGTTACCAGATCGTCTGCCATCTGGTCAACGGCGGCTTCCAACCTGCCGTCTCCCAAATTGCTTTTAAATTGCTCGGCGAAACCCAGGAGCAGGCTGACAATTTCAAATACAAGCTCATTGATCCGTTCGTCTTCAAGAAGCCCGGTAATCGTATTATGTAAATAAGATACAATGGCCGGATCCTTCATCAGCGTTTTCAATTCATAAGCCAGCTGCTCCACAAATCCCTGGAATTCTTCTTCCCTGAGATGACGGGCTATGACACCCCCCAGGATATTGACTAACCTTTCATCCCGGAGCGTTCTTACAACCAGTGCATCGGTGTCATAACCGGCAAGCCTCTCATCTGCCAGAATTTCGTCAAGAACTTCTCCCAGGGCTTCTTTAAACTCTTCATCCTCCAGGAACTTCCCGGAGTATTCCCCCACCGTATTCAGCAGGGGCTCAAAAGGGCTTTTTCCCTCCGGCTCCGCCGGCCCTTCGGCAGCATGATTGCCGCTGTTAAACATGGATTTGATCAACGATACCGATTGCCCGAATAGATTCCCGGCCGCGGCCTCGCCGGGAGCGCCGAAAGATGCAGCAGCTCCCGCCGCAGCAACAACAGGACTTGATAAAAGGGCCAGCGTTAATACAGTTACCAGCACGTACTTCCCGATTTCAAGCCTCATCCATCTACCCCCCTATATCTAACAAAATGTTCGCCCGTTTTATCCATTCTACTCAAGAATAGATGCCCACAATTGCATACAGCCCCAAAAAAACCATATCCATGCGGCAAAATTACCCGGCTACAGGTGCTAGTTCAGCTTTGGTCGTGGCTTGATTCGGCTTTATTACCCGGCTGTTTACGGCACGACCTTCTAAAAATCAAAAAGTACCATGCGCAGAAAATACCCCCTCCGTAAATTGCCGCCAGCCCGGCGGCCGCTGCCATGTGCCCCACCCGGCCAACAACCGCTATATTCATGAAGAAAAGAAGCGGCAGCGCGGCAATAAAACTGAGTCCACCTGCATAAGTCAAATTGCGAATAAATGGGTCCTCCAGGTTAGGATCAAGAACCCTGAACAGGGCCACGGCAGAAGATATATTCCCCGTTAAAAAACCATACAAAGCCACCTGCTTTTTAATACTATCATCCAGGCAGGCTTTCTTCATTAATATGGCTACGGCAAGCAAGGTCAATCCCGCACCGATCAGGGAAAAGCTCAGCGTCTCCCACATGTTGGCGAGGGAAATCACCAGGGGAATTGAAGCTATTGCCGCAACCACCATGTAGTCAACGGCAACTCCAAGGATGCGGTTCAAGACATCGCGGTTTACTATATAATCGATCTTTAACCAGATCAGCAGGCGCCTAAAAGCAAGCCCCATCAATAAACCGAAAAGATAATTAAAGTTGGTAAATATTTCGGTTAAAATGATCATTCCCGGGCTGAGATTGTGGATCATCACCAGGGCTAACGCTTTTAACAGCCCGTAAAGCAGCAGCACGGCCAGGCCGATTATGGCCAGGTGGAGGGAGAAGGTTTCAATGCTTTGATTATGGGTAGTCAATAACCCGGCAGCAGGTTTCTTTTTACGGGTCTGCAAGATGCCTGTTTGAACCGAAGCGCTTTCTTCGCCGGGGATGGGCGTGATTAGTCCTCTCTTTTTAGTCCAAATGATGTAGCCCAGGCCGAGAAGATAAGCCATCAAGAACCCGAAGGAGCTAAAAGCAAAGGCGATGCTCTGCCCCCCGGTGAAGCCCTGTTCTTGCTCCCAAAACCCGCCAAAAAACCTTGCCATAGTGGGATCAAAACCATGCCCCAGCATGAGCATCGACCCAAAACCGCGAAACAAGCCCGGGTTAATCAATAATACAACAGCAAGTGCAAATAGCATTCCGGCCGCCAGTTGAAAAGAGAGAAGGCCGGTAATGGCTGCTGAAAGTTTCAACACCTCTTTTCCCTTGTCTTTCTCTGCGTCAAAGCCCCTGAGACCTATGGCAATGGAAATGGCTGTAAGCAGGTTGAAGACTAAGAAGTCAACTTCGTCGCCGGTGGGTATGCTCACGATGTTAAGAAAATTGGGCCCGATGATGAG
>JAKOVL010000029.1 GCA_029782095.1 Bacillota bacterium | reverse complement strand
CCATGAGTCTTATTGTGGCCCAGCAGCCGCACGGTAAAAGATCAAACCTGCTTATTTACTTTAACACACCAGCGTGGTTATCACAAAAAAGCAGGAAAAATAACAACCGGCGCTTTATTAAATCACCGCGAACAGCAGCAGGCCTAGAGCAGCCGTCCTTCGGCCACGGGAATGACCCTGCCGCCCACGTTGATCTCCATCCGCCCGCCCCTTTCGGAGGCGCGAACCCGGAGCAGCGAAGGGCGCTTTATCTCCGTGCCCTGCTCAACGCGCAGGTCGATCCCGCCTGCACCAAAGTAGCGGTATTTTAGCAGGTAGGCGGCCAGGCAGCCGGCGGCGCTGCCGGTGGCCGGATCCTCGGGGATGCCGTTGTAATAGTCGAACATCCGCGCATTGAGATCGTTCCTGGAATCATAGGTTTCGGGACAGAAAACATAGATCGACTTTGCTTCCACAGTCTCCACCAGGGAGAAAAAGCGATCTATATTTACCTTGATTTTACTCTGAACCTGCAATCTCTTCAGCGGAATAATAATGAAGGGCAGCCCGGTGGAAACCTCCTGGACAGGATAGCGCGCGTCAATTTCTGAGGTGTCGATATTGAGCACTTCCGCCACTGCCGCGGGGTTGATGATCTCGCCAAATGAGGGCTGCGCCTGCCGCATGAAGAGCGTATCCGGCTCGCCGCTGCGATAGGTGATATCTACGGGGATGGGCCCCACCGGCAGGTTGAGGATGATTTGCGGCGCCTCTTCCTTGATGAACTGTCGCTGGATAATATACGCTGTCCCCAGGCTCGGATGCCCGGCAAAGGGGAGCTCTTCGTCTAGGGAGAAGATGCGCACGTTAAAGCCTCCCTCCCCCGACCGCCCGGGCATAATAAAGGTGACCTCGGAAAAATTGGTTTCGCGGGCAAGAAGCTTCATCTCCTCATCGGTAAAGCTGCCGCCCTCGGGGAAGACAGCCAGTTGGTTGCCGGCGTACTTCCGCTCGGCAAAAACATCGACTATAAAAAAAGTCCTGCCCTCCAAGCGCCGTCCCTCCCATAAACCGTGAATATGCCGATCCTCGACTCAAAAGATGCCCCTGCAAGGTGATCATATAAGAAACGGCAAAAATAAACAAGAGTCCCAGGGGATCTCACTTCAGCCGGCGCCAAAAGCGGCGAATATAATTATAAAGGGCACAGAAGAAAAATTGTGCTCTTCTGTGCCCTTTCGTGACTGGACAACAGGCTACAGCCAGCCCCGGTAGCGCATCGCTTCTGCCAGGCGCTGGACGGAAAAGCCGTAAGCTGCCGTTCGCATATTGCCGCCGCATTTTTCCTGGCCAAATTTATAAACCGCGTGGAAAGCCTCCACCATCATCTTCTCCAGGCGCCTGTTAACCGTCTCCATATCCCAATAATACCCCTGGTTGTTCTGAACCCATTCAAAATATGACACCGCCACCCCGCCGCTGTTCGCCAGTATGTCAGGAACAAGAAGGATATTTTTCTCTTTGAGAATTTGCTCCCCTTCAGGCGTGGTCGGCCCGTTGGCCGCTTCTATAACCAGGGAGGCTTTAATCTCAGCCGCATTTTGGGCGGTGATCTGGTTTTCCAGGGCGGCGGGGATGAGAATGTCGCAGTCTATGGTGATGAGATCGTCATTGTCAATTTTCTCTCCCCCGGAGAAACCTTCGATGAGGCCTCTTTTGCTGACATGCTCAAGCAGCGCCGGTATATCCAGGCCCCGGGGGTTG
>JAKOVL010000019.1 GCA_029782095.1 Bacillota bacterium | reverse complement strand
CTATGGCGTTCCAGCAGAGGGTTGCACAGCGATTGCAGGAGATTGACCCAGCGGAGCTAAGCCCGGCAGATATGGCACGGTGGCTTGATATTGCAACAAAGCTGGAGCGCTTGAGCCGCGGCGAGCCAACCGAGATAGGCAAGCAGGAGGTCCAGGGGCAGGTGACAGAGAGGTATGAGTACGACATTACACACCGAATCGAACAATACGCAGATATCTACCGCCAGCTTGCACGACGAGGCGTATTTTGCGGCAGTGATGAGGGCAACGATTCTGGAGAACCCTTGGATACCACATGACCCGACACCTAAGCAGGCAATGTTCCTCCTTATGCCGGACATTGAAGTGCTTTATGGCGGAAGTGCCGGCGGAGGGAAATCTAACGCCTTATTAATGGCAGCGCTGCAGTACGTCGAGGTGCCAGGTTATGCTGCTATTCTTTTCCGGCGGACATATACAGACCTTGCACTCCCTGGAGCACTCATGGACCGGGCCCACGAATGGCTACAGGGAACAGCAGCAAAATGGAGCGAGAAAAATAAAACATGGACGTTTCCCTCCGGGGCTACGTTAAGCTTCGGTTATTTAGAAAGCGAAAACGATAAGTACCGCTACCAGTCGGCAGAATTTCAATTCATCGGCTTTGATGAGCTTACACAGTTTACCGAAACACAGTATCGCTACCTTTTCTCCCGGCTCCGGCGGCTGGAGGGTTCAAGTATACCGCTCCGGATACGGGCGGCGTCAAATCCGGGCGGTGTCGGGCACGAGTGGGTGAAACAGAGGTTTATAGTCGGGGACAAGCCTTTTGTACCAGCAAGTTTGGATGACAACCCTCATATTGACCGGGAAGAGTATATAAAAAGTCTGATGCACTTGGACCCGATAACCCGAGAACAGCTGCTGAAAGGGGACTGGACCGCAAGGGAAGGCGGCAACAAGTTTAAGCGGGAATGGTTTGAGATTGTTGACAGTTACCCGGCCGATGCCCGGCTGGTCAGGTACTGGGATCTGGCGGCTACGGAACCCAAGCCGGGGAAGGACCCGGACTGGACGGCGGGGGCATTATTAGGTGAAAAAGACGGGATATATTACATTATTGACATAAAGAGGACCAGGGCCACACCGCAGGGTGTGGAGAAACTCATTAAGCAGACAGCGGAGTTGGACGGGAAGAGAGTAACGATCTACATGGAGCAGGAGCCCGGCAGCAGTGGGGTTAATACGATAGACCATTACCGGCGCAGGATACTAGCCGGTTTTACTTTTTATGGAAACAGGACAACAGGATCTAAAGAAATGAGGGCAAACCCTGTGAGTTCCCAGGCGGAAGCCGGAAACGTGAAACTTGTAAGAGGCAAGTGGATTAATGACTTCCTTGATGAAGCAGAATTATTCCCACACGGGGCCCATGACGACCAGGTTGATGCAGTTTCCGGGGCCTTTGAACAGCTGCACCAGGAAAAAGGAATCTTCATTGGCAGGGCCTAGGAGGTGAGTGAATGAAGAGAAAACGTATTAGTCTGCGCCAGGCCCTAGGCATGTGGCTGCTGGGCGTATCGCCACAGGAAATGAAGAGCGTAACCACCGGCCAGCTACTGCCGGTGTGGCAGAGTGGGAAGCCAATATGGACGGACTGGAGCACGGATAAAGCCGTCCGGGAGGGGTATAAGGCCAGCACGTGGGTATATGCATGTATTCATCGCATAATGAAGGCGGTGGCCAGCGTACCGTGGGTAGTCAGCCGGCGGACAAAAGCCGGCGAATGGGAAGTCGTGCCCGGCCATCCGCTGGAGGAGCTCCT
>JAKOVL010000009.1 GCA_029782095.1 Bacillota bacterium | reverse complement strand
CCGGGCAATCATTTCCGGGTGGGCCTGGGACGGAAAAATTTCAGCGAAGGGCTGGCCCTGCTGGAACAGTTTATTGGCGGTTGAGGAAAAAGTATCGTTGCTATCTGCAGCGCCGCCCGGCCGCCGGAGCAGGGAGAAGATGAAGGGGCCGGGATTCGCCAGTTCCCTCTCCCCTGGTGGGAGAGGGTTAGGGAGAGGGGGAAAGAAAGTTTTGCAACCTGGCTTTTGGCCGAAAAAAGTTACGCCCCCCACCCTGCCCTCCCCCACGATCGGGGGAGGGAAATACCCGTCACCCAACCAGTGCAAGAGCTGTTGTTTTTGCCCCTTCTTAATGTAACAGTGTAATTAATGGGGATAACGAAGTAGACTGCACCGATTCGGCCAGGCGCCTGTCGGCTGTAAGCAGCTTTGCCTGCCGGACTGCGGCCAGGGCCAGGTACAGGCTGTCGTAGACGGCAAGGCCGCATGCGGTGGCGATTTCTACAGCGGAGGGCAGCAGCACCTTGCTCTCTGTTAGTTTTACGGGAAGAGCATCAGCCAGGGTGGCGGCGATTAACCTTACCTCATCCATGGTCAGCTCTCCGCGGCGGAATTTCTTCCAAAGGATATTACCCATTTCCGCGACGATCAGATCGGGAGAAAGAAACTCCACCTGGCCTTGCTGCAATTGCTTCAGGTATTGAACCACCCGGTCGCTAAGAGGTTCGGGTATATACCATTTAATCGCGACGCTGGTGTCCACGACGTAGACATTCATCGCTCGCGATCTTCCCTGATTAATGCAGTGCTATCGGAGAATTTCCGGCCGTATCCGGCCAACTGTTCTCTCACCCGGGCAGCGGCCTCCACAGGGTCGATTCTTTCCCTGGTAGCGGCTTCTTCAAGGACAAGCAGCAGCTCCTGTTGCAAGGAGCGCCTATGCCTGGCCGCTTTGCGTTTCAGAATATCCACAATTTCAGGGGGCACGTTTCGCACTAAAATATCGGCCATGAGCGCCACACCTTCCGGACCATGATATCATAATGATATCATGATTGAATATTTTTGGCAACCCTTACCGGTTTGCCAGACCGAGTCGTGGGGGCAAGTGCCCGTTACAGCTCCGCCTGAAAACGCCGGGATAGCGCCCGCAGCATCTGGAAAGATCGCTCCACCGTATCGTCCTCTTCCTGGTTAAGCAGGCAGCAGCGCGCCGGGGCCAGCCAGGCCTGCCTGAGGATCTGCCGCCGGGAGATGCCGCCCTCGCCCAGGTAAGCCCATAGCTCTTCCAGCTGCCGAGCCATGGAGTCCACGTTTTCCTGCCGGAACTCTTCCGCCAGGGTGGGGGTGATCCCCCAGGAAATAATGCCGCCCCGGTCCAGGAAGTTTTTAATCTCTTCCCGGTAGCGGGTAAAGATGTGGCCGCGGGCCAGGACGTCAATGGAGAGGATATCCAGCTCCAGGTTCAGCAGGAAAGACCAGTCCGGATTGCCGCACAGGTGCACGCCTTTAGGGCCGGGGAAAGTTTGCAGGAAGGTGCGGTAATCTGCAGCCGCCTTTTCGCCGGTATAGCCGGTAAAGGCCATGAAGATCATCTCCAAACCCGGTTCGTCTACCCAGACGAAGGGCGCGGCATGCACGGCCTGCAGTTCGCGATACTGCGCCTGCAGCTTCCTCGCCACAAAGTCAAAAATGATCTCCCGTACCTCGTCGTAGTAAATCATCGGTTTCTGATCGGCATCCAGGATTTTTAAGCCGAAGCTGACCGGGCCGATGCTCTGCCCGCGGATATATCTGTACCTGGAGAGATCCTGCTCCAGGAAACGGTGGTATACAGCGGAGTAGCGGGGAGAGAGGCTGAAGTAAGATTGATCATCCCAGTGCGCCGTATACTCTTCCAGGTCCATATAGAATTGTTCCAGTGAAAACCGGACCAGCCGCCGCTCGGGATCAAGGGAGATACCCGGGAAATGTTCCAAAAGCTGTACATACATATCTTCATAGAAGCTTAACCGGGGCAGTTGCGGCCAGAAAGGTATGTCCAGGGAGAGGGCCAGCTGCAGCGCTTTCTCCAGGTCGCGATGCGGCATAATACCCATGGCGGTGGTCATGCAATTTCCTTCCAGTTTCATTTTATCTCCCTTCAAAGCGTAAACTCTAAAAAGTTGAAAGCCGCTTTGTCATTGCGAGCCGCAGCGAAGCAATCTCAGTTTGCTTCCACCCTTTCGAACAAGCACCGTGCCCCACAAAACGGGGGTGCCCAGAAGGATGAAAATTGTTCTTATAATACTGGATACTAAATACTGAATACTGCTATTAGGATTGCCGCGTCGTTTCGCTCCTCGCAATGACAACAATGTTTGTCAGTATTTGTTTTCGAGTCTCTACAAAAACGTAAACTTCCGGAAAGTCGAGGTCCTTTCTTCCTTTACGGTTTCTGCTCGATGTTGTAGCGCCGTTGAAAATAATGCCCGGCATAAAGAGCCCCCAGGGGGTTGTGGGCCAGGACCCTGTCTTTGGCCGCCAAAACGGTTGCCGGGGCGCTGGCATAGCGGATAAACAGGGTGTCGTGGCCGACGCAGAGGCCGAGGAGGACATTGAGATCGGTCTGCTGTTCATTCAGCAGTTCGGCCTGGGCCACGGGGTTGCACATCGCTTCAAACTGGCCCGGTCGCAGTTTCTCCTCATCCGTCAACCCCAGGTGCTCTTTCGGCACGGACCCGGTTTTACAGGCCACGGATACCGTTTCAAAGCCGTTATCTTTCAAGATGCGGTTAAACAGCGCCGCTTCACGCCGCAACCCCACGCAGTAGGCCAAGCCGATTTTTTTATACCCGGCCTTGCGGGCAAAGATCATGATCTCTTCCACCCTGGTCCAGCGGCAGTAGCCTTCCTGCTCCACCCGGGCCGCATTTTGGGCCATATTCAAGATCTCCGGCTTGTGATATTCTTTTTGGACCCTATCCAGGGTTTTACTGCTTTGTTCCATGGGGCAGCTGGCAGGCGCCTTCTTTTTATCCCCGCTGGCACAGGCATAGGGGCCGCATTCCGCGCAGGAGGGCATGGCCATCGCTCCTTTTCCAGTTAGTACTCTATACCTGTTTCGGGTTTCGTTGTAAATATTCCTTTGAGCCATTTGCACTGCAGCAATATCTTTTAATAAAAAATAAGGTTCCCTAATCTATACTATAGTAAAGAAGAACTAAAAAGGTCGAGGGAGGATGAAGTATGGTTAGCTTTAAGCAGCACTGCTTGCACATAAAGTTCTTAGTGGAAGCAAAAAAACCGCTCAGCTCTAAAGATAGGAATTTGCTTTTGCCTGGAGCAATTATAGCAATTTTCTGTTATGGGTGTCAATCCAATATTTATCCACCAGCTACCTTGAATTACATAATATGTCACGAGCACGGCTTGGGCTCCCTGTTTGAAACAACCAAAGACAGGTCATACTACCCAAACCCACAAAGGCGTGAAATTGATCCCGGTTTTTGGACATAAAAGTCCCGCTTAAATGACCTGTTTTGCTTAGGTGATGGTTTGTAAGGTGTTGGCAGGTGAAACTCAAGAATACTGTTCTTCGGCTACTTGAGAATAATCGTCGTCATAAGGAGTCAGCTGCGAAAAGTCATCATAGACCTTTTCCTTAATTTCCGGAATATCCTGTATATACTTATGCATATCAACCTTACGCGGCGGCGGGTCGTGGTTCCTGGTCTCCCATAAACCGAGATGAACCAAAATCTTCTTGATAGTCTCGGAATCTTCAATAAAAGAGATGATACGCATTGGCTCACTACATTTGGGGCAGAGCAAGGGATCCGCATGGTATACCTTTTGAATGAGGCGGGCCCAGTTCCTGCGAAACTCTTCGGCCGAGATCTCTGCTTCGATTAAGGCGGGAACCAAGTCATCGCCGGCAGCTGTTTTTTTGCGAAGCCCCCGCGACTTGTTTGAATAATATCCGTAATAGCGGACCAGCTGTTCTCCCTTATTGGGTATATGGGTTACAAGCTGGGCCAACCAATCCAGCGCCGTAAAAGTTTTCGAGCTCTTTCCATCCTTGGACTGGTAAATCACCCTAGCCACCCCATCTTTGGTTTCAGCCGCCGGGATGTAGATCATCCGCTCCTGGGAAATGGGCGCCCGGATGATATATTGGGCCAGTCTATCGAGCCCCTCGCTGTTTGACGGCCAGATCCTCTCCCCACAAAAGACGTTAAACCCGGTGTGATACCAGCTCATCATATTCTCGATAATACTGTCGGTTA
>JAKOVL010000213.1 GCA_029782095.1 Bacillota bacterium | reverse complement strand
CTGATCAAGCGGGAGCTTTTTGCCAAGATCAACGAGATCAATAGAAGCGGCATTACCATGCTGCTGGTGGAGCAGGATGTCAGGCAAACCCTGGCCATGGCCGGACGAAGCTATATCCTTTCGCACAGTAAAATCGTGGCCCAGGGGAAAAAAGACGAATTGATGGCCGATGAGACCATCCGCCAATCTTACCTCGGCCTCTAACCGGCTTTGTAAAGGAGTGAGAAAAAGAGGTGCTGGCAAACATTCTGGTAACCACCCTGGTCAACGGTGCCGCCTACGCCATGCTGGCGGTGGGATTTTCGCTAATTTTCGGGGTGGGGCGAATCATCAATCTAGCCCATACCGCCTACTACATGCTGGCCGGTTACTCCATTTTTACCCTGGTCAGGCTGGCCGGCCTGGCTTACGTTCCGGCCATAGCCCTTTCCATCCTCCTGGTGGCGGTGGTGGCCGTGCTTTGCTATAAGCTGCTCATCGACCCCATGCGCGAACATGAAACCACGGTGCTGATTATCACCATCGCCCTGGCCCTGGTTTTCCAGGAGTTGATGCTGAAATATTTCGGCGGGCATTTTCGCAGCGTCCCCAGCGTGGCCGAAGGATCCGTGTCCATCCTCGGGGTCCAGGTGACCAGGCAGCAGGCCATCACCTGCGCCGTCCTGGTGGTGATCCTGGTTGCGGTATGGCTGCTGCTGCACCGCACCCGCTTTGGCCTGGCCGTCCGGGCCACGGCCCAGGATATGGAGGTGGCCAACCTGATGGGCATGGATGTTTCCCGTATCGCCACGCTAACCGCCGCCGTATCGGCGGCGCTGTCGGCGGCGGCGGGAGCGCTGGTGGCCCCGCTCAATATCCTGGAGCCGCACATGTGGCTGAACCCGCTGACCATTATCCTGGCCATCGTCGTTCTGGGCGGCATGGGCAGTATTAAAGGCAGTATCTACGGGGCCGCCATTATTGCCCTGAGCGAGTCCCTGGTCATCTTTTTAGTCCCCCAGGGTTCATTCTTGAAAGGGGCTTTTTCCCTGCTGATCATGATTATTGTCTTGCTGATCCGGCCGGAAGGGCTGTTTGGCGTGGCGCTGGAGGGTGAACGATGATCCGGGTGTGGCTGCTCCGTCTCTATCGTGATTTTAAAGGGGATATCCTCTCCCTGCCGGGGCGAACGCTGGCCTGCCTGGCCGTCCTGGCCCTGTTCATCGCGCCCCTGTTCATCAGGGATACCTATATCCTGCGCATCATCACTTTAACGGCCGTTTACGCCGTCTTCGCCGCCAGCTGGGATCTTCTTTCCGGCTTTGTGGGCCAGCTTAATCTCGGTCACGCCCTCTTTTTCGGGGTGGCCGCTTATACCGCGGCCATGTTGAACCTCTACCTGGGGCTGCCCCCGGTTCTGACCATTCCCCTGGGAGCGCTGGCCGCCGTGGTGGCGGGGCTGGTGGTCGGCATCCCCTGCCTGCGCCTGAAGGGGCAGTACTTGAGCCTGGCCACCCTGGCCTTTCCGATCATCCTGAAGGGACTGGTCTATCTCTTTAAACAGTACACCGGAGGTGAACTGGGCATCTCCGGCATCAGCCGCCTGGCCGGCAGCCGCCTGGTGGAATGCTATATCGCCCTCCTCCTGGGGGCCGGCCTGTGCTTCCTGATCTGGAAGATCACCGACTCCAACCTGGGCTTGATCTTTCACGCCATCAGGGAGGATGAAATCACGGCGCGCGCCTCCGGGATCAACACCACCGCTTACAAACTGCTGGCCTTCTGCCTAAGCGGCCTTTTTGCCGGAATCGCCGGCGGTTTTTTCGCCCATTACATGCGCCTGGCCGGCCCCTTTGCCCTGGACGTTTTGCTTTCCTTCCAGGCCATCACCTGGACCATTTTTGGCGGCATTACCACCATTTACGGCTCCGTGGCCGGGGTGATCATCCTCTTCCCGTTAATGGAAATCCTGCGGGCCTTTCCCGAAATACGGATGCTCCTTTTCGCGGCGGTAATCGTGATCGTGCTGCGCTTCATGCCCGAAGGGGTGGTGCCCTGGTTCCTGGACCGGGTGGAAAAAGAGTGCCCGCGCTGCAAAGAGCGCAATGCTTTTACCCGCACACGCTGCCGCGTATGCCGGGTTTCTTTGGGTGAAAGGGAGGTGAGAGCCAGGACGACAACCCGGGTTTAGAATTTAGAGGGCGGTGAAATTAAGATTGCGCATGTTTATCAATCAACTGAAGGGGGTTTGCCTCATGAAAATAAGGTGGGCGGTTGCGGCGGCGGCGCTGATCTTGCTCTGCCTGGGTGCCGCCCTGGTGGCGGGGTGCGCCCGGGATGAGGCGGAAGAAAGCCGGGTGATTAAAATCGGCGTGGCCGGGCCGATGCAGTTTGTACACGGCCAGCATCACTGGCTGGGGGCGGAAATGGCCGCTGAAGAGATTAATGCCGCCGGAGGGATCAAGGTGGGGGACGAGTATTACCTCGTGGAGCTGGTGAAGATTGACACCAACGAGCTGCTCAGCGTTGAAGACGCCACCAGCGCGGTGGAGCGGGCGCTGGCCCAGGACAACATCGACATCCTGGTGGGGACCATTCGCACCGAGGCGGCTGTGGCCATCCAGGAGCTGATGATGGATAATGAAAAAATCTTTATCACCTGCGGCGCCTCGTTAAAGCAGATGGCCGACAAGGTCGGCCAGGATTACGAGCGCTACAAGTACTGGTTCCGGGTCACCCCCCTCAACGGAGAACTGCTGGCCCGGGCCTCGCTGATCCTGTTGCAGTATGTGGGCGAGGTGATGAAAGAAGATCTCGGGCTGGAAGCGCCGAAGGTGGCGGTGGTGTGCGAGGAAGCGGCCGCCGGTGACGCCCTGGCGGCGGCGGCGCAGCAGGTTATCCCCTCCTTCGGCATGGAGCTGGTCGGCATCTGGCGCCCTTCGCCCCAGGCTACGGATATGACCGCCGAATTGACGGCCATCCGCGACGCGGGCGCGCAGATCATTTATACTTACCTTTCCTCGGCAGCCGGGGTAACCTATGCCAAGCAGTGGGGCGAGCTGCAGATACCGGCGGCGTCGGTAGGCATTAACGTGGAATCCCAGGCCATGGGCTTCATGGAGGCCACCGACAACTACGGCGACTTTGAGTTTTCGCTGAACACCTATGCTCCCGTGGAAATCACCGGGAAAACAGTGGACTGGTACAACCGCTTTATCGAAAGGGCGGGGGAGTTTCCCACTTATAACGCCGGCACTTACGATGCTCTCAACATTTACCGGGAGGCCGTGGAGCGGGCCGGGACCCTGGAGACCGATGCCGTAATTGCCGAGCTGGAGCAAACGCATCATACTTCGGCCGCCGGTGTCCAGGTTTTTGACGAGAATCACGACGTGATCTGGGGACCGGGATATACGACCGCCGTGGGCACACAGTGGCAGAATGGCGAGCTCAAATGCGTCTGGCCCTACGAATGGGAAGGCATCACCTACCCCGGCACGGTCAGGTACCAGATACCGCCCTGGGTGGTCGAGGCGCTGCAATAGCTCTTCCGGGAATCCGGCTTATTTTCTGTTCCCGGCCATCTGCGGCCGGGAACACCTTTTATGCCCTGGCCGTATTAACCCCTGCCATTCGGGCATCCTAGTGCTGTGACAAGTAATTCCGGCACAACACTTGTCACCGGGGAGCGAATAAAAAAGAATGATTGCGCACTAAAAGTCCCCCTTTTATAAAGGGGGATTTAGGGGGATTTGGGGGATTTTCAATACCTATAATCCTGCAAATTCTATCACAGCCTTTCGCCGCTCTGGAGGGGAACAACGTGGATCAACAAAATGAGACCTGGACCCAACCGCCGCAGCCTTACTGGATCGCCTCCACCAAATCCACCGGTTACCCTGCCCTGGACCAGGATGTCAGGGTCGATGTGGCCATAGTTGGGGGCGGGCTGGTGGGCATCACGGCAGCCTACCTGTTGAAGCGCAAAAACCTGAAAGTGGCGGTCATCGAAGCCGACCGCATCGTGCAGGGCGCCACGGGGCATACCACGGCCAAAATCACTGCGCAGCATGCTCTCATCTACCACAAGCTGATTCAGCACCTGGGTATGGAAAAAGCCCGGCAGTATGCCGAAGCCAATGAATATGCCATTAATTTTATCGAGGAGCTGATCCGGGAAAAAGAAATTGACTGCGATTTTTCCAGGGAGGAAGCCTATGTCTATACCCAATCGGATCAATATATTCAACAAATCGAAGACGAGGTGAAAGCTGCTTCAAACCTGGGGCTTAAAGCCGTCTACCTGGAAGAACTTCCCCTTCCCTTTGCGATTAAGGCGGCTGAACGCTTTGACGGCCAGGCCCAGTTTCATCCCCGCAAATACCTGCTGGCCCTGGCCAAAGATATTCCCGGTGACGGCAGCCATATCTTCGAGCAGACCAGGGCGGTAGATTTTCATGAAGGCCAGCCCTTTACCGTGATCACGGAAAAAGGGCATAAGGTTGTGGCAGACA
>JAKOVL010000208.1 GCA_029782095.1 Bacillota bacterium | reverse complement strand
TGGGGAAAAGAAGAGCGCCCCCAAGTACCTCAACTCGCCGGAGACACCGGTATTTGAAAAGGGAACCTTTCTTTACGGCCTCCACCTGGCGCGGGAGGAGATCCGGCGCCGGAAGTCGGTCATCGTTGTGGAAGGCTATACCGATGTGATTGCCGCCTTCCAGGCTGGCTTTAAAAACGTGGTCGCTTCGCTGGGCACCGCTCTCACCCCGGCCCAGGGACGGCTGATGCGCTCGCAGGCGGAAAAGGTGATCATCGCCTACGACGCCGACAGCGCCGGCGAGTCCGCCACCTGGCGGGGACTGAGAATATTGCAGGATTCCGGCTGCCTGGTAGAGGTGGCTGAGCTGCCTGAAGGAAGTGATCCCGACGGATTAATCCGTCAATATGGGGCAGCCTACTTTGAGGAAGCGATTGCCCGGGCGAAGCCTCTTGCAGACTACCGGCTGGAGGTTTTAAGAAGGCGCCATAACCCGGCTGCGGAAGAGAGCAGGCTGCGCTTTCTCGAGGAGGCTCTCTTGATGCTGCAGGATATGCCGAACATGGTGGAGCGCGACATTTACCTGAAGCGGGTGGCTGAAGAGCTTGGCGTATCCGAGGGAGCGGTGCGGGGGGAATTAATGCGGCGGCTGAATAGGCAAAAAGCAGGCCGCGGTCATAATCTGCTGACAAAAGATCAAACTAAAAATATTAGCCAGGTAAAAGCCAACCCGGCTGAAAGGATGCTGCTCTCTCTGATGCTGCTGAGCGAAGAAGCCGCCGGGATGGTTTTTGACGCCCTGGAGCCCGCCGATTTCTCAGACGGCCCGCTCCGGCAGGTTGTTGAAACAATTTTGAAATTGAAGGGTGCAAACCGTCTGGTGAGCGGAGAAGAGTTGATTAATTATTTTTCGGACGAGGAAATTCGCGGCCTGATCGCCGCTGCCGTTACCGAGCCCAGCCTGCAGGGGCTGAAACCCGTTACGCTGGCCAGGATGGCCGGAGACTGCATCGAAAAGATTAAGCGGGAAAAGCTGGCTAAACAACAGGAATTGAGGCAGCGGGTCTTGAAAGAGATAGACCGGAAGAAACAATATGACGATGAGGCCAGGAAACTACTTCAGGAGCAGTTGCAGGTGATTAAACAGCTTAAAAGCACTCCCTATCGTTCCGGAGGAGGAGAGCATTCTCATGGCTAAGGAGATAGAAAAAGTCGTTCCTTTGGAAGAGGTCCAGCAGGACTTAATCGGTCGTGGCAAGAACAAAGGCTCTCTTTCTTACAAAGAGATCATTGACACTCTGCAGTCTTACGAACTTTCTGTAGAGGCGCTTGACCAGTTTTACGATCAACTGGCCGAGCAGGGTATTGACATAGTGGATGAGGCCGCCGGCAATGGCCAGAGCTCTGCCGTAGCGGAAGATGCTGCCGGTTCAAAAGACGAAGTCAAGGAGCCGCGGGCGGAGGAGGAAGACGATCTCTCCTTGCCCGAAGGGATTGCCATCAACGATCCGGTCAGAATGTATCTAAAGGAAATAGGAAAGATCCCCCTGCTTACGCCTGAAGAAGAGGTGGAACTGGCCAAGAGAATCGAAAACAACGACGAAGAGGCCAAGCGCGCTCTTGCCGAAGCGAATTTGCGCCTGGTGGTGAGCATTGCCAAGAAGTATGTGGGGCGGGGCATGCTCTTTCTCGACCTGATCCAGGAAGGGAACCTCGGGCTAATCAAGGCGGTGGAGAAGTTTGACTACCGCAAGGGCTATAAGTTCAGCACTTACGCCACCTGGTGGATCCGCCAGGCCATCACCAGGGCCATTGCCGACCAGGCCCGCACCATCCGCATCCCCGTGCACATGGTGGAAACGATCAACAAGCTGATCCGCGTCCAGAGGCATCTGGTCCAAGAGCTGGGCCGCGAGCCGCTGCCCGAGGAGATTGCCCGGGAAATGAATATCAGCGAGGAGCGGGTGCGTGAAATCCTGAAGATTGCCCAGGAACCCGTTTCCCTGGAGACGCCTATCGGCGAAGAGGACGACAGCCATCTGGGCGATTTTATCGAGGACCAGGAGGCGCAGGCTCCCGCGGATGCGGCGGCTTTCGAACTGCTCAAGGAGCAGCTCGAGGATGTGCTCGATACGCTGACCCCGCGGGAGGAGAAGGTGCTGCGGCTCAGGTTCGGCCTCGATGACGGCCGCTCCCGCACCCTGGAAGAGGTCGGGCAGTACTTTGGCGTTACCCGCGAGCGGATCCGCCAGATTGAAGCCAAGGCGCTGCGCAAGCTGCGCCACCCCATGCGCAGCAAGCGGCTGAAAGACTACCTGGAATAAGCGGCCACAAGGCGGCTTGTCCTTACCTTCGCTGCATATTTGAAATTCTCTTTTCTGGCTGAAACCCTAAAGTCCCCCTTTTCTAAAGGGGGATTTAGGGGGATTTTAACCTTCCTTGCTGCATGTGCAGGGACCCGCTCCAAAAAAATCGCGTTAGTGTAAAATTACTGTAGGGTTATGGAGGATATTTCCATATGGAAATAGAAGAGGAACCTCACATTCGAACAAACCCCCAAAGGAGGTCGAGGTTCCTCATGGAAATAGTTCGTTTAGTAGAAAGCAAATTCCTTTCAGTAGCGGAAAAAATCCTAGAAGTTTTGGAAGGCAATTGTGATTTTCGTGCATTTGAGG
>JAKOVL010000186.1 GCA_029782095.1 Bacillota bacterium | reverse complement strand
AGTGTTAAACTTTTATTTGGGTTGCCGTCGCTTATCTTTATAATTATAGTAGCTGCCTTTGCTCAAGCGCGGCTTCATTATGGTAACAAGTAAAATGTTTAATTTAACAGATTGGGCCAGGTTGCTGTCTTTGAAATTAGATAACCTTTTGGGTCTGGGCGAGGACAAGCGGGAAGTGATCCAGTACGGCCTGATCGTGTTGCTGTCCAACCTGTTGGGCTTGATCGTGGTATTCACTGCGGCCTGGCTGCTTAAGGTGCTATGGCCCACGGCAGTAGTGGTGCTGACCCTGTTCTTGTTGCGTCCCGCGGCGGGGGGGGCGCACTGCAGCAGTTCTTTTCGGTGCAACTTCCTGGGATTTATTGTACTCCCTTTCTTCGGCTGGGCTGCTACCGGGCTGGCCACGCTTGCACCGGCAGCGCTGCTATTATACCAGGTTTTGTCATTTCTGATCGCCATGCCGGCCATCTTTGTCCATGCGCCCTTCTATACCCAGGTTAAACCGCTGGCCGAAGCCCGCAAGAAAAAGTTAAAGCTGCGCGCCCTGGTTTTGGCCGCCGCCTTGTTCCTGTTGTCGCTCTTGTTATTTTTGGCGGGGCGTCCCGTCTGGAGCGCCGCCATCGCCACCGGCCTCTTCTGGCAGGGCCTGATGCTTTTGCCCTGCGGGTTAAAACTGGTTTTCTTTTATGAAAGGTTTATGGATTTATTTTCACAAGGAGGTGAATGATGATGAAAAAACTTCTAGTCGCTTTTGCCGCCGCCGTCGCCTTTCTAGCAGTGTTTGTCGCCAATGCCAGCGCCGCTCAGGCTTGTGCTTTCTGGTTTTATGACCCTGAGCTGCCCAACACCATGAAGTAATGATCGGCGATATGGCGAACCGGCCGCCGCCGGTTCGCCATGCTATCCAACGAGGTGACCTAAAATTTATCCGCATCACCACCAGGAAAGAAGTAAAAAATTTGCCGAACTGGCGCCTACCGTCAGGATATTCTCCATTCTGATTGTTGCAATAGCGGTTTTGCTTTATTACCCGCTGTTGTTGGCAGTTTATACAAATATTTTTTTGCAGCTGACCATTATCATTTTCCTTCTTTTTATTGCCACGTTCGGCCTGGGGTATCTGCGTGAAAAACTTGCGGGGAAAACTGGCAACCAGGCTATCGTGCTCGATTATGTAACGCTTGCCGGCAGCCTTTTTGTGCTTACCGGCTTAATCTTGATCACCGGTGGGACCACCAGCAGCTTCAAGATCCTCTATCTGCCAACCATTCTTTTTTACACGGTTCGCTTCGGTTTGCGGTGGGGCCTCGCTTCATCCGGGGTGGCGGCCCTGGTCCTGATCGGGCTGAATGTTTACGACAGTTTTACCTACGAAGCCGTCAACTTGGAATATGATTTGATCTACATTGGGGTTTTTTTTCTTACCACCTGGCTGGTCGGCACCATGGTGGACATGGAACGGGCCATCAGCGACCGCCTCTCCCGCGAGGTTATCCGGGACGACCTCACGGGGTTGTACAATCATCGCTACCTGCAGGAAGTTTTGGAGGCGCGGATTCAGCAGTCCCCGCATAAACCCTTTGCCTTAATCCTTCTGGACCTGGACTTTTTTAAACATTTCAATGAAACCAGGAGCCACCAGGCGGGGGACCGCCTTCTGGTAGCAGTGGCCGAAACCATTACCGCCACTGTAGGCAGCAGCAACCAGGTTTTTCGTTTTGGCAGCGATGAGTTTGCCATTATCGTCGATAACGCAAACCGGAAAACTGCCATTAACATGGCCGAAAAAATCCGCTGCCGCATTAGGGACAAGTTTAGCGAAGCTTCACCTGAGCCTTTCTGGAAGTTCAACCTGACCGCTTCCCTGGGCCTGGCCTTGTATCCTGAAGATGCCGCTACCCGGGAAGAGCTGCTGAAAAAAGTCGACCAGGCCCTTTACAAAGCCAAAGTGATCAGTGGGAATAAAGTCGAATGCTATTTCTCTGTTTTAGAGCAGCTGGCGCCTCAAATTGCGGGCAGTGAAAAAGACCTCTTTGACCGCTTAAAGACCTTTTTAGCCATTATCAACGCCCGGGATCGCTATACTTTTGGCCATTCCGAGCGTGTCCTGATTTACTGCAGCATTATCGCTTCCCTGCTGGAACTCCCTCCGGCACAGAAAAAGGCCCTTCAATATGGGGCCTACCTGCATGATATTGGCAAAATTGATATTGATCGCACCACCCTCAATAAGACCGGGCCGCTTGATCCGGAGGAGTGGGCCGCCATAAAAAACCACCCCATCTGGGGAGCGGAAATTGTAAAGCAGGTAAAAGTCCTCGACCCGGCTGTTCCGGCAATCCTCTACCATCACGAGCGCTACGATGGTTCGGGCTACCCGTTCGGCCTGGCGGGAGAAGAAATTCCCCTGGAAGCACGGGTTTTAGCCCTGGCGGATTCATTTGACGCCATGACCGTGGAGCGATCTTATAAAAAAGCAAAACCCTACCAAGAGGCCATCGCTGAACTGCAAAGGGGTAAAAACAGCCAATTTGATCCCCACCTGGTCGACCTCTTCGTGGAATTCTTGCAAAAACATAAGCAGATTCAAGATATACTTGCCCTGGGTGTCCAGGAGCGTTTCCTTACCTAGGAGCGGAGCAGCTTTTTACCAACCCGGGCGGCCAGGATCACCGGATCATAGAGCGGCGAAAAGGGCGGCGCATAAGCGAGATCAAGATCGTATAACTGCTCCAGTGTCATTCGGTTAGCCAGCGCCGTTGCGTATACATCAATACGCTTTACCCCGTCAAGGGGACCGGCCAATTGTGCGCCCAGGAGCCGGCCGTCCCTTTGATCCACCGTTAAAATCGAAGTTAATAAACCTCCTCCGGGATAATATCCCGCTTTGCTGTGGGAAGAAATCTTAAACTGCAGCGGTTCAAAGCCGTTTTCCTTGGCTTCATCCTTGGTCAAACCGGTTCGGGCTATACCCAGGTCAAAAAATTTAAGTATCGCTGTCCCCAGGGTTCCCGGAAACTGTTCCCTGCCGCCGCAAATATTTGTCCCGGCAATTGATCCTTCTTTGTTGGCTTTAAGCGCCAGGGCCACGTGGGCTGGCTTTCCTGTGATCAGGTTTGTTGTTTCGGCACAATCGCCGGCGGCATAAATATTATGCGCACTGGTCTGCATGTACCGGTTGACCTGTACCGCTTCTTTAACGCCCAGCTTAATAGAGGTATTTTTAAGGATCCCGGTGTTGGGTTTTACCCCGAGGGCCAGCACGGCGCAGTCGAAAAAAAGGTCTCCCGCTGGGGTTTGCACTGCTGCCTGGCCGTTTTTTTCAGCAACAGCTTCAACTGCTGTGTTCAGGTTTAGTTTTATGCCCATCCGTGCCGCCTTCTGCGTAATGATCTCCGAAATCTCCGGTTCAAAAGTGCGGGCAAGGTGGCTGCGGCGATGCACAAGGTGTGTGCTTAAACCCCTCACCTGGAGCGCTTCCAGCATCTCCAGAGCGATATAGCCTCCACCGATTACCGCGCAGTTCCTGGGTTTTGCTTCATCGATGAAGGTCTGCAGGGCCGCGGCATCATCAAGGTTCTTTATAAAGAAAACACGTTCCTTGGCGCTAACAGGGATCCCCCCGGTATGGGGCGAGGCACCGGTAGCAATTAACAGGTAGTCATAAGTTTCTTCGCTAGTCCCGGCTGCGCTTTGAACAATTACCCTCTTTTCAGCGGGCTGGATACCCGTTGCTTCATGGTTTAATTTCAGATCAATCCCCCTGTCTTGAATGGCCTGCCGTGGGGTGAGCGCCA
>JAKOVL010000175.1 GCA_029782095.1 Bacillota bacterium | reverse complement strand
CTTCACCAGCGCCACCTTGTCTGCAAAACCCTGGCGCCCGAATACTTGCTCCGCTTCGGCCGGCGTGGCCTGCCTCTTTTTAAAGGGCAGGTCCATCTCCACCAGCCGGCGCATTCTCTGCTCGATGGCGGCGACATCGGCGGCGCTGAGGGCCGGTTCCTTTTTGATTTCACAGTAGAGCCCTTTGCCCAGGGAATGCTCGATTGAGACGACCGCCCCGGGAAAAAGCTCGTAGGCCGCTTCTATGAGCAGAAAAGTGAGGCTGCGCTGGTAGATGCGCCTTCCTTCCTTTTCGTTCAGGTCCAGGAAGCGTACCACCGCAGCTTTATCCAGGGTGGCGGTAAGCTCATAAAGCTCGTTTTCCACGACTGCGGCCACAATAGGCGCGCGATAGTGATACCGCACCGCCTCGCTGATTTCCAATAGGGTGCGGCCGCCGGCCAAGAGCACCTTTTCTCCTCCCGGCAGCAAAACCTCAATAGTTACTGGTTCCGGTTTATTGGTCATGGGGATCCCTCTTTCGTCACGCCTTTGGCTCTTGATTGCGCCTGGATAAGTAGACAGCCAGTGGTCTTTATACCATATTATATGATGGGCCGGGTATATTCAACCGGTGAGATATGGGGGGCCTAATAGTAATAGACTACTGCTTGCCATAGTATAAAATGCCCTTGGCTTAAATATAGTTGTAGGTTAAATTAGCGGCAGCTTCTATGTATAAAAAAAGCCCAGGCATTTACGGCATTCTTCTGGGCGGAAAAAACCTCGCCCGGTCCGCCTTTGCTGGGGCCTGCCCCGCCGCCGCCGCAGGCAGCATTTATTATAGAGGGGTTCACCAATCCAATTGCCCCAGTTGGCCGGTGTAAAAAGAATGGGAGAAGTGGGATTATTAAGTTTTAATGGAAATAAAGCGGCAAATTAATCCAAATAATGATATAATGTATATATCGGTTTTTAAAATAAGGAATATTATATTAACTTTTGGCGAATTTTGCTCTAACCAGGTA
>JAKOVL010000171.1 GCA_029782095.1 Bacillota bacterium | reverse complement strand
TATTTCTACTTGCTTTTGCATTTGGCCGGCATTGCTCCGACCGGCAAGGTGCTGTACAGTCAGGCCCTGTACAGGGATTTGGCCCTGCATAACAGCAACATCGTAATTGTCACCGCCAAGCAGGGACAAAGCATCGGCGAGATTATGTACCGCATTTCGGGCCGGGGCAACGCCGTCACCGTCATCCAGGTGGGCGCCGGCGAGCCCAGCCGGCCCTGGTCCAGCCCGGGCGTTAGCGTAATCAATATCGTCAAGGCGGATGATCTCAGTCTGCGCCGCAGCCGCGGGGAGGTGCTGTAATGCAGAGGGGACGCAGGCTTTTCCTTTGGTTTTTGTGCTGGCTGTGGTTGTTG
The DNA here is from genome assembly GCA_029782095.1 of Bacillota bacterium. Taxonomy (GTDB): domain Bacteria; phylum Bacillota; class Dethiobacteria; order DTU022; family DTU022; genus JAKPEE01. The sequence continues at coordinate 1,384 of JAKOVL010000171.1, read as the reverse complement.
CCCCTGATTTTTGGGCTCAACTCGGCGATGGATTTTATCAATGTGGACCTTTTGGCCCTTGCCTTGGTTTTGTTTCTGGTGGTGGACCTGGCCATCCCGCGCCAGGCGTGGGTGGCTAAGGTTTTCATTGCCCTGGTAATAATCCACCGCAATTTCTATGCAGGCAGCATTTTCGAGTTTAACTGGCTGAATTTGCTGGTCAGGGAGATCAGCACTGATTTGGCCGGCATCAGTGCCAGCGACATGACTGTGCTGACGCTGACATCCACAACCCTGTCTCTGTTGGGCGTGATTGCCGCCCAAACGGTTTACAAAGTCTTGGTTCGCTGCGGCCGGGGCGGTTTGGTGCTGCTGGGGTTCGGCGCAGCAATTTTGGCCATGGCATATTTGTGGGTGGGGAAGAACGGCTTTTGGGTTATCAGTCTGTACACGGCGTTGGGCCTGGTGGTGATGGCCACGTCCCGGATTCGGTGGGACAGTTTCTTCCCCCTCTACCGCTGGCTGAGCAGTCTGCTGGTGCTGGTGGTGCTGATGACCGCCGTGGCCTGGGTGTTGCCCGGGGGCAATCTCATGCAGGAGGAATGGTGGGAAAACCTGCTGGGATGGGAGTGGCCGAGGTCCAGGAGTTCCGGTCCCGCCCGCGTCGGCTATTCCCGGTACAGCGAACCCGGCAGGCTGGGAGGACCTTTGCAGGAGGATACCGAACCGGCGCTCTTTGTGCAATCCCCGGTGCCCGTTTACCTGCGCGGGGATTACCGGGTGACTTATATCGGACATGGTCAGGTCTGGACGGCCACGCAAAAAACCCTGGAGCCCGTTCCCGTTTTTGGGCCGGTGCGTCACCAAGGCAGGGAGGTCGCCGTTACCGTCACCGCAATAAGCGAGCATGGCGTTAATACTTTATTCGTTCCCCGTTTTATCCGCAGTTTGGAGTTAGGGCCAGGGAAGAGGTACGCAGCCTATCTGCCCGTCGCCGTTACCTCCATTTTCAGGCACATGGACTACACCTTCTCAGCCGCATCCCGCTTAAAAGAAGGTGATACTTACACCATGGAGGTCCTATTGCCGTACGACGACCCCGAACTGCTCCGCACTTTGGGCCATGCCCAGGCCGACAGAATTTACCTGCGCCTGCCGCCAAACATACCCGACAGGGTGAGAGAATTGGCCCGCAACATTACCGGCGGTGCCGACAACGGCTATGACAAGGCCATGGCCCTGGCCGAGGCGTTGCGCAGAGGGGAATGGCAGTACACCCTGGACACCAAGTACCCGCCGTCGGGAGCTGACTTTGTCGACTGGTTCTTGTTTGAGCAGAAAGAAGGATACTGTGTGCACTTTTCCTCGGCCTTTGTGGTTATGGCCCGGGCGGTGGGTTTGCCCA
>JAKOVL010000170.1 GCA_029782095.1 Bacillota bacterium | reverse complement strand
CTTTACGGCGGCCGCAAGCTGCTCCAGGTAGGCCACGCGCGGGCTCTCAAGATCAGCGCGGCAAAATGTCGCTTTTTCGTTGATTAAACCCAACTTAATGTTCAAATTATGCAGCAGCTTGGCCCGGTCAAATTTTTGCGCGGTCCGCTGCGCGATATTTTCCGCTTTCTCAAGGCCGCGCAGCCGATAAATCATCTCCTGAGCTTCTTCAATGCCGTATTGAATGTCTGTCAGCTTTACGCCCAGGGTCTTGAGCGTCTTGCAGCGGACTGCCGCCACTTCGGCCTCTTTAACGGCGGCATCGATTGCTGGCAGCACTGTCCACCGCTCCAGAACTTTTTGCGCGGCGTTCATTTCAGCCTGAATCCGCAGCAGCTCACTCCGCTTTTCCTCTAACGTGACCAGCAGCTCTTGCCGCTCCTTAATCCCGGTCACCAGCCGCTCCAGTTTTGCAATCCTCTCCCCCAGTTCTTCAATCCACGCATACTCCCCGATCCGCTTTTCCAGCTCCTCAATCTCACTAGCCAGCCGTTTTTCATCCTGGCCGCGGCGATACAAGTCTTTTCCCACGCCGGCGCCGGCCACGTCGATTTCCTCGGTCCCGGCCAGTTTGCCGAGAATCTTGGCGCGGCCTGGGGCGGTCGTAGATTTTTGGCCCAAAAACGGAGGGTCTAATTGCTCGCTAAGGTTGAGCAAGATTTCCTGGTCCGCGATTTTTACGGGCCGCACGCCGGTAATTTCCTGAATTTCGAGAGGCACGCTGCTACCGAAGCCCTCAAAAACTTCGGGCTTTTCTGCTTCTGGCCGAATGATTTTATAGCGGTTTGTGGCGGCAGTTCGTTCACGGGTTACTGTTACGTCGTTTGTGTAATCTATCTTTACCCGCACCATGGACGCCCCGGTCCTGGTAAACTCCGCCCCCTGGGGCTGGTTATAGAACAGCCACTTTAAGGCCCGAATTATGGCCGTTTTGCCGGAGTCACTCGGTCCGGTAATAACAGTTAAAAATCCCGGCCCGGCGGGTTCGATGATAGTTTTTACGTGAGACTGGAAGTTTTGGAGCTCGATTCGCTTAATGGCGTTCATTAAAAATTAACCTCCTTTCTGATTTTGTTTCCCTTTCTTTACGGTTCCTGGAGCCCCGGCCTGGATTTGAACCAGGTCGCCTTCCGGTCTGCAGCCGGATGCTCTGCCTGTTGAGCTTACCGGGGCGTATGTTATGTATGATATTTTTTAATTTTGGGGCCCGGAGCCGGATTGCCGGTTTGGATTTCCGGGCCCCCAGCGCTACTTTAAAGGGTGTTGCTAATCTTAGTACGGCTCGTCTGCGCTGCTTGCCGCTTCCCCTGTTTCAGCCTCAACAACCTCACCGTCAAAGTAATAATCC
>JAKOVL010000144.1 GCA_029782095.1 Bacillota bacterium | reverse complement strand
CAACCAATAATCCGGCCCTGGTCGTCCCGGACGGCGTCGTCCGTGATGAATACGTCCTGACGGTCGGGCACGGCCTGGGCAACCAGCGCGGACACCACATAGATGGTATCCGGCTGCGGATCGGGCAGGCCAGACACCTCCCCAAACCGGGTCTGATTCACCGGTACGGTAATCCCGTCCACGGTGACAGTGTCCACCTGCACTCGGGAGGTGGCGCACCGGGCAACCTGCCCGGACGGCGGGATTGTGACTACCGGGCCGGTCGGTCCGGCTGGCATCAGGTTTAGGGCGTGAGGAGTGAGGTTAACGATATTCAAGGTTTTCCCTCCTTTCTGCGGCGTTTCTCCCCGCCGCTGGGAAGTATTGAGGAAGGTCCGGTCGGCTCTACTCCACCCACTCTACCAGCTCCCGGCCAAGAGCCTCCGCTGCCTCCTGCAGCAGAGAACCCGGCAGGGTTCCGGGGGGGAGGTGTTCCCCGTGAACCTTCCCGGATATTTCGTCATCATATCCGGGTAGCTGGTCCAACACCGCGTAGTCGGCGGTATCGTTTTCCCGCTCCCACCTGGTCCAGTTTTTCCACCAGACCAAAATCTTTCCTCCTTGGGTCTGGTAAATCCGGTAGTCCGTTCCCCGGTCATCACGGGAGCTGGTCTGGCCGGTCAGCACTTCCGCCTCGGCCAGTAAGCGGCCAACGAACCGCACCTTCCTGGTGTCATCAGCGCCCTGACTACGCAGGACGCCCACGGTAAGATTGTACTCTTTCATCCCCTGCTGCTCGGCCCGTTTTGTGGCCACGAACCGGCGCAAGGCTTCGGCGATGACGCTGGAGAGGGAGTCGCCTCCCAGCCGTTCGGCCTCCTCAAAAAGGCTAATATCCTCGTCGCGCACATAAATCGTTTTGTTAGGCATTGTAAAACCTCCTTTTTTAATTTGCCGGGATTTAAGGCTCCCGGCTGGCCGGATTTTCTACCAGGTGTGGTTCCGCTCTACTTTCACACTCCCGTCCGGCATAGCGTATTGCTGGACGATGTCCAGGGAACATTCTTCGTGAGGGTCAGAGCAGGGTTCGGTCCATTTCTCCAGCAGAACCGGACGGCCGGTTTTCCGCGCCTTGTCAAATTTGGCCTGCCGCTCGGCTTCGGCGGCAGCCTTCTGCGCGGCTTCTTCAGCGGCCTTCTTTTCCGCTGCTTCAGCAGCTTCTTTTTCAGCCTTTTCTTTCGCGGTCACCTGCTCAGCGAGCAGGGCTGCCTCCTCTTCATCGGTAATTTCCCAGGCCACACACTCGAGGCCGTAAAATTTGCTGTCCCCGCGCTGGCTGATTTTTTCCATCGTAGCGGTAACATGCTCCAGCGCAACATAATTCGACAGACCATACTCTGCGCGGAAGTAGCGGTCCTGCTCCGCGCTGTAGGCCAACGTCTCGATGCTCCAGGTGACGTTGAGGAATTCATCCTGCCGATAAATGAGACACCGGCGGAGGTCAGCGGTGGCGAGGTATTCCCGCTTCTTCTGCTCCAGCCGGGCGGCAGCTTCGGCGCGGGCAACTTCGATCTCGGCTTTCCTCTCAGCCGCCCGGCGCTTCAGTTCAGCCATGATTTCCGGCTTGAGCGCCTTCAGCTCGGCAACCTCGGCGGCGCTCGGCTTGCCGCGGACCAATAAACCCTCCTGGCCGTTCTTTGTGGCCAGTTCGATTTTAAACTTTTTAATCAGCCCGTTTATTTTCGTCTTCATTCCTTGTTCCCCCTTTCTGACCTAAGTATATCACACATATACGTATAATGCAAGCATATAAATATTAATTTTTCTTAACAATTAGGGCACAAAAAAA
>JAKOVL010000139.1 GCA_029782095.1 Bacillota bacterium | reverse complement strand
CCATTCAAAGTGTTCACGAAAAAACAGGCTTAAATCGGAATACGATTTCAAACCTTTACCATGAGAAAGTGAAACGTATCGACTTCGATACACTGGAGAAGCTATGTAAACTGTTCAATTGTCAGCCAGGCGACATCTTGGAATATATACCTGATAGCAATGCACTACAATCCCAGCCTGTTAGCCAGCAGGATAAGGATACAGTTCTAGTGGGACGCTAAAAAGCCTGTATTTACAAGCCTTTCAGCCTTCGTAATGCAAAAGTAATGCAATTACCAGCCCGCCGGTTTATCTACTGGCCGGGCTATTCTACGTTTTTCCGCATACCAGCAGGCCAGGGCCACCGCTAAAACAAGGTCGTCATGTATTCCTTCCCGCCAGGCTTCATAACTGTCATGGGCTGTCTTAACGTTGATTTTTACCCTGAAGTTAAGTAGTTCATCCACCAATACCGGGGCAAGCTTAAGGCCGCCAGCCACCTTCAGCCTGCCGGATTGAAACAGCACCTGCAAAGTGGAAACCAAATCCCGCTTTGGCACGTGGTAGCCTCCACCACCGACAGTAACCGTGTTTCCCCCAGTTATCGTTATCGCCACCGGCCGCAGGCCGGCTTTACGAAACAGGTCCACCACGGGCCGGCCAACGCCGGTTGCATCTACTACCAAGGCCGTCCTGTTTAATAGCTGGGGAGACTGCATCAAATCCTGGACTTTCTCAACAATGGCCGGGTATGGGGTTCCCAGCTTTGGCCGCTCCAAGTGCCTGATGTGATATTCATCCGGCTTTGCTTTATAGCGGAATTCCTTCCGCTCTACTACCACCAGGGCCGTGTAGTCCTGGGCCTGGGCTAGGTCAAGGCCAAGGAAAAAACTATACATTGCCAGCACCTCCAAATAAGGGCTTAACTTCTCCTGTTATGGCTGTCATAATCTGGTCGTAAGTAAAAAGCTGGTCTTCTGTCTCCACAAATTCGCAAAGGTATTCCTGTCTAAACCACCAGTCGCCAAGGGCCTGTCGCTCTTCCTTCAGGAATTCCGGGCTTATCCGGGGGCAGTCATGGGCCGTTATCATTATCCGCTCCCAGGTGTCGCCGCCTTCCGTCCATTCCTTGAAGAAATGGCCGCGCTTGCCGAATGGTGTACTCATAAGAATAAGCCTGCCGCCGGATACGGCCAGCATTGGCCGCACCGCAAAGTAAAGCTCGTCCGGTACCCTGGCCGCTTCGTCTTCGACAATCAGGGCCGCGCCGCTAAAGCCTCGAATAGTCCCTTCACTGCCGGGCAAGGATACAATCCGGCTTTTGTTCTTCATGGTCAAAGATAACTTATTATCTTCAACAAGTTCTGGCTGCTGTTCTTCGGGTAGCGTTTTGAGTAAGTCCTGCACCTTACGGAAAAGCTCGCTCGATTGCCGCAGGGAAGGGGAGACAAGCAGCACCAGGGAAGCAGGGTAGAATAACGCCCTATGCAGGGCCAGGATTGCCGCTGTGGTACTCTTACCGCTTTGCCGTGAACAGTTCAATAAAAGCCGCCTGCCGCTCCACCTTAACGCCCGCTCCTGCCAGGGGTCGGGATTGAAGCGTAATGCTTCTTTGGCGAAAATAACCGGGTCTAGGGCCTGGGCCAGGTCATCTGCCAACATTAGCCTCAACCTCCCTCAACGCCGCCGCCAGCTTCAGCCGGGCCTCCGGGTATGGTTCCAGGGCCTGGAGTATCACCGTCCGCAGGGAAAGCCATTGTGGGGAAATAGTTATGTTAACGGTTCCCTCCTGGGCCAGCTCTCCCTGCAGCTTCGCCAGCAGCTCCAGGCATCCCTTGGCTTCCCGGACGCCTTGGAGGGCCGTCCGCAGGTCGCCGGCCTGCTCTGCCTTGGCAAGGATAGAAAGGGCCTTGTCCCGTAGTTCGATAACCTGATCAAGCAGGCTGTCAGCTTTGGCTATTTCCCTGGCTTCCCGGGCCTTTACCAGGTCTGCCGGCAGATGGCTTTCCTTGTGTCTGTGCAGGGCTGTTTTGGAAACGGAATATCGTTCCGCTATGTTCCGCAATGAAACGCCATTCAGCAAGGCCGTGTTTATTTCTTCAGCCTGGGGGTGTTCGCAAACAGTGCATTTTCTAGGCATTGTCTCACCTCCCAAAAACCGCCTTATATGCCTTTTCCTCGTATTCCATAGCGTCTTTTTCTGCCGCTTCCCGTTCTTCTTCCGTTATCGGTAGTCGATAGTGTTTTAACTGCCATAAGTGCCTGGCCTCATGTGCAACGGTCTTGGCTGCTTCCTTCGGGCTTATATCGGCTCGAATTAACCGCCGTTAAGCCCCCCCCTCACGTGCGGGCCCATTCCGGGGTTTTTGAAGGTGGGCCACACGGTATCCTGGGCCAGGTGTCGCCTCCGCGATAGGGGGGGCATCCCCTAAGGCCTCCTCAAC
>JAKOVL010000137.1 GCA_029782095.1 Bacillota bacterium | reverse complement strand
TTCCCCAGATGCCCCTCAATACAAAAAACATCTATACTTAGAACAGGATGGCAAGTTCCGGGCTGACCTGGGGAATTGGGAAAAAGGCGTGCTGGAGATAGAACTACAGGATGAAAATGTTATAGGGTGGCTACGGAATCTTGATCGTAAGTCCTGGTCGCTGGAAATTCCTTATCGTGATGCAGGGGAAACAAAGTCAATCTTTCAAGTCTTTGCATACTATCATGGTCCTGGGTCAATACCACTGCTTCCACTTTGACTTCAGCCGCTGCTCGCTTTTCGTGGGCACGCCAATAATCCATATGCAATCCATTACCCAACCTTCTACCAGCCCGCCCAAAGAGACGTTCAATATCTGCGCCGACTGCTTCAACTTGATATTCCCTGTAATTTTCCCGCACCACCGTTTGTTTTTCTACTGCAATGGTTCTAAGATCTATACCAATAATGCTTTTCACTTTTGCTTCCAATATCCCAGATTTCCTTAGTCTTTCTATTTCCTCATTCATCTTATCTATAACCAGATCCTTGACGCGTTTCTGGGCTTCTTCATCAATCCGATCCTGGGTAAGACCACGCCCCAAACCCATCAGACGACGGAGGGCACTTTGTTTCCTGACGGCATTTACCCGGTAGGTAACCAATTCTTTCATCGCCTCAAAGACATCTTCTAGGCCTTCCTGCCTGTTAAGTATTACCAGTTCCCGAGAAGTACCAGTTTCGGAAGGAGGAACATTTTCCACATCCTTCAGGTCCTCAATTACAATGTTTACAGCTTCTTGGTCGTAGTGAGGCAAGAATAAGTGGACATCATTTAAAGAGGCATCCGCTTCGATTCGTCTTGCCAAAGGGGTTCGTACCATTCGGCCTAAAAGCTGGGCGATATAGGTATGATCTTGGGCCCTACGAAAGGACATCATTACTTCCGCACGGGGACAGTCCCAACCTGTAGAAAGGCTCATCTTGAAAAATACGACACCGACACGTTCATCTTCTTCAATGCGGGAAGCATCAATGCGCCGAACTTTATGACCAGCTATGTCCAGCTCTCCAGTTTCACTAAAGGTATGCACAACCTCCCAGTCTCGAAGCCTTCTACCTATAGCATTCTCTATCGTGGTTAAACAAACGGCCATATCCGTTTTTGTCAAGACATTTTCAGTTCCTTAAGATTCTATCCTTAAGTAGCCCGGATTCCCTGACATCATCCGCCTTAATGTGCACCTTATGTACTGTATGGGTTGTTTCGATTAATAGGTCCTCAAATCTCCGGGGGGTTGCGGATACTCCGACCACTATGGGCATTGGGCACAGGCCGTGTTCTTCACTTCCCAATATAAACCTTTGTATAATGGTCTGTGCTGCCTGAACTACTCGACCATTCCTCATGCCCCGGTGAGCCTCATCGATAACCACATAAAACCTGTCCGGGATAGCTCGAGCAGTGTTGGTAAACGTCTCCCAAATTGTGTACTGACGGCCATCGCCATAACGAGTAAGCAATTTATCAGTGCCCAGCTTTTGGGTATTGACAAAATAAATATGCCCACCTTCAAGTTTTTCTTCATCAAAACTGGAATCAATATTGACAATCTGTCTTACCCGAATACGATCAGATTTACCTTCAATTTTTAGCCGTGTTTGCTCCAAAACTCGAAAAGGGCGCGCTGGGAAAATGCAGGCTTATTGGAGCGACGCTACTGTCCAGCGTATTCTTACTCACACGAAATTGGTTAGGCGTAGGTATACCGAGTTCAGTCAGCTTTTCAGCAATCCGCACCATACCCAAAGGCTGTCCTGACTCGTCTCCATAGACGTACCATTGGAAAATAAGCTTAACTATCTTAGCCTCATCTTCTCGAATTACCCATTCATCTTTTTCGTCGTCCCACCTGTAGCCAAACGGTTGAGAGCCGCCGGAATACTTGCCTGCTTTTGCCAGCTTTTTCTTGCCGGTCACCGTCCTTAATTTGATAACTTCCCTCCGTTTACACTGGGACAAATTATCTTTGGAGGGGTGATAAAATGCAGGTCAGTCCAGAACAAGTCGAAAAAATAAAGAAGGAAAAAACTGATGGGTGGTTTGAAGTAGACTTCCCGCCAATAATTGACAAGATGCTCTGGGAGAAAGCGCAGGAAAAGAGAGTGCAGTCCAGAGGAGGCTTTAACCGCAAGAGACCCAAGCCTATACTTGCCGGTCGTATCTTCTGCGGTGTCTGCCAGCGCCCGTTTCACGATGCTATGTATAACAAGGGCACAAAGCTGGTTTTCAAGTGCAACGGGAAATTGAAACAGTACCACCTTGACGGCAGCCCGAAATGCGACAGCCCTGTGCTTGACGGCGAAGCAGTTACTGCAGAAGTCAAAAAACGGCTTATTGATATGCTTCAAGACAAAGACCAGATGCGGAAAGCCATCGAGGAGTACGTCGGTTCGCTGGAACGCCGGAAAGAAGAACTTGAAACCCTGCTTTCTCCAATATCGGAGCAGATTTCGCAACTGCAGGAAAAGCAGAAAAGGCTCGCTACTGTCTATGTTGACGGGGCTTTGTCTCACGAAGATTATAAGCGGCAAATCAATGAATTGAAGGAGCAAGAGCTTGCTGTCCGTAGGCGTTATGAGCATTACTGGCCGGAGATGGAAAACCTTACAAAGCTGGAGCAGAATATTGCTGTTGTGAAAGAAGCGATTGAAGAGGAACTGTTTGATGTCCGATACCAGCCGGATGACGATAAAATTACTGAAAATATTGCCTTTGTGAAGGTTCACGATGAAAAACATTTAACGGTCGGGTTCCCACAGAGAATAGTAACCTGGGAGGAACTGCTTGACAGGTTACAGGTTAAGCTGTGGGTATATCCAGACCGTTTAGAGGTTCGGGGAATTATCCCGATAGAAGATATAGCGAATCCTAAATGCTGTTAAATAAATCGGTTGTGATAGATTAAGCTCAATTATTATATTGTTCCTCCAAATGTTTTTCTATATATAATATTTTTATCGTATCTTTTAAAATAATCATCATGGGTTGCCACGATGATTAATTTACCCTCTCTTCTTTTTTGTTCTAAAAGATTTAAGAAACGGCCATTGGGCTTGCTAAAGGGTTAGCCGGCGGAGGGTTTCCATGAAGCCCGGGAAAGAGATGTTGATCACGGAGGCGTGGCGCACGGCGGTGTCGCCCTTTGCAGCCAGGCCGGCCACGGCCAGGGCCATGGCGATGCGATGGTCGCCGTGGCTTTCCACCACGGCCCCGCAAAGGGGGCTGCCTCCCCTGATGCGCAGCCCGTCCGGCAGCTCTTCGATGCGTGCACCCATCTTACCCAGTTCACCGGCCAGGGCGGCGATCCGATCCGATTCTTTAACGCGCAGCTCTCCGGCGTCCCTGATGATCGTCTCTCCCTGCGCATAGGCGGCCACCACGGCCAGAGCCGGGATTTCATCAATGATATTGGGGATAATCTCTCCCCCCACAGCCACGCCGCGCAGCGGGGCGCCGCCTTTCACCAGCAGATCTGCCACCGCTTCCCGGCCCCACATGCGCCGGTTTTGTACCTGGATATCGGCCCCCATCTCTTTGAGCAGGTCGATGATGCCGGCGCGGGTCGGGTTAACCCCCACATCGCGCAGCCATATTTCCGCCCCCGGAACGATACAACCGGCGGCCAGGAAAAAAGCTGCTGCCGAGATATCCCCCGGCACTTTAACCGTGCATCCTTTCAGCTCCGCTTCTCCGCGGATGGAGATACGGCTGCCCTCCACACAAACCGCTGCGCCAAACTGGGTTAGCATCAACTCGGTGTGGTTGCGGCTGGGCGCGGGCTCTTCGATGACCGTCTCCCCGGCGGCGAAAAGGCCGGCCAGCAGCAGCGCCGATTTAACCTGGGCGCTGGCTACCGGCATTTTATAGTGAATGGGTTTAAGCTTTCCCCCTTTGATTCTCAGCGGCAGGCGGGAGCCGTCGCCTTCGATGTTGGCGCCCATCAGCCGCAGCGGTGCGGCCACCCGCTCCATGGGGCGGCGCTGCAGGGAGCTGTCGCCGGTCAAAATGGCGCCAAAGCGCTGCCCCGCCAGGAGGCCCATGAGCAGGCGTGCCGTAGTGCCTGAATTCCCCGCGTCGAGGAGGGGCGCCTCGCCCGGCGAGGCGAGATGCCGGCCGCGGCCCCGGATGATCAATTTTCCACGCACAAAATGCAGCTCCACCCCCAGCGCCTTTAAACAGCGTATGGTGGCCAGGCAGTCCTCGCCCCGCAGGAAGCCCTGAACTTCCGTGGTTCCATGGGCCAGGGCCCCAATCACCGCGGCCCGATGCGATATGGACTTATCCCCCGGCATGGCCGCTTCGCCGGACAGTTTTTCCGGAGGGTTGGTAATAATAATCATCATTTAATTGCTCCTAATTGCTCCTATGGTATAATCATACTTGTTAAGCACAGGGTCGGAGGTGGGAGTGAGACAATGGAAGTATATGCCCTGATTGGACCCAGCGGCACCGGGAAAAGCCACCACGCCCCCCTGCTGTCTCACCAGCATCAAATCGATTATATCATAGATGACGGGCTCCTGATCAAAGGCAACAGGGTTGTGGCCGGCCGATCGGCGAAGCGGGAAAATACACGCTTCGGCGCGGTGAAGCGCGCCCTGTTCAATGATCCGGATCACGCCCGGCAGGTGCGCGAAGCCCTGGAGGAGATCCGCCCTCTCCGGGTTTTAATCCTGGCCACCTCCCGCCGCATGGCCCAGGTCATCGCCGCACGGGTTGGCCTGCCGGAGCCGCATCGCTACATCCATATTGAAGAGGTGGCCAGCCCCGAAGCGATCAAAACCGCCCTAAAAGTCCGGGAAACGGAAAACCGCCATGTCATTCCGCTGCCCACCTTTGCCATCAAAAAAGACTTTCCCGGCTATATTCTCGACCCGCTGCGCTCGTTTTTCAGCATCCCTGCGCCCCAGCCAGCCCAAATGGCCGTGGAGCGCTCCATCATTCGCCCCATTTACAGCTCCCTGGGCAATTTCTATATCTCTGAACACGTGGTTTACAGCCTCGTAGCCCATCTGGCCCAGCAGATCCCCGGAGTGCACAAGGTCAGCCGCACCGAAATACAGACGCAGAAACATAAAGTTTTTTTACAGGTGGACCTGGTGCTGGCCCTGGACCAAATCCCCGCAGGAAACCTGGTCGGGGTGCTGCAGCTGGCGCAGCAAAAAATCAAGGAAGAGATCGAATATATGACCGGTTTTTACCTGGACCGGGTCAATGTTACTGCGAAAAAGCTGCACCTGGGAAGCCACGCCCGGCCCGCTTTCAGCGAGACTCGATAAATTCCTTTCCTTTCAGCAGGGCCCGGGTGATCCCCGAAGCCAAGTGACGCTTTGACTCCGGCAAAAAGGCGGGAACCTGCTCCGCCACCTGCTTTAGATCCAGCAGCCCGGTGTGGGCCAGGAAAGCCCCCAGCATGGCCAGGTTGCCCATTTTCCTGTCGCCGCTGGCTTCGGCCAGCTCTTGCGCCGGAACGAGGACCGTTTCCACCTCGTTTTTCCCCGCCACCCTTTCGTTGACCAGAGAGCTGTTGATCATTAACAAGCCCTTGGGCTGCAGGCGATCTTTAAATTTATACAAACCCGGTTCGCTCATGGCGATAACCGCGCTGGGCTCTCCGACCACAGGTGCTCCGATGGGCTGGTCCGATAGAACCACGGTGCAGCTGGCGGCTCCGCCCCTCATCTCTACCCCGTAAGCGGGCATCCAGGTCACGTTCAACCCCGCCTTCATGGCGCTGAAGGCGAGCAGGTCTCCCATCAGCAAAACTCCCTGGCCGCCGAAACCGGCCATTACCACTGAGTAGTCCATGTGCGCTCTCTCCTTGAAGAAAATGCTAGTAGTCTTTAAAAATGCCCAAAGGAAATGCGGGTATCATTTCATTTTCCAGGCGCTCCACCGCCTGGCCGGGCGAAAGGCGCCAGTTGGTGGGGCAGGCGGATAAAAATTCAACCATGGAAAAGCCCCGCCGCTCTATTTGGGCTTGAAAAGCGCGCCTGAGCGCCCGGCGGGCCTGGCGAATGTGGCGGGGCGTATGGCAGGAAACCCTGGCAATAAAGGCGCTTCCCGGTAAAAGCGAAAGCTGTTCGGCCATCCTGATGGGATAGCCGTCTCTGGCGGGATCGCGCCCGGCGGGGGTGGTGGTGGTTTTCTGCCCGGCCAGCGTGGTTGGAGCCATCTGTCCCCCGGTCATGCCGTAGATGCTGTTGTTCACAAAAATGACGGTAATATGTTCCCCGCGGTTGGCGCTATGAATTATTTCACTGGTGCCGATGGCCGCCAGATCCCCGTCTCCCTGGTAGGTAAAGACAAAGAGGTCTGGGCGAGCCCGTTTCAGCCCTGTGGCCACGGCGGGGGCTCTCCCGTGGGGCGCTTCGCAGCAGTCAACGGCCAGGTAATCGTAGAGAAACACCCCGCAGCCCACCCCGATTACAGCCACCGTCGAAGCGGCCAGGGCGAAATGGTCCACGGCTTCCGCCGCCAGGCGGTGTATCAGGCCGTGGTGACAGCCCGGACAAAAATGAAATAAGTTCTCTTTAAGGCAATCCGGCCGCTTAAAGACCTGCTTTTGGGCTAGCGCTGACATGCCTGCAGACCCCCTTCAGCCATAATTTTTCTCATCTCGGCCACAATCTGTTCCGGTGTCGGCATCTCGCCTCCCGGGTAGCCCTTAAAATGGACTTGCGCGGCGCCGTTCACGGCCAGGCGCACATCGTCCACCATCTGGCCGGTATTCATTTCCACAACCAGGACGCGGCCTGCCCGGGCAGCAGCCTCCCGTATTTCCCGTTCAGGGAAAGGAAACAGGGTCACCGGGCGGACCAGGCCAACCCTCAAGCCTTGACGCCTGGCCCGATCTACAGCCGTGCGGGCGATGCGGCAGCAGGAGCCGAAAGCGACCACCACCAGGCTGCACCGAGGAGGACAATCCACCTCCGCCCGCGCCTCTTTCTCTTTGATCAGGCTGTACTTTTGATGAAGCTTCCAGTTATGCAGCGTCATTTCGCCATCCTTGAGGTAGAGGGACTTGATCAGGCGGGGAGAGCGCTCCTTGGCGCCGGTAAGGGCCCAGGACTCCGCTTCGAGCACCTGCGCTTTACCCTGCAAGACCACCGGCTCTTTCATCTGGCCGAGAATGGCATCGCCCAGAATCAGAACCGGGTTGCGGTAGCGAAAGGCCAGGCGAAAAGCTTCACCGGCCAGGTCATACATCTCCTGCACGGAGTAAGGAGCCAGGACAATGAGGCGATAATCGCCATGCCCGCCGCCCCTGGTGGCCTGGTTGTAATCTCCCTGGGTAGGGGCAATGCCTCCCAGACCGGGACCGCTGCGGGTGATGTTGACCACCACCGCCGGCAGCTCCGATCCGGCCAGATAGGAAAGCCCCTCCTGCATCAGCGATATGCCCGGACCGGAGGAAGAAGTCATGGCTGCGCCTCCGGCCGCGGCGGCTCCCAGAACCATGTTAATAGCGGCCAGTTCACTTTCGGCCTGGATAAAGACGCCGCCCACCCGGGGCAGGGCCTCAGACAAATATTCGGGGATATCATTCTGAGGCGTGATCGGGTAGCCAAAATAGTAGCGGCATCCGGCATCGACAGCTCCCTTCGCCAAGGCCACGCTGCCTTTCAGCAACATTCTCTCTGTCAATGTTCATACCTCGCCTTCCATACCATCTCGTCAAACCTCTCCCCACAGCAGCCCCCCGATGACATCAGGGGGTTTTTTACGCGATCTATTTGAACGGGGCGGGTGAAGAAAAATCGGTTATAATTCCATGCGCTGAAGAGCGCCCTTTCCTACCTGAATACTTCCAGCGCCACATCGGGGCATACTTCGGCGCAAAGAGCGCATCCTGTACAGTCTGCTCCGGATTTAAAAACGGCAACGGGATAGCCGCTGCGGTTGCGCCTGGCCGAGTTTACGGTCAACATCTTATTTTTGCACGCAGAGACGCAATAACCGCAGCCTTTGCACCGCTCATGATCAACGATGACCATCCCCAACAGGTTTCACCCCCTGTTTCGTGATAACAAAAAAACCCTTCGCTCCAGACAAGAGACGAAAGGGTTCTTCCGCGGTACCACTCTTATTAACGTTGCAGAAAATAATTCTGCAACGTTCGCTTAAAGCTCTAACGGCGCCACCGGTCAAGCTTACTCGCCTTGTCCTCAGCTTTCAGCCGACAGCTCCCGGAGGAGTTCCACCTGCCGGGGGTACCGCCTTGCAGCGAAACAGCGGCTCTCTAAAACGCCCCAAAATCAGGTGTACTGGTTCCGTTCATGGCCGGTTAAGATATTTTAATACATAATATATCCCAACCGGGCTGCTTCCGTCAAGAAGAGAATTGACAGAGCCATTTGCGTTGTAATGAAATCCCTTTAAAAAAATAGTGTGTTCCCCAACCCCTACTGTAAAAGGCAAGCAAATATGGACGGGTTTTAAACATTAGGCCGGCTCGATTTAACAAAAATAACCAAATATTTAATTTTTAGAGACACCACTCCCACGGCTGGTAGTATTAATGCAACCCTTGCGCTAAGCGGATTTTA
>JAKOVL010000103.1 GCA_029782095.1 Bacillota bacterium | reverse complement strand
GCTCATTGGCCAGGTGCCAGAGGTCGCCGGAGCCTGACCACAACAGTTGCTCCAGGGCGTCCCGGGCTATGGTTTTGCCGGAGAGAGCGGCCCGCTCGCGAATCCAGCGCGCCAGATCTTCCCTGTTTAAGGGAGAGCAGTCAACGGTGAGCCCTTTGCTGCTGATCAGTTTAAATATTTTTTTGCGGCGGTCCACAGCGGGACAGACAAAGACGATGATATTTTGCGGCGGGGCGGCGGCGCTTTCCCTGGCCAGGAAGCGCTCCAGCTGCTCCAGGCCCTCTTTTTCTACCGGCGCAGATTGGCCCGTATCTTCCGCTTCCTCGCTCGTTTCTCTGTCCCGGGTTGCCTCCGTGCGGCCGGGACGCGGCGGGGCCAGGTAGGAGGGCCGCTCCACCACCAGCAGTTGCCGCGGGGCAAAAAGATTTCCCCCGGTGAGTCTCTGCATCGCTTCACTTAAGTTGAGTGCGTCCCCCTCCACTTTCTCCAGGCCGAAAGATGAATCTTCGCCGAGATAAGTGGCGGTGAGGAGCTGCAGCAGATCTTTGCTTAAAAAGGTTTCTTCGCCGTAGAAGAGGTATGCAGGAAAAAGGGGGCCGCATTTAATTTTTTTTCTGGCTTCAAAGTAGTTCAGGTTCATGCTATTATTTTTCTCCAGGCAAAACTGAAATCCTTTTACCCCCCTCTCCCGCCAGGGGAGAGGGAACTGCCGGGATGCTATTCTCCTTCCGGATGAAGCAGTTTGCCCAATCCGTTGGCTTCCTTGGCCGGCGCAAAGAAGCGGCCGAGCATGCTGCTTACCTCCGGCAGGGCGAATACAACCAGGTTATCTCCCGGCAAAAGCCTGGTTTCCCCGTGGGGTATAATTACTTCGCCATTGCGGACGATGGAACCGATGAGCATGCCGCGGGGGAAGTTGATCCGGGCAATCTTTTTACCCGCCACCCGTGCCGTCTCCGGCACCACCAGCTCCAGCACCTCGGCCTTCTCGTTCTGAAGAATGGAAAGGCTGACCACATCCTCACGCCGGGTCAGGCGCAGGATCTGCGACGCGGCCACCAGGCGTGGATTAATCACGCTGTCGATGCCCAGGGTATTGTATATGGGCACATACTGGGGCTGCATTACTTCGCAGATCACTTTCCTCACGCCGAACCGCTTCGCCAGCATCCCGGCAATAATGTTGCTGCGGTCGTCGCCGGTCACGGCAATAACCGCATCGGCCCAGCTCATCTCTTCTTCCTGGTATAGCTGCAGTTCCGAGGCGTCCCCATGCAGCACCATGGTACGGGACAGCTCGCGGCTCAAATACTGGCAGCGCTCTTCGCTTTTCTCCACCAGCTTGACGCTAAAGTCGTGCTTGCTCTCCTCCAGCAGGCGGGCCAGCTGCAGACCCATGGTCCCGCCGCCTAAAATGATCACCTGTCGCACGCGGGTCTGCTCGTGGTGCAGCAGCCAGCTTATATCTTTGAGTACACGGGAGTTGCCTAAAAGGTAGATTTTTTCCCCGGGATTGATCACATCCTGGCCCCCGGGAATGATAAATTTATCCTGGCCGTCGCTAATCCCGACGATGATGCAGCCGGGCGGCAGGGGCAATTTATGCAGCGGCTGCCCGGTGATATCGGCCTCCTTGCTCACATGAAGGCCCAGCATCATCACCTTGCCCCGGTTGAAATACTCGATTTCGCTGGCATCGGGAAAATGCAATATCCTTGAGATCTCATGGGCAGCCTCCCGCTCCGGATTGATCACGATGTCAATTCCGAGCTGCTCGCGGGTGAGAACTTTGGCATCTTCGGTATAATCGCTGCTGCGCACCCGGGCCACGGTAATGGGCACCTGGTAGCGCTTGGCCAGCATGCAAGCGATAATATTAATCTCATCCACCTCGGTCACAGCGATCAGCATGTCGGCCTCCTTGATTCCGGCCCGCTCCAGAACCACGGCATTGGCCCCGTTGCCCTCGATGACCATAACGTCCAGAGCTTCATCGAACAGGCGCACCTTGTCCGGGTTTTTTTCAATCACCACAACATCCTGGTTCTTCTCGGAAAGGTTGCGGGCCAACTCGAAACCGACCCCGCCACCCCCAACAATAATGATATACAAAAGTGTTCACCTTCCCTGGAAAAGCCACGGCAATGCCACGATCAGCCTGCATTTAGCATTTAGAAAACAAATAACCCTCCTTGGCAAGCCGGAATGGCCGATCTTTTAGGAGGTACTCTAACCTTACCACTCTGCACAGACGGTGTAAACCTTTTTTCACATCACTGGTCTGGCGAGTTGAATTAAAAGAAGAAGCCTAAAAGGAGCTGATGCGTTTACGGCAAAGACAGGCGCATGGCCTGGAATATCTAACAATGTTCCCCTTTCGCGGCAGTAACTTCACCCGAACAGTTTTTTAGAAATTGAATGAAAAAACTATTGTATAATCCGAATGCGGGGTTGCTTAAAACCTACAGTGCCTTGACACGATCCCATGATCGAGGTTGTGTACATTTTTAGTAGGTGAATAGGGGTTGAATAGAGAATGAGACCTCTATCGGTGACTCAGCCGAACTCCCAAGAAAGGAGAAGAGGTCTCATCCATGTTTAAGATTCGCCAGATAGTAATTGTAGTCCTGTTATTAGCCCAAGGAATTTTTGAAGCACTAAAAGAGTCGGGAGATTTTACCCAGTTGGAGGAGAAGATCCATCGTCTGACCCAGCAAGCGGCGAGGCTACTTCTTACCTTTGCATTGGAAGAGATTGACCAGAGGCTTATGGCGCAGAGGGAGAAGACCCTTAAGGTTATAGGCAGCCGGGAGCGAACGCTCATAAGCACAATGGGTGAAATTAAGATTAAACGCCGGATGTATCGGGACGAAGCGGGTAAGTATGTCTTTTTGTTGGATCAAGCGTTAGGGTTGGCATCTCACCGGCGCATTAGCCAAAGGCTACAGGAGTTGGTATTGGATCTGGCCACTGAGATGCCCTTCAGGCGGGCGGCAAAAGTTTTGTCATACCTGGTGCCTGCGGTAAGCCCGATGGCGGTATGGAGCACGGCTCAGGCTGCCGGGGAAGAGGCTTGTAAGGAAGCGGACAAACTGAAAAAAGATGTTTTTGAAAAGGGTGTAGTGCCCAAGGGGCAAAGAGTGGTAGATAGGCTGAATATTGAAGGGGACGAGATCCGGCTTAAGCAGCAGCGGGGTAAGAGCAAATACTTAGACTTAAAGCTTTTGGTAGGTTACGAGGGCAAGACAGGCCCCCGGAGGCGCCTTGAGAACCGCCATACAGTAGCCGGTATAACCGACGGGCGAGGGATATGGGAAGAAGGCAGTTGTGTCTTTGGGCAGAAGTGGGCTCTCCCAGAGGTTAAGCAGATTCGTATCGGCGGGGACGGGGCTTCGTGGATCAAAAGAGGGGTGGAACATTTCCCCGGAGCCACTTATTATTTGGACCTGTTTCATTTGCGCAAACGCCTTACTGAGGCCTTAAGCAACACAGCAGCATATACGGCGGTCACAGACGGCCTTGCCCGGCTGGACAAGGAAGCGGTTTTGCGGGCGTTGGATCAGGAGATGTCGCTTCTTAAGGGAGCACGCAAGAAAAGAGTGCGAGAGCTGAAAAAGTATTTGCTTGACAATTGGTCGGGTATCGCCCAGCTTCCTGAAGAAGAGCGGTTGGGAACCATCGAAGGCCAGGTCAGGCATACCATTGCCCGGCGGATGAAGAGAATTGGGGCGAGATGGACGCTCGAAGGTGCCAACCGGATGGGGCGGCTGCTGGCGGCCAAGGCAAACGGAGAATTGCCCCGTTATGTTGCTAAGCCAAAAAGTACTTTAGAGAATTTGTTACCGGAGCAAACCTTTATGGAAAAGGTGTCTGCCTGCCACCAGGAAGATCTGGAAGCCTGGTTGAGGGCCACTATGCCGGCCTTATATGGGCCCTTCGCCGGCAGGCCTTGGATCAAATATGTGCTTAAAGAAATCGCCTCAGTGCAATGGCCGGCTTAAAAAATGCGGGAGTTTCACCTACTAAGTCTTGACACAGTCGCTATTCTCTCCTTGCTTGACAGCCCTTCTCGGTTTGGTATAATAGCTTCATCCTGTTCGGTGGTAAAGGGGGGCTTAATTGTGGCCAAGCCGAAAACTTATTACATAACTACACCAATCTATTACCCCAGTAACAAGCTGCATATTGGAAATGCCTACACCACGGTGGCCGCCGATGCGCTGGCCCGTTTTAAAAGGCTGACCGGATACCGGGTCTGGTTTTTAACCGGCACTGATGAACACGGGCAAAAGATACAGCGGCAGGCGGCTGAAGCAGGGAAAGCACCCCAGGAATTTGTGGATGAAATTGTAGCCTGGATCAAAGAACTTTGGCAAGAGCTGGACATATCTTACGATGATTTTATCCGCACCACTGAGCCGCGCCACACCGAAAAAGTGGCCCGTATTTTTAAACGGTTTTTGGAGCAGGGCGACATCTATAAGGGGAAATATGAGGGCTGGTACTGTACGCCCTGCGAGGCCTACTGGCAGGAGCGCCAGCTGCAGGATCATAAGTGCCCTGACTGCGGGCGCGCCGTGGAGCTGATTGCTGAAGACGCTTACTTTTTTAGAATGTCCCGCTATGCTTCTCGCCTCATGGAATATATTGAAACACACCCGGAGTTCATTCAGCCTCCCACCCGGAAGAATGAAATGATCAATAATTTTCTCAAGCCGGGCCTGGAAGATCTTTGTGTATCCCGGACTTCTTTTGATTGGGGCATTCCTGTCCCCGGGGATGAAGAGCATGTCATTTATGTCTGGCTTGATGCTTTAAGCAACTATATTACAGCCCTGGGGTACGGAGAAGAAGGCAGTCTTATGGAAACTTTTTGGCCGGCGGATGTGCATCTGATCGGCAAAGATATTTTGCGTTTTCACACCATTTACTGGCCTATCTTTTTAATGGCCCTGGACTTGCCGCTCCCCCGCACGGTATTCGGGCATGGCTGGCTGCTGCTGCAGGAAGGTAAAATGTCTAAATCCAAGGGCAATGTGGTTGATCCGCGGATCCTGGCAGCCCGCTACGGTTCCGATGCGGTGCGGCATTTTTTGCTGCGGGAAATACCGTTCGGGCAGGACGGTGTATTTAGCACTGAAGCGCTGGTAAAGCGCATTAACACTGACCTGGCCAATGATCTGGGCAACCTGGTCAGCCGCACTTTGACCATGATGGAGCGATATTTTGGAGGGGTTTTACCGCAGCCGCAGGCGGAGGAAAGCAGCTCTGACAGAGAGCTTAAGCAAACAGCGCTGGAAACGCCGGGGATAATGGAAACGCTGATGGATAATCTCAAGATAGGAGACGCCATGGCGCAGTTGTGGAAATTGATCCGCCGCAGCAATAAATATATTGACGAAAATGCGCCTTGGGATCTGGCCAAAGACCCCTCGAGCCGCCAGCGGCTGGCCACGGTACTGTACAACCTGGTAGAGAGCATCAGGTTTATCTCCGTTCTTTTGCTGCCATATTTGCCCAGGACCCCGGAGCGTATCTGGGAGCAGCTGGGGCTGCAGGGTCAGCCGGAGCTGCAAAGCTGGGCCAGCTTGCAAAGCTGGGGCCTTATTCAACCGGGCACCAAAACCTGCCGTAAAGAGGACCTTTTCCCCCGCTTAAACCTGCAGGAAGAGCTGAACCGGGATAACCCCGCCAAGGCCGCCGCAAAAGCCAGGCCGAGGGAAGAGAAGCTGGGCCTAATTACCCTGGACATGTTCCAGCAGGTGGAAGTAAGGGTCGGCCGGATCGTTGAGGCTGCCCCGGTACCAGGTGCCGATAAGCTGCTGCAATTAAAAGTTGATCTCGGTGAAGATGAACTGCGCCAGGTTGTTGCCGGCATCGCCCTCTACTACCGCCCGGAGGAGCTTCTCGGCCGGCTGGTGTTGTTTGCCGCCAACCTGAAGCCGGTGAAGCTGCGGGGCATTTTATCCCAGGGCATGCTGCTGGCTGCAGAAGACGAACAGGGAAGGCTGGCCCTAACCACCGTGGATAAAGAGATCGCCGTGGGAAGCCGTGTTCGGTAGATGATAGGTTTAATTGACACTCATGCTCACCTGGATTTCCCCCAATTTGAAAGCGACCTGGACCAGGTTGTGGAGCGGGCGATTTCTGCGGGCGTTTGTTCGATGATCAACGCCGGCACTTCGGAAGCAAACTCGCGCCGGGCTGTGGCTTTAAGCGAACGCTATGCACAGCTATGGGCCGCCGTGGGAGTCCACCCGCACTTTGCGGAAAAAGTTTCGCCCCGCTGGATAGAATTGCTGGAAAGCCTTGCGGAAAACCCAAAGGTAGTGGCGATCGGCGAGACCGGCCTTGATTTTTACCGCAACCTGTCTTCGCCCGAAGCTCAGGAGCAGGTATTTCGGGAACAGATACGCCTGGCCTGCCGGTTGAATAAACCGCTCATTATTCACAGCCGTTCAGCCAGCGCCGCCACCCTCAGGGTGCTCCAGGAGGAGAAACTTCCTTCCCGGAAAGGGATTATGCATTGTTTTTCCGGCGACCGGCGGGACTTGCACAACTTTATAAAGCTGGGTTTTTATATTTCCGTGGCCGGGCCGGTGACCTACCCCCGCTCCCATGCCCTGCGTGAACTTATTAAGGAAGTTCCGCGGGAGAGGCTTCTTCTGGAAACAGACTGCCCCTATCTTTCTCCCCAGGCTTACCGTGGGCTGCGAAACGAACCTGCTTTTATTAAAGTCACTTACGAACGCGTCGCCCTGCTATTGAATATGGAAATGGCAGCTTTAGCCAGCCAAATTCAGGAGAATGTTTTGAGGCTTTTCCCTGAACTGGCCTAAAAACATAACCGGTCACTGTTTGCATATAATAGTAGAATAGACAGATAAAGCGGCCAGGAGAGGGGGAACAAAATGCATCGTTTGCCTAGATTAGCAGAAGCAAGCGTTTATTGTTTTTTGTCTATGACCGTGGTTGCCGGGACGCTGTTTTTTTTCCGCGAACCGGCACCCTTGTCGACGCAGCTTGAAGAAGAGCGCTCGATTTGTATGCCTGTAATTAAAGCGGAAGAGCTTAGCCACGCCTCTTCCAGGCAGGAGAAGATCTCCATTGAGATGCCAATCTATGAAGCGAAAGCAGATACCGGCAGGGAAACTGTGCTTCCCTCCCGGGGAGAGCGCAGTTTTAGCGAGGTCATAGAGGGGCTGGCTTCGTGGTACGGCGGGGCCGATGGGCTGGACGGCAACTATACCGCCAGCGGAGAGCGTTTCGATGCCGGCGCCTACACGGCGGCCCATCGGACACTGCCTTTCGGGACCCGGGTCAGGGTCACTTATTTAAAAACCGGCCGCAGCGTTATTGTGCGCATTAATGATCGGGGTCCTGCTCACGCCGGGCGGATTATTGATCTTTCCCGGGCGGCGGCAGCTGAAATTGGTCTGTTGCCGCATGGCGTGGGCATGGTCCAACTGGAGATTTTGCCTTAGACAGGCAGAAACAAAGAAGGGGCTATCCTCCAGATGGGGAAAAGCCCCTTTTCTTTTACCTGCCAGACCTGCTGTATTATCCCAGCAGCCCTTGAAGCTTCATTGCCAGCGACATGTCGCCCTTAACTTTCAGCTTGCCGGCCATGAATGCCGAGGTGGCATTAAGTTTGCCGTCCAAAAGTGCGTCAAAATCATCGGCAGCCATGCTAATGGTAATATTCGGGCTGTCGTGGGCCGCTTCCTCCAGGACCGCGCTGTCGTCTGCTACCTTCACATGGAAAACGCCGCCGTTATCTCCGGACAGTTCGAACTGGTAGACAGCATTCATGCCCTTAATTTTGGCAGGATCCACGCTGTCCATTTTGGCCTTAAGCTTGCTTACAAGATCACTAAACTCCGCCATCTAAGTAATGCCTCCTTAAATTTAAAAGTGATGTTTGAGACCGTTTGTATCATTAGTTAAGCCCTTTCCCGAAAAAAGTTATTCATCCCTCCCCCTGAAAGAGAATTGCTTAACCAGGTTAATTATTACTAGTGTTAAATATATTATAAAACAAGTTTTTAGGTTTGTCATTAATTTTTTTTATTTTCATTTTTTTAAGGTTAATGGATAAGACAACTTGCCGTACGGGTAGAATACAGTTTGCATTTTTGACAGGCCCAGCTGGAAGGTGTAAAATTGAACCAGCTTTGGAGGGAGTGAAAATGCAGGGGACATTTTTTGTACAAAGAAAAGCACGGCTTGATCTCAGGCCGCTGCGTTTCTCCATGAACAGGCTGGGACTAATACTGTTCAGAGCTGCCGGCGCCGTGCATAAACGTTTTCCGGCAGCCGGTTTGCTGCTGGCCAGTGCCTGCCTTGTCGCTGTTGTCTATCAGTTTGCCGCATATTCAATAACTATTTATGTGGATGGAGAGCCGGTGCAGACCGTGCGGACGTTTAGCCGGAATGTGGACGAGCTGCTTCAGGAGCTTCAACTGCCGCTGCACCCACGGGACCGCGTAAGCCCGCCGGCTGAAACGCTTTTATCGCCGCGATCCTTGATCACTATAGACAAGGCCTTCCCTGTGTTTATTATTGCAGATAACTCTGTTGCCGAAGTATGGACCCCGGTAACAACGGTCAATGAACTGCTGCAAGAAGAATGTTATAGCCTGGGTCCCTATGACCGCATCGAACCGGAGGGGCTGGAACACGTCTATAATCAGGCTGAGATTAAAATTGTCCGGGTGGAAAAAACATATGAAACAGAAAAAAGGGCGGTGCCTTATGCCGAGGTAACCCGGGGCGATCCCATGCTGGATCGGGGATTTTCAAGGGTAGTCAGCGAAGGGAAACCCGGCCTGCAGGAAGATCTGGTGGAAGTGACTTTTGAAGACGGCGTTGAAGTCAGCCGCGTTGTTGTGCATTCGTCACTCCTGGAAGAGCCGGTTGATCGCATTGTTGAAGTGGGAGAAAATACGCGGCTGGAGCGGGACGGAAGGGTGATGGAGTTTTCCAGGGCGCTGATAGTATCGGCGACAGCATACTGTCCCGGCACTCCTGAATCGGGATGCCCGCGCAATGGGCAGGGCCATGCTTTCTGTACCGGGCCTTATAACAATGGTTATACTTACACCGGCAAAAAATGCGTCCAGGGGCTGGGGACCTTAGATTCCCCCCGCATGGTGGCTGTGGATCCCAGGATTATACCTTTAAGAAGCATGCTTTATATCGAGGGATTTGGGTTTGCCCGGGCTGAAGATATCGGTGGTGCCATTAAGGGGAACAAAATTGACATTCTTTTTGACAAGCATGCTGATGTAGCCCGGTTCGGCGTTAAACACGGCATCAAGATATACCTCTTAACGAAATACTGACAGAGACCGGCTGCGGAGTAGAAAAAAGATGAAGGTAAAATATAATTTGACCTCTCCCCGGGAGGTCATGGCCATAATGTCACAGTACGGGTTGAGGCCGCAGAAGGGCCTGGGCCAGAACTTTTTAATCGACCGCAACATTGTTCAAAAAATTATTGCCGCTGCCGAAGTCGAACCCGGCGAAGGCGTTCTGGAAATTGGTCCCGGATTAGGGACTTTAACCGCAGAGTTGGCCCGGGGAGAAGGACGAATTCTCGCCCTGGAGCTAGATCAGGGGCTGGTGCGGCTGCTGGCAGAGGTGCTGCGTCCCTTTAGCCGGGTTGCCGTAATTTCCGGGGACGCCCTGAAAGCTGATTTTATTGCGCTGGCAAATGAATATTTTCCTCCCGGCACACCGGTTAAGCTGGTATCCAACCTGCCTTATTATCTTTCGTCAACCTTAATGTACCGTATTTTTGAGCAAAGATTTCCTTTTGCCCGGGCGGTATTAATGTTTCAAAAAGAGGTGGCTCAGCGGCTTCTGGCAGAGCCGGGGGATGCAGGCTATGGCAGCTTGTCAGTACTTTGCCGCTATTACTGCAGCGGCACATTTTTATTTAATGTTTCGAGACGAGTTTTTTGGCCCCGGCCGGAAGTAGATTCGGCGGTGATCATGCTTGCACCGCGCCCTCCGCTGCTCCTTCCGGGTGAAGAAGCACTTCTCTGGCGTATAGTGAAGGGTGCGTTTCAACTACGTCGCAAGACCTTGCTTAACTCCCTGTCCAATATTTTCCCCTGGGGCAAGGAAATACTCTCAACCTTGCTGGCGCAGGCATCCATAGAACCGGCCACCCGCCCTGAGCTTCTCTCCGTTGACCAGTTTGCAAAGCTAACTCGAATCCTATATAATTATATGCGTGAACAAAATCGTTTTTTTTGACCGATCTTGAGTTGATTCCCGGGCGAATTTATGAAGGGAAAGGTCGGAGCCATGAACTTCTACAGTCCCAGCCGGGGTGAGATGACTTTCCTGGATGTGTTTCAGGATCTTGTTCAATACACTAATCAATTTCCTGAAGACAAATATAAATTGATTATTGGCAGTGACTCTCATTCCTTTCAAAATAACTGCGTTATTTTTGTTACCGCAATCATAGCCCACCGTGTAGGCAAGGGGGGCCGCTTCTATTTTCACAAGAAAAAAACCCGCTACATGGAAAGTCTAAGGCAGCGCATTTACTATGAGACCTTTCTCAGCCTGGAAGTGGCGACAAGGCTTACGGAGAAATTGGCTGAAAACGGCCATAGCGACATGAATATAGAGATTCACCTTGACGTGGGAGAAAAAGGTGAAACCAGGGAGATTATTAAAGAAGTTGTGGGCATGGTTATTGGCAGCGGCTATGATGCCCGCATCAAGCCGGATTCCTACGGGGCTACCACGGTTGCCGATCGCTTTACCAAATAATGCTTCGTCCAAGCTGTGCCGCGTAACGCTACATTTCCCGCTTATCTTGACAAAAATGTCGATTTTATGTTAAAATTAAAGTTAGATTAATTATAAGGTGGTTTTTTAGGTGGCGGCAGATGTCTTAGTTGAAATACGTAAAAAGCTTGAGCCTCACGTGGGGGAACGGATCAAACTAAAAGCCAACCGCGGTCGTAGAAAGACTTACGAAAAAGAAGGAATACTGGAAAGCATCTATCCTTCTATTTTTGTAATTAGAGTAGATGAGCAAAATTATTTTCAACGCCTCTCTTTCAGCTACGCCGACGTGCTAACCGAGACCGTTGAGTTGAGTTTTGGCGAGGAAGTTCGGCGCCGCTCCGCTAGTATGTAAAATCATGCAGGGCAGCCAGGACAGCCGGAAATACTGCACCTCCATTAAAGTCTCGATCTGATGAAAGATTCAAGAAAAGCCGGAAGGGACAGCCGGTCCATCCCGGCTTTTTTTATTGTAAAATTTGCGCAAGAGTTTTCAGAAGCTGACTTGCCCTCCACTGAAACCTTGTTTTATTTCCAGCCGTTTTGCACATAGCTAGTAGCGCCACCTGATCAAGATTAAAGGAGGGATGCGGATGCCGCGGAGGCGTCCCGTGATGTCAGAGGCGCTCAAATACGAGATTGCGGCCGAGTTGGGGGTTCTGGACCTGGTAAAACAAGAAGGCTGGGGTAGTGTAACCTCAAGGCAGTGCGGCAACTTGGTAAGAAAAGCAATTGAACGCGCCGAACAGACTCTCCTGAAAAGCTGAACAGGTGGACGGGGGCTGACCGAAAGGGCAGCCCCTTTACTAAATTTTTTCTCACACAAATAATGCTGCGACAACTCACTTTTGGGAACAGCCCCGGTAATTGTGCTCCGGTGTGGACACAGGCCGACAACCAATAGAACTCCAGGTGTGGGCTTGAACCAACCAAGCGGATTGGCATTGGCAAGGACATCCACCGCCAGCGTGGGTAAAGGACTGACAAACAGGAGCGGCGCCAGGCAGATGTGGGCCGGGCAAGGGTGCATCTACCATTGCTTACCGGAAGCCATCATGAAAATGGGCCGGTAGATTTACCTTTTCATGTATAAGACAACCTTGTACGGAAAAGGATAAAAAAGTACAAAGCAACATTGAAGGGCAGGCAAACATGGCCGGCAAACTGGTGGTTATTGGCGGAGCGGAAGACCACGAGAGGCATTGCACTATCTTAAAAACAGTAGTCCGGCTGGCGCCGGAAAAAAAGCCGCGGGTAGCTGTTGTGGCCGCAGCAGCTGCAGATCCTGCCGGAGCCGGCCGGGATTATGAAAAAATTTTTAAAGAGCTGGGCGCTGAATCCGTGCGTGTTTTAAAGGTTTCTTCCAGAGCCGCCGCCTTCGATCCATCTTCAGCCGCTGTCGTACAGGAAGCAGCGGTGGTTTTTATAACGGGAGGCGACCAGTTGCGCCTGACCAGCATTCTGGGCGGTACAACGCTCATGAAAAAGATCAAAGAGCGCTTTGAAAACGGCTTAATCGTAGCCGGCACAAGCGCCGGGGCGGCCGCCATGAGCGGGACCATGATCATAGGCGGCAGCGCCGAGCAGCCTCCCCAGAGAGGGCAGATTCAGATGTCTCCGGGCTTAGGATTTTTACCGCACCTGTTAATCGATCAGCATTTTGCCCAGCGGGGCCGTTTTGGCCGTTTGATCGCCGCTGTAGCCTTGAATCCGGGCTTATTGGGCATGGGTATTGATGAAGATACCGCTGTCGTGATCAGTGAAAGGCGGTGGCTTGAAGTAATTGGTTCGAATGGCATAACCATTATTGATGGCAGCATATTGGCACATACAAATGTTTCAGAGACTGCCCCCCGGGAAACGCTGACCCTATCACCGCTGCAGATACATATCCTGGCACGAGGCTCCCGTTTTGACCTGCTGCACCATCGGATTTACGCACCGTAAAAAAGGAGAGTAAAAGTCAATGCTCGCTCCCCTTGCCTTTAACCAGCCCACCATAGTCTCGGCAGGTGAAAAGGATTCATGAAAATTGTAGAAGTCCATGCCGTGGAAGGCCCCAATATCTACTGTTACCGTCCCATTATCAGGCTCATTGTGGACCTGGAAGACGCAGCTTCGAAAAATTCTCGCGACCTGGAAGGTTTCTGCACCAGCCTGCTGGGTTTATTGCCTTCGCTGCGCTCGCATCGCTGCAGCCGCGGCTATCCGGGAGGCTTTCTGGAGAGACTGCGCGAAGGGACATATCCCGGCCATATCCTGGAGCATGTTATCCTGGAGCTGATGCACCAATGCGGCATGGCTACAGGATATGGCAAAACTTTGACCGGCCCTAAACCGGGCATGGTGGAGATTATTATTGAATATACCAGTTTTCGGCCTTCTTTATATCTGTGCCACATGGCCGTAAACCTGTGCAATGCGCTGCTGTCCGGCAAAGAGTTTTCACTGGACGGACTGGAAGAAAGAGTGGATCGGATCAGGCAGCGCTTTGAGCCGGGACCCAGCACGGCCGCCATTGTAGCCGAAGCCAAACGGCGTCAAATCCCTGTAACTTTTCTGCAGGAGGGTACCAGCTTGCTGCTGCTGGGATACGGTGCTGCTCAGAAAAAAATCCAGGCTACTTTGACCTCAGAAACCAGCTGCCTGGCCGCAGATCTGGCCGGGGATAAGTGCAGGGCCAAAGAGCTGCTGGAGCGTGCGGGGATTCCCACTCCCAGGGGTGAAGTTGTGATGAGCGAACGCCAGGCCGTTATAGCGGCGGAGAAGCTCGGCGGTCCCGTGGTGGTTAAACCCTGCGATGGCAACCAGGGAAAGGGAGTATCATTAAACCTAACTGCACCGGCAGCAGTGGCTGAAGCTTATCGCCTGGCCCGCTGCTACAGCTCCCGCGTCATGGTTGAAAAGTATATTACCGGCAGGCATTACCGCCTTCTCGTTGTGGCAGGGCGGATGGTCGCAGCGGCCAGGCGGCTTCCGGCGCAGGTGTGCGGCGACGGCTTTAGCACCATTGCCCAGCTGGTAGAGAAGGTAAACGCTGATTCACGGCGGGGTATCGGCCATGCCCGCCCCCTGACCCGGATAGAACTGGATCGGGAAGCTCTGGCGGTCTTGGCCCGGCAAGGGAAAAATGTTCACTCCCGGCCCGCCAAGGGTGAAAAAGTGCTGCTGCGTGAAAATGCAAATTTAAGCACCGGAGGGACCGCCTGGGACGTTACTTTTAAAGTTCATCCCGCCAATGCGCTTTTAGCTGAAAGGGCGGCGGCGGCAATAGGCCTGGATGTGGCCGGAATTGACCTGGTCACACCTGATATAGCCTCCCCGGTTAAAGGGGAAGAAGGGGCGGTGATCGAGGTAAATGCAGCTCCGGGGATTCGCATGCACCTGTACCCCTCCAGGGGCAAGGGACGCAATGTGGCCGCACCGATCCTGGATATGCTCTTTCCCGCTAAATCCAACGGGCGTATTCCCATTGCCGCTGTTTCCGGCACTAACGGCAAAACAACAACCGCCCGCTTGCTGGCCCACATCTTAAAGCAAACGGGAAAAACAGTAGGGCTGGCTGTAACCGGTGGAGTTTATATCGGGGAAAATTGCATCTGCAAAGGCGACACCACGGGCCCCTTAAGTGCGCGCATGGTTCTGGAAGATCCGGCTGTAGAGGCAGCTGTGCTGGAAACGGCCCGCGGCGGGATTATCCGTGGCGGGCTGGGTTACGATCGCAGTGATGTGGCGATCATAACCAATATTAGCGAGGATCACCTCGGGCAGGATGGGTTGGAGTCCATCGAAGATCTGGTGTTCGTTAAATCGCTGCTGGTGGAAACAGTAGATTCTAGCGGCGCAGTAGTCTTGAATGCGGATGATCCGAATGTTTTAAAAATGATGCCCCGTGCTGCTGCACCGGTTATTCTTTTTGCTTTAACTGATGACAACCTGGCGCTGCTGCGCCATCTTACCAGCGGAGGAACCGGGATGACGGTTCGTGGCGGGTTTCTTTACTGGGTTTGCGGCAGCCGCTGGCAAAGGTTAATTGCAGTAAGGAATATCCCCCTAACTGAACAGGGCCTGGCCCTGCATCAGCTGCAAAATGTCCTGGCGGCAGCCGCAGCGGCCCTGGCCATGAAAGTGCCCCGCAATGTTGTAGCCAGGGGGATTGCCACCTTTTTTTCTTCACCGGAACAGAACCCTGGACGTCTTAATCTCTACCATTTAAAGGGCGATCGCCGCCTGCTTCTCGACTATGGCCATAATCCCGCCGCCATGAAAGCCACCCTTCACTATGCCAGCCGCCTGGGAGGCCGGCGTCTGCTGGGGGTAATCGGGGTTCCAGGGGACCGTAATGATGCTTTAATCAGGCAGTGCGGGCAGGTTTGCGCCCCTTTTCTTGAGAGGGTCATCATCAAAGAAGATAGTGACTTGCGGGGCCGTGCACCGGGCGAAACGGCCCGGCTGCTCCGGGAAGGCTGCATTAATGGCGGCTCCAGGCCCGGGCAAATTGACATTGTCTTGAATGAGCTGGAGGCGGTGAGCTATGGACTGTCTTTGCTGGAAGAAGGCGATCTCCTGGTTGTCTTCTATGAAAACAGGGAGCCCATTGAAAAGCTGCTGCAGAGTGAACTGAAAGAAGAAGCAGGCAG
Organism: Bacillota bacterium; assembly: GCA_029782095.1. Lineage (GTDB taxonomy): Bacteria > Bacillota > Dethiobacteria > DTU022 > DTU022 > JAKPEE01. The sequence goes on along the minus strand of JAKOVL010000103.1, from coordinate 52,605 downwards.
GCCGGGTTCCGCAGGCGCCGCCGCAGTCGAAAATGGTTCGCTTCGCTGCTCTGCCGGGACCGGTGTGGCAAAATAACTACTGTCCGGCAGTTTTAGCAGGATATCTTCCATTAATCAAGAAATTTATTTTGATGGCCAGAAGTATCACCATTAAAGCACCGGCTAAAATAAACCTGGGGCTGGCTGTATTGGGGCGGCGGGCCGACGGATACCATGATCTCAATTCGATCATGCAGCAGGTTTCTCTGTCCGACACCCTGGTCTTAACGCCGCGCCCGGGTGAGGGGTGGGAATTTTTTTGTACGGAGCCATCCCTGGTCGGTGAGGATAATCTTGTATGGCGGGCGGCAGCGCTGCTGTCGCAGGAAGCGGACCGCAGGCTTCCCGGCGTCAGACTCACCTTATTTAAGCAAATCCCGGTAGAGGCGGGCCTGGGCGGGGGCAGCAGCGATGCAGCTGCAGCCCTTTTAGCCTTGAATCGCTTTTGGAGTTTAAATTTTAGTCTTCACAAACTGCTGGATCTGGGAGCGCAGCTTGGCTCCGATGTTCCCTTCTGCCTGTACGGGGGCACAGTCCAGGTCTCGGGAAGGGGCGAAATACTCAACCCGCTGCCCCCACTGCCTTTTCACTGGGTTGTTGTGGCTGTTCCAGCCGGGTTAAGGCTGTCCACCCCGTCGGTTTATCGTTCTCTGGTTTTGCACCGGCTATCAGCACCGCCGGTTAATGACCTGGCAAGGGCGATTAAAGAAGGGGACTGTGCTAGAATAGGGTTGTGGTTTCAAAGAGAATCTGTCAATACCCTGGAAGAAGCCGTGCTGCCTGTCTGTGCTCCCGTGGCTGCACTTAAGCATAGGCTTAAAGAAATGGGCCTTTCCCCGGCCATGTCGGGGAGCGGCCCTTCTGTTTTCGCCCTTGTGGGCTCATATTTAACGGCGTCCATGGCCGTACGTTCTTTACAGGAAGAAGGTGTCCGCGCTTTTCTTTGCTGGACTGTTCCGGGCAATATGAGAAAGGATGGTGGAGAAAGTGTTTGATGCACTGGTTATGGCCGGGGGAGGCAAGGGGGAATCACTTGCAGAACAGGAAGGTGTTGCTAACAAGGCTTTTATCCCGATAAACGGTAAACCGCTGCTGGCGTATATCCTGGAAGGGCTTTCCCGTGCCCCGTCCATTAAAAATATCGTTGTTGTAGGCCCGGTTGAAGATTTGAGCGAGCTGCAGAAAGCAGGCTATTCCTTTACCCTGATTCCGGAAGCAGGTTCTATGCTTGATAATGCTGCCGCCGGCCTGGCCGCGGTCGAACAAACACAGCACTGTCTCATTGTTAGCGGTGATATTCCGCTGCTGGATGAAGTCGTGGTGGAGGCGTTCTTGAAGCTTTGTGAACCCTTTGATGCAGATTTTTATTACCCTATTTTAAGCCGGGAGAGCTGTGAAGGCCGGTTCCCCGAAACAAAGCGCACTTATGTGCGCCTGCAGGAGGGCACCTTTACCGGGGGGAATATTGTCCTGCTTAAACCGGCCTGGTTCTTTAACAACCGGCATCGCCTGGAAATTTTTATCGCCTCCCGGAAAAAGCCGTTAAAACTGCTGCGGATGCTGCCTCCCCTGTTTATCATCAAGTTTTTCCTGCGGCGCCTCAAGGTGGCCGACCTGGAGCAGAAGATGTCTGAACTGATGCTCCTGAAAGCCCGGGCCGTACCCTGCGACCTGGTGGCTATTGGCACTGACGTCGATAAACCGAGCGATCTTGCGGTTATTCGCAAGGCTATTTGCGGGCGCAGCAGGGCCTGATATAAGCAACAGCTCCCGGGCAAATTAGTTTTTCCAGGGGATGTTCGTGAATTTTTTCTCCAGAAAGAAGGATTTTTTATTTAAATCATTGAATTGTTTTCATTATTAAGAAATGGGGCAGCCTTTTGTTAATTTAAACCGGGAAGGTGGTAACGGTGAAAGTAACAGATGTCCGCATCAGAAGGCTCAGCCAGGAAGGTAAAATGAGAGCCATTGTATCCATCACCTTAAACGATCAGTTTGTTGTTCATGATATCCGTGTCATCGAAGGCAATAGCGGTCTGTTCGTTGCCATGCCCAGCAAGCGTACGCCCAGCGGTGAGTTTAAAGACATAGCCCACCCCATCAACTCGGAGACCAGGCAGAAAATACAGATGGCGATCCTGGAGACATACAACAAGGAGCTGGAAAAAGAAAGTGTATTGAGTTGACTGCGCGTGACAGCCAGAAATTTTTAGGTCAGAAGCAGGTCATTCTTAATTCCTGCTAGCAGCTTCCGGCTGCTGAATTGCGCTTTGGACCTCCCCGCTTTCTGTAGTATAATGTTGGAGTAAGCATGCTGGGGAGGCGATGCTATGGGTCAGCGCTGGGCGGTAGTATTGGCGGCGGGCGAAGGGAAAAGGATGCATTCACAGCTGCCCAAGGTGCTGCATCCGCTCTGTGGTCGTCCGATGCTCGACTATATTCTGCACAGTGCCGCAGCGGCGGCCTGTGAAGTGATCGTGGTGATCGGGCGAGGCGCCGCTCAGGTGAAAGCGGCCATGGGGCCCCGCTGGCGCTATGTTTTACAAGAGCGGCAGCTGGGCACAGGGGATGCCCTGATGCAAGCTTTGCCCCTTTTACCTGAGGAGGGGCAGCTGCTGGTGCTTTGCGGCGATACTCCCCTTTTAGGTGAAGCTCAGCTTAAGGGCCTGCTAGAAGCGCACGGCAGCAATGCAGCGACAATCATGACCGCAGTGTTGCCGGACCCTACGGGGTACGGCCGTATTATCAAGGATAGCGCCGGACGGGTGAGCCGTATTGTTGAAGAGAGAGACGCCTCTCCATCGCAAAAGCAGGTGTCGGAGGTTAATGCCGGCACCTATTGTTTTGACTTGGCCTTGCTGAGACGCTTTCTCCCCCGGATTTCAGCGGACAACTCCCAGGGGGAATTTTATCTTACCGATGTTATATCCCTGCTGACGGAGAACGGTCACCAGGTCGGAACGTACCAGCTTGGCGACTATCGCATCGGCCTGGGGATAAATAATCGGGCTCAACTGGCGGAGGCGGCAGCAGTTTTACGGGGCCGCATAAACAGGCAGCTCATGCTGCAGGGTGTAACGATGATCGACCCGGACAGCGTCTATATTGACTACGGAGTGCGCATCGGAGCGGATACGGTAATATGGCCGCAGACCGTAATTGAGGGAGACACGGAGATAGGAAAGTCATGCACCATTGGCCCCGGTTCTCATCTGAAAAATGCCCGCCTGGGAGACCACGTCGTATTGCGCCAATCTGTAGTGGAAAACTGCGTCCTGGAAGATGGCGCTGTCATTGGCCCCTTTGCTATTCTCAGGCAGAATTCCGGCCCTGCTTGACAATGTGCAAAAGCGCAGCTGCAGCCGCATGACCGGGCCAGAGCAAAACGTGGTTTGATTTCCGAAGTTGTAAAAGATAAATAGCTTGAGGGAAAATATAGAGCAGGAAAAAAAGCGGCCAGCGAGAAAAAATACTTTACCTTCACTTTGGGACCAATTATATACAGGAGGTGCGCGGTGGACAGGCTTAAATTGTTTAGCGGCAGTGCCAATCGCCGTCTGGCGGAGGAAATTGCCAGCTATGCTGGAATTCCCCTTGGCAGCGCCGAGCTGGGACGCTTCAGTGACGGAGAAATTTCCATCGGGATCAAAGAGAGCGTGCGGGGTGCCAACGTGTTCCTGATTCAGCCCATGTGCGCTCCGGTTAATGAAAACCTGATGGAGCTGTTAATTTTAATTGATGCCATTAAACGGGCATCCGCCAACTCTGTAAACGCGGTTATCCCTTATTACGGTTATGCCCGGCAAGACCGCAAAATGCGAGCCCGCGATCCCATAACAGCGAAGCTTGTAGCCGATCTGATTACAGCTGCCGGGGCCAGCCGTGTCGTAGCGATGGATCTTCATGCCGGCCAAATCCAGGGTTTTTTTAATATTCCCTTTGACCATCTCACCGCCGTGCCGATTCTTGCTGATTATTTTATTGAGAAAAAAATTAAAAATGGTGTGGTGGTGTCGCCCGACCTGGGTGGTGTCACCCGGGCCAGGGAGCTGGCCAACCGTTTGGGTATGCCTATTGCCATAATCGATAAAAAGCGTCCCGCTCCCAACAAGGCCGAGGTTATGAATATTATCGGCGAAGTGGATGGAAAAGTGGCCATCCTTGTGGACGATATTATCGATACTGCGGGAACCATTGTCTTAGGCGCTGAAGCGCTGTATGCCCAGGGAGCGGCTGATGTCTACGCCTGCTGCACGCATCCTATTTTTTCCGGTCCTGCGTTGGAAAGATTAAAGAGCGCACCTTTAAAAGAAATTGTTTATACTAATACCATTCCTGTAGACAGCGACAAGCTGGATGAGCGCTTTGTTGTCCTCTCTGTAGCCCCCCTTATCGGAGAAGCGATTTTGCGAGTGAATGAAGAGCGTTCAGTTAGCGAGCTTTTTGTTTGATTTGACGCGGCCTGGATGCTCCGCTATACTATTGCCTTGAGGAGGTAGGAAAAAGTGGAACGATCAGTATTGGAAGCAGAAATACGTCCCTTGCAGACCAAGGGCGCGCTTAACCGGGCGCGGCAGGAAGGCAAGGTCCCGGCAGTGCTCTACGGCAGGGGAAAAGAAAACTTGCCTCTCATGGTAGAGGCACGCTCCCTCAGGCAGTTGCTGGCTTCCGGGGGCGACAACGCGCTCATTGATTTGCAGATTAAAGATGACGGGAAAAAGCCAATCCTGGAAACGGTTATGATTAAAGAGATTCAGCGGCATCTGATTCAAAAAGAAAAGATGTTACATGTTGATTTCATCCGCATCTCCATGACCGACCGGATTGAGGTTAACGTCCAGTTGAACTTTATCGGCGAACCTCCCGGGGTTAAGGAGGGCGGCGTGCTGCAAATTCTTAACCGGGAGGTAGTAGTAAAATGCCTGCCGGCGGACATTCCCGAAAGTATTCCTGTTGACCTGTCCGGGCTGGCTATCGGCGACAGCGTCCTGGCAGAGAGCATCCAGCTGCCGGAAGGCATTGAGCTAATTACTGCCCCTGACGAACCGCTGGCCCAAGTCCTGGCCCCAACTGCTGAAGAAGAGCCTGAAGCAGCTGAAGCGGCTGAAGCAGCGGAAGGGGTAGAGGAGACACCGGAAAAGGCGGAGCCTGATGAAGAATAGTGTTACCTTGTTGTTCATATTATGCTGAGCGTGGTGTGAAGGGTCGGCATGTATCTTATTGCGGGGCTGGGCAATCCCGGTCCACGGTATGAAGGCACCAGGCACAACCTGGGATTCAGGGTTGTTCAGTTTCTTGCCGGTTCTCTTAAGGCAGAGCGCCCAACCCAAAGGTGCCGCTCTCTTTGCGCCAGCGCCTGGATCGGCCAGGAACAGGTTATCCTGGCTCAACCTTTAACGTACATGAACCGCAGCGGGCTGGCCGTAGCGCAACTTCTGCGGTTTTATGCCTTGACTCCGGATCGGTTGATTCTGATATTCGACGATCTGGACCTGAAGCCCGGCACGATTCGTCTCCGTATGGGCGGGGGCAGCGCCGGGCACCGGGGAGTGCAGTCGGTAATAGAATCCTTGGAGGATGCGGAGTTTATTCGCGTTCGCATCGGGATTGGCCGGCCACCGGAAAATATTGAAGTGTCCGATTACGTGCTTGATTTGCCTTCACCGGAAGAAAGAAGCCTGCTCAGCGAAGCGGTAACCAGGGCGGCTGAGGCGGTTCAGGTAATTGTGAGGCAGGGTTTGGTAACAGCCATGAATCGCTTTAATTAGTTATTGCCTCATCAAATAAAATATGATAATATTAGCTTTAAAAATTATCCCGCATTAAAGACGATGCAGAAGGAAAGTAAACCGGGGTAAAACCCCGACAGAGAGGCCGGGCCGCAGGCTGCAAGCCCGACCGGGGCGTCTTCGGTTGAAGTTCCCTTTGAAGTTGTCCGCTGAAAGCCATATGGTCCAAGTAGGCGGCACCGGCAGTTCCCCGTTACCGGAACAGGGTCTCGGCTGATAAAATAATCAGCCCGCACCCGGCGAGGGATTATTGGGTGGTACCGCGGAATAAATTCCGCCCCATTAGGGCGGAATTTTTTTATACCCGGGGGAAAGGAGAGAAGAAAATGATTGTGGTTATGCAAGGCAGTGCAACTGGCGAAGAAATAGCAGCGGTGGAAGAACAGCTGGAGAAAAGCGGTTTTGTGCCCCACCGCATCCAAGGTGCTTTCAGGACGGTTATCGGGGCTGTGGGTGATCCGCAGGCCGCTAAAGTCACCGGCCTGGAAAGGCTGCCGGGAGTAGAAAAAATTGTGCCCATAACCGCCCCGTACAAGCTGGTCAGCCGGCAATTTAAAGCGGAGAACAGCATGATCAAAGCGGGCCCTGTCTCTATCGGGGGAGAGGCACTGGCGGTTATGGCCGGCCCCTGTGCCGTGGAAAACTGGAGCAGCCTCATTACAGTGGCCCGCCTGGTTAAAAAATCCGGCGCCAGGGTTTTACGGGGCGGCGCTTTTAAACCACGGACTTCCCCATACAGCTTCCAGGGGCTGGAGCATGAAGGGCTGAAGCTGCTGTCCCGGGCCGGGAAAGAAACGGGTCTGGCTGTGGTGACGGAAGTTGTGGACGTCCGGGATGTGGACCTGGTGGCCCGCTATGCCGATATAATTCAAATTGGGGCCAGAAACATGCAGAATTTTACTTTGCTTCGGGAAGTGGGCCGCTGCGGCAAGCCGGTGCTGCTTAAACGGGGCCTGGCAGCGACGGTAGAGGAATGGCTGATGGCTGCCGAATATATTCTCGCTGAAAAAAACTACCAGGTTATTCTTTGCGAAAGGGGCATTCGCACTTTTGAATGTTCAACCCGCAACACCCTGGATATCAGCGCCGTAGCACTGGTTAAACAGTTAAGCCACCTTCCAGTCATTGTTGATCCGAGCCATTCCGGAGGCAACTGGCGCCTGGTGCTTCCGCTCTCCCTGGCAGCGATTGCGGCAGGCGCCAACGGCCTTATTGTGGAGGTGCATCTTAATCCGGCCGAAGCGTTTTGTGACGGCAAGCAGTCGCTGACACCGGATAATTTTTCCCACTTGATGGGCAGGGTGGCGCAGCTGGCTCCTGCTTTGGGGCGCACTCTGGCCGCGCCGGAACAAGATACGGGGGGAGCGTAAAAGATGAGTGGGAAAACTCTCGGTTACCTTGGACCCAGGGGAACGTTTTCCGAAGAAGCGGCCCTGCTTTATGCGGCACAGCATCGTCGTCAATTGATCGAACACCCCACCATAGCCGCGGTCCTGGAGCAAACCAGCCGGGGATATCTGGACGAAGGAATTGTTCCGCTGGAAAATTCGCTGGAGGGCGGCGTAGGGGCAACCCTGGACTTGCTGGCCAGCCTGACAGAAGAACTATACATTTGCCGGGAGCTGCTCTATCCTGTGCACCATTGCCTTCTCGGCCCGCGGGGTTTGACCCTTGACGGGGTGCGCAAGGTATTTTCACATCCCCAGGCCCTGGGGCAGTGCCGGCTTTACCTGGAGAAAAACCTGGCCGGAGTCGCCTGCTGCCCGGTAGAGAGCACCGCTGCCGCGGCGGCACTGGTCTCCAAGGTGCCCGGAGCGGCGGCCATCGCGCCCCGCCGCGCAGCAGCTATTTATAACCTGCACCTGCTGGCCGAGAACATTGAAGACAATACGGAAAACGTAACCCGGTTCGTGATTACTTCCCGTAAAGATCATGAGCCCACCGGCCGGGATAAAACCTCCCTGGTCCTGGCTGTGCCCGACGGTCCGGGGAGTCTTTACCATGTTCTTGGGTATTTTGCCCGTGCAGCAGTAAATCTGACCCGGATCGAATCTCGCCCGGCCAAGCGCAGCCTGGGCGACTGGCTTTTTTTTATTGATTGCGAAGGTCATCGCCTTGATCCCGCCATGGAGCGCCTGTGGCGCCAACTATCTCGCGAGGTTCCATTTTTTAAGCTGCTCGGTTCATACCCCATTGCCCCTCCCTTACATAAACAGCGGTCTGACAGGGAAGCATAATTATCGAAGATCCACAATATTATGTGAAAGAAGATTGGGCAGATGAAGCTGACCTACATTTGCGACCGCTGTGGGGCCATTATCGGCGCCATGAATATAAGCGAAGCAGAAATGGAGATGCTCGGCCTGGATCCGTTGACGGTAGAAATGAGGCAGGATATAATAAAGTCTGCTGAAACGGAGGAGCTTTTTATCTATTCCCTCTGCGAAGATTGTGTAGATACCATGGGTCTGCATGAGCGCGAGTGGACTTACCGGTGTAACATCAAACCGCATTAAACCTCTTTGCACACATAACTATTCTCAATTTTCCAACTAGAATTAACCGAGGAGCGGCGATGAGACTAGAGGGTTTGTTGAACCAATGGCTACAGGATCCATCTTTTAAAGCAATATCCGGAGGAAGCCGGAAAGAAATTGCGGTAGTGTCGGGGCTGGACAGTTCGGCCAGAGTTTTTTTTATGGCTGCTCTGTCTCATCACTGGGGCCGCCCGGTTTTGATCGTGACTTCCGAGGCCGTCCGGGCAGAAAAAATATATGAAGATCTGTCCGCTTTTCTGCCCTCCGGCCTGGTAAGCCTTCTGCCTGCCCGGGAGTTATTCATGGGTACGGGCGTTTTATCGCAAAGCATGGATTTGCGGCAGCAGCGGCTCGCCTTTCAGGAGTGGCTTTATCATGGGAAAAAGGGCATCTTCGTGGCGCCGGTTTCAGCCCTGATGTCCCGGGTCATACCCCCGGACCAGTGGCGCGGCCTGGCCCTGGAGCTTGCAACCGGGGAGCAGCTTGACCGTGAATTGCTGCTGCAGCGGCTAACGGCACTAGGCTTTGAGAGAGTGCCTTTGATTGAAAGCCGCGGCCAATTCAGCGCCCGGGGTGAAATTGTAGATGTATTTCCACCTGGCTGGGAGCAGCCGCTCAGGATAGCACTTGATGATCGGATCATTGAATCGCTGCGGCTCTTTAATCATCAAACCCAGCGATCAATAAAAACGCTGGAGAAAGCAGCTATTTTGCCTGCCTACGAGTTGATTTTACCGGAGGCCCTTTTCCGCGAAGGAGAAACCCGCTTGCGCAAGGACTTGCAGCAAGCGCTGTCCCGGCTTCAACGCAAGGGTGATCGGGAGACCGCGGCCAGGCTGAAAACAGCTGTGGAACAACATTTGCAGCGGCTGCCGCAAAGTGGAGCCCTGGATATGCTGCCCGACTATTTTTCATACTTTTACGGGGAAGGGGCATCGCTGCTCGATTATTTACCGGAAAATATGGTGCTGCTCCTGGATGAACCCCAGGCCATAGCTGAAAGCGGGGAAAAACTGCAGCGGGAACTCGATGACTACCGCAGCAGTATTTTTCTTCAAGGAGAGCTGTTGCCGGGACAGATGGGGCCCCTCTGGAACCCCCGGCAACTTCTTAGCCGGAAAGGCTTTCACCTGGTTGCTTTTACCCTCTTCCCCGGCCTGCCGGAATGGCTGCCTGCGGCCAGAGAATGCCGCATTGAGGCCAGGGCGGCTTCTTTTTATCACGGTCAGTGGGAACTGTTGAAAGATGATTATTACAACTGGATCCGGCAGGGCTACAGGATTTGCTTTCTTACAGGGAGCCGTGAACGGGGTGAAGGGTTAATAAAAGTTTTACAGGAACATGACCTTCCCGTGCACAATTCCCTGGATCGGGCCTGGTCTGATGATGCAACCCGGCCGGTGCAGATGGTCACCGCCTCCCTGGAGCAAGGGTATATCTTCCCATCGCTGCGGCTGGTCATCCTGACAGAGCAGAATCTTTTACCCAGGCAGCGGAAACGGAGGCGCATGATCCGCCGGGAAGGCCTAAAACTGAGGGACTACCGGGAATTGAATGCGGGAGATTATGTTGTCCATGAACAGCATGGCATCGGCAAATACCTGGGCTTGAGCACCCTTGAAATCGGAGGCGTCCAGCGCGACTATCTTTTGGTTAAGTACAGCGGTACCGACAAACTGTATATTCCTGTCGACCAGATCAACTTAATCCAGAAGTACGTCAGCCCCGAGGGGAAGCCCCCCCGGTTGCACAGCCTGGGCAGCGGGGAATGGCACCGCCTCAAGAATAAAGTTGACAGCTCGGTACAGGAGCTGGCCCGGGAATTGCTTGCTTTATATGCCGCCCGCCAGGCCACGAAAGGTTATGCCTTTAGCCCGGACCACCCGTGGCAGCTGGAGTTTGAAGCACGCTTCCCCTATGAAGAAACCCCCGATCAGCTCCAGGCCATTGCCGAGGTAAAGGCGGACCTGGAGAAGGAGCATCCCATGGATCGCTTAATCTGCGGGGATGTAGGCTATGGTAAAACAGAGGTGGCCCTCAGAGCAGCCTTTAAAGTGGCGCTGGAAGGCAAACAGGTGGCCATCCTGGTGCCAACGACTGTTTTAGCCCAGCAGCATTTTCGGACCTTTAAAGAGAGGTTTAAAGATTTCCCCCTGCGGGTGGAACAGTTAAGCCGCTTTGTCTCTCCTTCCAGGCAAAAAGAGATCCTGGCGGACCTGGCGCGGGGCCGCGTTGATATAATTATCGGCACCCACCGCCTTCTTTCCGCCGATGTTCGCTTCAACGACCTGGGGCTGCTGGTTATTGACGAAGAGCAGCGTTTCGGGGTGAAGCATAAGGAAAAGCTAAAGCAAATGCGCCTGGACGTGGATGTTCTGGCCATGACCGCGACGCCGATTCCCCGGACCCTGCACCTGTCTTTGGCCGGGGCCAGGGATTTAAGCGTGATTGAAACACCGCCGGAAAATCGCTACCCGGTGCAGACATTTGTGGTAGAGTATTCCGAAATGCTGATCAGGGAAGCCATACAGCGGGAATTAAGCCGGGGCGGCCAGGTTTACTTTGTTTTTAACCGGGTGGAGGGCATTGAGGCGATGGCCCGGCGTATTCAAGAGCTTTTTCCCGGGGTGCCCGTGGCCATAGGGCACGGCCAGATGTCCGAAGCAGCCTTGGAAAGAGTAATGAACGATTTCCTGGAGGGCAAATATAAAATTTTGGTCAGCACCACCATCATTGAAGCCGGCCTGGATATTGCCAATGTAAACACCTTGATTGTTTATGAGGCTGAACGATTCGGGCTGGCCCAGCTCTACCAGTTGCGGGGCAGGGTGGGCCGCTCAAACAGAGTTGCTTATGCTTACCTGACTTATCGGAAGGAAAAAATTATATCTGAAACGGCCAGAAAGCGGCTCCAGGCCATCAAAGACTTTACCGAGTTGGGCTCAGGCTTTAAGGTGGCCCTCAAGGACCTGGAAATACGGGGAGCGGGAAATATCCTTGGCGCCGAGCAGCACGGCTTCATGGCTGCCGTTGGCTTTGACCTTTATTGCCGCCTGCTGGAAAAGGCGGTAGCGGAATTGAAAAACGAAAAAAAAGAACCGGAGGAAGTTGTCAGGCTGGATCTGCCGCTTAACGCCTATTTGCCTTCATCCTATATCTCCAACCAGGATCAAAAGATTGACCTATACCAGCGCATCTACTCGATTAGAACGGAAGAAGAGCTGCAGGACGTTGAAGAAGAGCTGCGGGATCGTTTTGGTACGCCGCCCGCCCCGGTAAAAAATCTCCTCACCGTTGCAGCCTTGCGAATTGCCGCCCAGGCCCTGGGAATAGAACTAATTCAGCAAAGGCAAAGGGTAATCACCATTCAGTTTAGCCCCAGGTTTAAAGCGGACAGCTGTGAGCTTTGGGCGGCCCTGGGGCCATGGCAAGGGAAAGCGGCGCTTTCAGCCGGGAAAACCCTGTCGTTAAAAATTAAAGTAGACGGGCCCCTGGGCGAAATGATTCCCCGGATTATCCTTTTGTTAAAAGAGATTGAGCTCAGGTCGCAGCGGGGCCGGAGTAGCCATAATTCCGGTTTAACTGTAGAGGGGGGTGAGCGGAGATGAAGTTGCAGTGGAATCGCGCACTTCAACTGGCTCTAATTTTAGTATTGCTTCTGGCTGGCGGCTGCGCCGGGGCGGACGACCCGCTGGCCCGGGTAAACGGGGAAACCATCACCCGCCGGGATTTTGATCGCTTTATTAATTTGATGAGCCTTTGCAGCCCAGAACTGGAGGCGATTTTCGAAGCCGGTCCAGAGAATTCTGACTTGCGGCAGGCGGAGCGGGAACTCCTGCAAATCCTGATCAATGTTGTGCTGGTCAACCAGGAAGCTGAGCGCCTGTCGCTAACTGCAGATTCATTTGCACTGGCGCAAAAAACTAAAACCCTGGTGGATGATCTGGTGGGAACACATTACGGCGGTTCGGCGGAACAGTTTCATCGCAAACGAAAACAGCTGCAATTATCCGTTGAAGATTTATCCCTAATCCCCCGCTATGAACTCCAATTGCAATCCCTTTTTGACCACATAACGGCCTCTCTCACCGAAGACGATTTGCTGCAATTTGTTGAAGAGAATCCCCACCTGCTCCAGCAGGAAGCTTCGCTGCAGGTATACCGCATTTCTTTTTTACATGAGCAGCAGGCCGGAGATGCCCTGAAACAGCTGCAGCAGGGGAAATCAATAGAGATATTAATCAACCAGAGCCAGGTCCCCGGCCTGGAGGCAGAAAATCTCGGCTGGATCACCGCAAAAGATCCGTTTATTGATGCAGAAGCCAGGGAGCTGCTTTTTTCCCTGCCCCATGATACAGGCGGGGCCATCATTAAATCTGGAGATCATTATCACCTGTACTGGGTTGTTGAAAGCAAGCCTGCCGGGATTTTGGAATTTTCGGAAGCCAAAGAGCAGGCTTTATTATACAAGCAGTACACCCTTTTCCAGGATTACTGCAATGCCCTTTGGAGCGAGGGGGCAATCGAGATATTTCATTAGCGGCCATGATCGGAGCCCGGCTGGCCATGTATAAAACCGATTGAGCGGTTGAATACTAACTGATGCATAGACATGGAAGTACTGTAACTTTTACGAACCAGAAGAAGGAGGAAATGGACGTTGAAAGCTACCGGTATTGTCAGGCGCATCGATGATCTGGGCCGCGTTGTCATCCCCAAGGAAATACGGAGAACGTTGAGAATCAGGGAAGGGGATCCCCTAGAAATTTTTGTCGACAGAGACGGAGAAGTAATCCTTAAAAAGTATTCGCCTATTGGAGAACTAAGTGAATTTGCCCAGGAATACGCCGATTCGCTCTACGAGGCCATGGGGCATATTTCCTGCATTGCTGACCGGGATACGATTATTGCCGTAGCCGGGGCTCCAAAAAAGGAATTTGTGAACCGGCCTTTAAGCGCGGCTGTGGAGAAGGTCATGGAGACCCGGAAGAGTGTTTTAATCAACAATACATCAGAGCACCAGTTTTACCAGGAAGCTGACGATATGATCGGAGCCCGCTTTATAAATGAAGTCATAGCCCCGATAATTTCCGAAGGCGATCCTATCGGTGCGGTGATTATGGGCAGCAGGGATCCCAATGTCAAGATGAGCGATCTGGAGCTGAAGCTGGTAGAGACCGCGGCTTCATTTTTGGCCAAGCAGATGGAACAATAGCGGGCCAAAGTTGCGGTGCAGCATGTCGACAGCACCTTCATGCTGGTATAGTTAAAAAGAAGCTGATATAATACAGATATTGTTCTTACCGGGGTATGGAAAGGAAGGAAGAGCTTTGTCCAGCCATGGCACTTTTATCAAGGGTGCAGCCATCTTGGCAGTGGCCGGGGTCAGCGTCCGGTTTTTGGGAGCCGCCATGCGCATTATTCTGGCGGCCATAGTGGGAGACGAGGGCATCGGCCTCTACCAGATGGCTTACCCCATTTATTCTTCTCTGCTGGCCATTTCCACGGCAGGAGTCCCCGTGGCCATATCCAAGCTGGTTGCGGAAAATATAGCTTACCACGATTACCGGGAAGCAGGCCGCGTTTTTCGCATAGCCCTATTAATTTTGGCCTTAACGGGCCTGGGCATAACCCTATTGATGATAGCCGGCGCTGATTTTTTGGCTTTTGCCGTGGTCAAAGAGCCGCGGGCGGTGTGGCCCCTTTGGGCCATCAGCCCAGCCATATTTTTTGTGACAATTATGTCAGCCTTTCGCGGCTTCTTCCAGGGGCAGCAAAAGATGAACCCCACGGCCCTGTCCCAGCTCCTGGAGCAGGTGGGCCGTGTTGTTGTCTCCCTGGGGCTGGCGGTGTACCTGCTGCCTGCCGGCTTGGAATATGCCGCTGCCGGAGCCGCCTTTGGGGCGGTCGCCGGGGGAATTCTTGGACTGGCCCTTTTGCTGCTGATCTTTTGGAAAAACCGCCCCGCTTTTCAGGAACTTGAACGCAGGCAATCCAGGCATACACCTTCTGCAACTGGAGAGATTATTCGCCGCATCTTTAGCCTGGCTATACCCATAACCTTTGGCAGTTTAATTCTGCCCTTAATAACTTTAATCGACCTGGCCGTAGTGCCGCGGCAGCTTCAGGCCGCGGGATTTACCGCGGAGAGGGCTACCGCCCTTTACGGACAGCTGACCGGGATGGCCAGTTCAATTATCTATTTCCCCAACGTGGTTACCATCGCCCTGGGGATGAGCCTTGTCCCCGCCATCTCTGAAGCTTATGCTCTCAAGAATCATAAAGCCATTGTCTCCAGATCGGCCATGGCCATAAAATTAACGCTTTTATTTTCCATCCCCGCCACTTTAGGTCTGTATATTCTCGCTGAACCGATAACAGTGCTGCTATTCGCCAATGCTGAAGCCGGCCGGGCCCTTGCTTTCATGTCCTGGTCGGTCATACCCCTTTGCATCTATGTTTCTACCACCGGCATACTTCAAGGGCTGGGGCGGCCCATCATACCGGTCCTGAACATGGTCTACGGCGGGCTGGTGAAGACGGTTATGGCCTGGTATCTGACTCCCATCCAGGGCCTGGATGTTGGAGGAGCGGCCCTGGCGTCAGTGGCAGGTATGGGAGTGGCCGCGGTGTTAAACCTTTATTACGTCTCCCGCTATACCGGCTGGCGTTTCCGGCCGCTGGAGCTAATCCTGCTTCCGGGGGTTGCCGTTGCCTCCATGTCCGCCGCTGTTTATCTATTATTTACCATGTTGCATGCCTATCTGGACGATTTATTGTCGCCGGGGACAGCCAACGGCGTTGCCACCCTGGCCGCCATCGCTGCAGGCATCCTGGTGTATGGCCTATCTCTGCTGCTGGTAGGCGGGCTCACTCGGGAAGAGCTGTCCCTGGTTCCCGTGGCCGGCCGGCACCTGGTCCGGCTGGCAGACAGGTTAAAATTAATTCGCAGATAAACGGAGTTTGAAGATGCGCCGCATTGTGATTATCGGACTGGGGCCGGGCAGCCCGCGCCACCTTACCTCTGAAGCCGGGCGGACGCTGCTGGCGGCCCGCCCCCTCTACCTGCGTACCGGAAGCCATCCCCTGGCGCGCTGGCTAAAGCGCAGGGGCTGCCGTTATAAAACTTTTGATCCGCTTTATAACCGCTCCCAGAATATTTTGCAGGTTTATCGTTCTATAGCACGCCGCTTAATCCGTGCTTCTCTGTGCTGCGGCACGGTCTATTACGCTGTTCCGGGAAGCCCCATGGCCGGCGAGGCGGTGGTGGGGATGCTGCGCCGCATGGCCCCGCGCTACGGTATTAAAATAAAGATCATTGCCGGCCTGAGCTTCCTGGAACCGGCCTTGCAAGCCCTGAATTTGGACCTGCTGGACGGGGTTACGGTAGTGGACGCCCTGGCCCTGGAACAGCTCAAAGAGGCGCACCGGCAGCACCTTTTGCTGGCCCAGGTTTACAGCCGGGCTGTCGCTTCCCGGGTCAAGCTTAAGCTCCTTGAGCTGTACCCTCCCCATCACCCCGTTACCATTCTGCATAAAGCCGGCCTGGCAGATGAAACCATTAAAACGGTCAGCTTATACGCCCTGGACCGTCATCCCTATGATCACTACAGCCTGATTTACCTTCCTCCGCTGAAGGGATACCGTATCGGCGACTTGTTGGAAATCATGTCCCGGCTGCGGGCCGATGACGGCTGCCCCTGGGACAGGCAGCAGACCCACCGCAGCTTGCGGCAGTATCTGGTGGAAGAAGCCTACGAGGTTGTCGCCGCCATTGAACGGCAAGATGATGCAGCGCTGGTGGAAGAGCTGGGAGACGTTTTACTGCAGGTTGTCTTCCATTGCAGCATTGCCGCAGAAGAGGACCGTTTTAATTTTAACCGCGTGGTCCACGGCATCTGCACCAAACTGCTGCGCCGGCACCCCCATGTTTTTGGCGCCCATAGCGCCCATAGCGTTTCTCAAGTAATGAACCTCTGGGAGCAGATTAAAAGCAGGGAAAAGGGGGTTAAGCCGGGGTTTAGAATGCCGGACAGCGGTTTGCCGGCTCTCCTGGCTGCCGCAAAAGTTCAAAAACGGGCAGCGGAAATGGGCTTTGACTGGCCCTCTGTTGAAGGTGCCTGGGACAAGCTGCTGGAGGAAGCAGAAGAGCTGCAAGATGCATATCGGCAAGGTTTTTCGGATAAAATAGAGGAAGAGTTTGGTGATTTCTTATTTGCCGCGGTAAATGTAGCCCGGTTTTTAAAAGTTAATCCTGAGATGGCCCTGGGCAAGGCGCTGCGGAAATTTGCATCCCGCTTTCGCTATGTTCTGGAGCAGGTCGAAAAGAGTGGAAAACCGGTCACCGCTTACACCCTGGAAGAGCTTGACCGGTGGTGGGAAGAGGCAAAAGATAAAGGAAAAAAATAGCTCGCAGGCAGGAATCGCCGTGTTTAGAGCGAATATGCATTATAAACGTTAGCATCCAATCTTCTTGAGGAGGTATTTAGTGCCAAGTGAATAAGTCTGAACTTATCGGGGTTGTTGCGGAAAAAACTGAAATGTCCAAGAAGGACACAGAGAAAGCAGTCAATGCAGTGTTTGAAAGCATTATGGAGACCCTGGCAAAAGGCGACAAGGTCCAGTTGGTCGGTTTTGGCACTTTCGAGGTGCGCGAGCGCAAACAGCGCGAGGGACGCAACCCGGCAACCGGTGAAACAATTACCATTCCGGCCTTGAATGTGCCTGTATTTAAAGCGGGTAAAGCTTTTAAAGAAAGAGTCAAGTAATTCACTGCAGATTGCTTTCTTTATATTTTTATGCGAGGCGCTGTCCCTGATAGCCAACCTGGGACAGCCCTCTTTTTGTACAAATTTGCCTGCCCCACAAACGCCTGAAGCTCCCTTCAGAATTATTCCGGAAGCTGCAATCTGTTGTCGACAGCATTTTTCCCGGTGTAGTATATAATCCGGCTGCGGGAAAAAAATACTTGGTAGAATAGTATAACCAAAGGTACTGCGAGGAGGAATTAGTCCATGCGCCCTGCTTGCAAAGCATGTTTACTCATTTTAACCATTTTCCTGCTCTCTGGCCCGGGAGGCTGCCGCCTCAGGCAGCAACCCCCCGGTTTCCAGGTAGACCCTCACGCGCCTCCCCTGCCTGATGTTTTGGAACAACAGCCCGGACAGGAGCCGCAACTAAAGGTTTATATGCATGAAACAGGCACAGTTGAAGAGATGCCCATGGAAGATTATATTAGCGGGGTGGTTGCCGCGGAAATGGATCCCGAATGGCCTGAAGAAGCGCTGGCTGCCCAGGCCATTATTGCCCGGAGTTTTACCCTGCAAAAAATTAGTGAAAATGGCGGTGTGCCCGAACGGAATGCTCACGCTTCCACCGATATTGAGGAGTTTCAGGCCTACGATGCTTCCAGGATTAATGATCGTGTGCGGCGGGCAGTGGAAAAAACCAGGGGGCAGGTGGCCGTATATGAATCAAATTATATCAGGGGCTGGTTCCACGCTTTTGCAGGGCCGCGGACCGCTCTGGCCGATGAAGGCCTGGAATTTGAAGGAGACAATCCGCCTTACATCCAGATCGTAGAAAGCCCCGGGCAGGATCTGGTGCCGGAAGAAGAAGCCTACTGGAGCGCCGTATTTCCTGGAGCCAGGGTGAGGGAGGCCGTTTCGGAGATAACTGGAAGCGACCCCGGTCCCCTGGAAGAAGTTGAAATTAGCAAAAAGGGCCCCTCGGGGCGTGCCACCAGGCTGCAGATAAATGATGTAGAGGTTCCCGCAGCCTCGCTGAGGCTCAAACTGGAAAGCACGGTGATGCGTTCAACCTTTATTGATGAGATAGAGCTTAAAGGCGGTGATTTAAGCCTTTCCGGCGTGGGTTACGGTCACGGGGTCGGGATGTGCCAATGGGGCGCCCGCGCCCTGGCAGAAGAGGGCCGCTCCTGCGAGGAGATTGTGTCCTATTTTTACCGGGATATCGATATTGTGAAGCTCTGGTAGGTGCAAGGATTATCCTGGCACTCATTGAGGAAAAGACCGGCCAAACAGAGAGGTATATCCGGCGTGCAAATTCATATAATTAATTAAGTTGTCCCGATAAGAATCAAGGCGGGGAGGCCGGGAAATAAGATGAGGATCGAGGAGAAGCATACTTTTAGGGGAGGGCAGCATCGACTGATTATTGAAAACCGGGAGCATACAGAAGTAACAGGTGTCATCCATGTGGACAGCTTTGATGACGAAGAGGTGGTCATGGAAACGGAGCTGGGTTTGCTGGCGGTGAGAGGAGAGAACTTGCATATTAAGCACTTGAACCTGGAACAGGGAGAAGTTACCATTGACGGTTATATTTTAGAGCTGGCCTATGCAGATGAAAAACAGGCCCGGGGGAGAGGAAAAAATATTTTGGAAAGATTATTTAGATAGTGGAGCACTCGTCTCTGGTCTTGGAGCAGCTTAATGCCTTTCTGGAGTCGTTAATTCTGGGGATAGTCCTGGGGGCATGTTTTGATGTCTATAGGGCTTTGTGGCTTCAGAAAAAAAGAAGGCGTCCCTCCTTGGGCTTTATTGTGGCCGACTGTCTATTCTGGGTCGGTGCTGCCGCGGCCTGCATTATGATTGTCTATGCGAGGCGCTGGGGAGAAATTTATTTTTATACCTATCTTTCCCTGGCCATCGGATTTAGCGGGTACATCTATTTCATAAGCAGATACCTGCTGCCGTTATGGACACGTTTCTTTCATCGCATTTTTTTTGGCCTGGCACGCCTGGGCAGGTTTCTCAAAAAGGCAGGAAAGATTATCGCGGTCCCTGTTCTTAAACTGATTCGTGGGAGGACGCCAAGATAAAAAACATTTTAAACCTTTTCAAAGCAGGATTTTTTCCGTCTTGTGTCGAATTAAAAATTTAATATTGGTGAAAGGAACATGGTTTGAGCAGAAAGAACTCTTCACCTGGAAGCATAGCGGTTTTACCCCGGCGCAAACGGGGTAATTTTAGCATGTACAAAATATTTTTAACCAGCAGTTTTATTTTGATGATGATGCTGCTCACAGTTCTCGGTTTTCAGACGGTGCAGAGGGTGAAGTTAAAGCAACAGTTGCAGCAATACCAAGGCCGCATTGAAGAATATGAAAAACGCAACCTTGCGACAAAAAATGAAATTGAAAGGTTGCAGGAGCCTGATTATATTGAGCTGCTGGCGCGAAAATACCTGGGCCTGGTTAAGCCCGGTGAGACCATTTTTCAATTCGAGGATTGACAAAGGATTCAATAAAGTTATAATTACCTTAGATTTAAGGGTATATTAAGCAGGGAGGAATATTTTTAAGCATGTCTTTAAAGGTTGGGAGTATAGTGGAAGGGGTGGTCACCGGCATAACCAATTTTGGAGCATTTGTCCAACTTCCAAGCGGTGAAACCGGGTTGGTTCATATTTCCGAAGTGGCCGACGCGTATGTTAAAGATATTAATGAGTTTCTTAAGAAATCTGAAGCTGTGAAGGTGAAGATCCTGTCTGTCGATGGGAACGGAAAGATCGGTCTTTCCATCCGTAAAGCCACCAGCAATCCCTCCCCTAAGCAAAGGGGCCGCAGGGAAGACCGTATTTCTTTTGAAGATAAATTGGCCAGGTATCTCAAAGAAAGTGACGAAAGGTTGCAGGATTTAAGACGAAATACCGAATCAAAGCGAGGCGGCCGGGGGACGTATAGAGAGGCTTATTAGTCGAGACCTATACGCATTTAGCAACTAAACACTCAGGAAGAGTGTTTTTTGTGTACCAGGGAGTATGCAGAATTCAGAATACACAGAATGACTGGCAAAGTGACTTTGTTTTTTAATCACCGCTTGCCCCCTTCTTATGCTTACTTCATGATCCCTAACCGCTGCTGCTATCACTGACCACCGGCGACTGCTTACAGCTGAATGTCTATTCACTAGAGGCTGCTTTCTACTGATTGCCACCTGCTTTCCCCGGCTTCAGTCTTTGTCCCCCATATTCTATTATTATCCTATTTCCCCAGGCACCTGCATATAATTATGGGGACTAACTGTCTGCAATATTCTTATTCTCCTGGAGAGATGAGTTTGCCGAAAAATTGGCCCCAAGTGATCCTGGTTGGACATCCCAACGTGGGTAAAAGCCAGCTTTTCAACCTGCTTACCGGGAAGCAGGTCCTGGTTTCCAACTATCCCGGGACCACAGTTGAATTGACCCGGGGCAAGGCTAAGCTTGAAGGTATGGAAGTTGAAATTATTGATTCTCCAGGCCTTTACTCCCTCAGCGCCCTCTCGCCCGAGGAGCAGGTAACAAGGCTGCTGCTGTTAAAGAAAAGGCCTGCCCTGGTAATACAGGTCATGGACGCCAGAAATATTCAGCGCATGCTCAGCCTGACCCTGGAACTGAAAGAGGCAGGGCTGCCCCTGATGCTGGTGTTAAACATGATGGACGAAGCTGAGGCTTCCGGGCTAAAAATTGATAGTGCGCTTTTATCCCGACGCCTCGGCACTCCCGTGGTATGCACTGCCCTGGTTGCCAGGCGAGGCTTAAAACAGCTAAAGCGTGTGGCGGCAGCGGCACTTCGTCAAAAATCGGATAAATCCGGCGATGCATACGTTATACCCACATATTCGCCTTCCTTGGCTAACATTTTAAACAAAACCGCCTCCTGTATAAAAGGATGCTATGGGCTGTCCAAGGTTTCCATAGCTGCGACCTTGTTTAATCCTGATCCGGCGCTGCTCAATACTTTAAAACAAAAAGAAGGGGATTCCAGGGCGCTGTTGTCTGTCCTGAAAAGCCGTCCGCTTCCTGAAGAGCCTCTACTGCTCCTTGCCGGGGCAAGGCGCCGGCATGCCGATACCCTGCTGAAAGGCATCATTAAAGCTCCGCTTAGGGAAAAAGAATCCCTGGCAGATCGGATAAGCCGTTTTCTGCTCCACCCGGCCGGAGGTCTCCTTGGACTGGCGCTGGTGATGTATTTTGGCTTTTATCGCTTTGTGGGAGGATTCGGCGCAGGCACCCTGGTGGAACTGCTGGAAGAAGGCCTTTTTGCCAACCTGCTCGCGCCCCGCCTAAATGCCTGGGCCGAGCTTTGCCTGCCGTGGCCATGGCTGCGGGAGCTGCTGGTCATGGACTATGGCATCCTAACCCTGGGATTCCGTTATACCTTTGCCATTATTTTGCCCATTATGACTACTTTTTTTCTATTCTTCAGTCTTATTGAGGACAGCGGATATTTACCCCGGGCAGCATATTTGCTCAATCATTTAATGGAAAAAATCGGTCTCAATGGTAAAGCGGTGATCCCGTTAATTCTGGGCCTGGGGTGCGGCACCCTGGCTGTAATGGTAACCCGTACCCTGGAAACAAGGCGCGAGAGGCTTCATGCTGCGCTGCTGCTTTCTCTGGCGGTGCCATGTTCGGCACAGCTGGGACTTATCCTGGCCCTGCTGGCACAAAGCGCAGGCCTGGGGATCTGGCTAGGGCTGGTCCTCTTCTCATTTGTCGGGGCAGCCCTTTTCGGAAAGTTTTTCTGGGGCAACGGGGAGATTCCCTTTTGCCTGGAAATACCCCCGCTGCGCTTGCCCCGCCTTGGGGCCATACTGCGCAAGACGGGAGCGCGATTGCGCTGGTACCTGCGGGAAATTTTGCCTCTGTTTGTGGGAATCAGTGTCCTGATGTGGGCTTTACGTTTAAGCGGGTTAATTGACCGTATCATCATGTCCGTTCGCCTCCTGGTAAATTCAATCGGCCTGCCTGCGGAAACCTCGCTCATTTTTGTCTTTGGTTTTTTGCGCCGGGATTATGGAGCTGCAGGGCTATTTGACTTGACCCGTTCGGGCCTGTTAAATCGGGGGCAGGTGCTCATAGCAGCGGTTGTGCTGACGCTCTTTTTACCCTGTGTGGCACAGTTTATCGTACTGATCAGAGAGCATGGCCTAGGATTTGCCGCCCTGGTTGCAGGGTTGACGGCCGCCATAGCCTGGATGGCGGGATACTTTGTTTATCTGTTGGTTTCTAACCCTTTTCTGGCGCAGCTGTTGTCATAAATTATTTGGAAAGGGGCGGTGCATTGAAGAGGCGTTCTGCTGAAAAGATGCTGCTGGCGGCCATGAAGCCGGGGCAGATCGGTGAAGTGATTTCTTTTTTACACCCGGAAACCCCGGCCGTACATCGCCTGGCAGCTCTTGGATTTCTTCCGGGAGAAAAATTTATAGTGGAGCGCTGCCGTCCGGACTACTTAATTCGATTTGGATATACCAGGCTAGCCATAAATAGAAAGCTGGCCAGGGAAATCCTGGTCTACCTGGTGAAGGTTCCTTCCGCTTCTGGCAGAGAGATGCCTTAAATTGTCGCAAAAAAAATTTACTCAGCCTGCTTAATGTGACATACATTTCAGAATTGAGCAGCTATAATCATGATACCAGAACCAGGGAGGTGCAATGTCTGTGAGAACAGAAGGGACAAGTTTAGCCTACGAAGCCACTTTAGGCGACTCCTCTGACAGCAGGAGCCGCCTGCTCGCCCTCACATCTTTTTATGAAAAGGGACAGGCTCTCTTTTCTGCCACCAATATTATCCTGGTTGTAACGGGATTTTTATTGGGCCGCGCTGCGGTTCTGGGGGAAATAGCACCGTTTGGAGCGGTATTCTGGCTGGCCGCGCTCCGTGAAAAGCCGGTGCAGAGTTTTCTAGTGGCTGCGGCTGTTCTGACAGGCCGGGCTTCCGGGTACGGGGTGCCGGCAGCATTGCAGCTCCTGGGAGCGATGGCGGTGATCTGGCTTGTGGAAGGCGTGTGCCTCAGGTATTTTAAACGGAGGCTGCCGCTATTACTGGCAACCGCGGTGCTGGTAACCCTGGGCCGGCTTTCATTCGCTGTACACGCTCCTTCGTTTCTGGAAATAACATACTTACTATTGGAGATAGTCATAGGCTGCCTGGCTGCAGTGGTTATGCTGCCGGGCTTGCGCCTGATTGACTATCTGCCGCGGAGCCGCGACAGGCCTCTGCCTGCTCAAGAGGAGATTATTGCCGCCATGCTCCTCTTTGTCCTGGCCATGTTTGGGTTGAAAGGGATGAGTGTTGCCGGCTTATCTGTAGAAGCCGCCTTCAGTCAGCTCTGCATCCTGCTGGCAGCCTACTTGTTGGGGGTAGGCTGGAGCACCGCGACGGGAATAATCACAGGGACAATCCTGGGGTTGGGAAACCCATATTTCTACCTTGTCATCGGGTCCCTTTCCTTCAGCGGCTTTTGGGCGGGGCTGCTGAGAACTTTCAACCGGTGGGGCTGTGCGGCCGGATTCCTGTTCTCCATGCCCATACTGTTTCTCCTGATGCCCGGCGAGTTGCCAGAATTTTACTGGAGGGAAGGCCTGCTCTCCCTGGTCATTTTCCTGGCAATTCCGGCCCGCTTTCTGCAAAGGCTGTCGCTGCAGCTGCAGAAATTGGGGGCGGGAGTTAACAGTGAGTCGGAAGAACAGTCGCGCCGGCTCGTGGCCGAGCGCATGAAGCACTTTGCTTCACTATTTCAAGAGCTGGCTCTGG
Organism: Bacillota bacterium; assembly: GCA_029782095.1. Lineage (GTDB taxonomy): Bacteria > Bacillota > Dethiobacteria > DTU022 > DTU022 > JAKPEE01. Next base: position 28,697 of record JAKOVL010000103.1, on the reverse strand, counting down.
GTTTCGCCCAGGCAAGTGCCGGGCAGCAAATTAAGACCGAAGAAGAGTTGTCTCCTTTACTGGAAGACTTAATGAACCGGGTCTGCCGCTCCTGCCTGTTTCGCCGGCGCTGCTGGGAAAAGGATTTATTCAGCCACCACAGAATGATCCTGGATCTCCTGGCCCGTGCTGAAACAGAGGGGGAAGTGTCTGTGGCTCATCTGCCTCCGGCCTTTCGGGACCGCTGTCATCAGCCGGAAGTACTGATCAGGGCGATTAATAACTTGCAGGAAGTATGGCAGTTAAACCGGTTCTGGGAGCAAAAATTAAAAGAGGGGAAGGAGCTGGTTTCCGGCCAGCTGGAAGGTCTGGCCCAGGTTATGCTCGACCTGGCCGCTGAAATTGATGAAAACCGGCTCCCTCCCGTCGTGGGCGGGCAGGCTCCCCTCTTTTCCTTGGAAATCGGCCTGGCCCAGCGGGCAGGGCGAAACCAGCCGGTGTGTGGAGACTATTACACCCTATTGGAGCTAAACGTCAGGGAGCATGTGATCATCTTAAGCGACGGTATGGGCAACGGCCCCCGGGCAGCTTTGGAGAGCAAGGCCACCGCCACGATGCTGGAGCGGCTGCTGGAAGCCGGGTTCCAAAAAGAAGTGGTGCTGCGCAGCGTCAACTCTCTGCTGCAGCTGCGCTCGGGTGAGGAAAATTTTTCCACCGTGGACATGGCCCTGATCGATCTGGTGAAAGGAGAGGTTGAGCTCTTAAAGATTGGAGCCGCCCCGAGCTTTATTAAAAGGGGGAAAGAGGTCATTAAAGTTGGGGCATCCTCTCTGCCAATGGGTATTCTCAAAGATATAGAGATGGATCATTTTCAGCAGAAGCTTCAACCGCATGATCTGCTGGTAATGGTTAGCGACGGGGTATGCGATCCCGATGGTGATATGGGGTGGGTTATCTCTTTCCTGCGCCAGATGGAAAATAGCCCTCCGCAGATTGTGGCTGACCGGATTCTGGAGGAAACGGCGCGCCGCTCCGGCAGCCCCCTGCGGGATGATCTCACCGTGATAACCTGCCGGCTGCACCGCCTGAACAGGCGAGGGCGCTGAGCTTTAAATCAACTTTACTGAAGAGGGGCTGCCCTTTGGGGACAGCCCCTTTTTTCTTTCTGCAATTATACAGTTTAAGAAAAGGCCCATACTATGATAAAATTGGTGAAAGCAGACAGGATTCGGCAGGCAGAAGGATGGCTGCCAGATAAATCCTGGCTCATTTACAATGGCTGACCACTGCTGATCCTTTTGGAACCGGGATGATATTAGCGATGCTGGAGCAGAAAGTATTGAAGTTTATGCAAGAGCATAATTTGATCGAAGCAGGTGACCGGATCCTGGTTGGTGTTTCGGGCGGCCCCGATTCGCTGTGCTTGCTGCATCTTTTAAACAGCCTGGCACCCCGGTTGAAAATAAACCTGGCGGTTGGCCATCTCAACCACGGGATACGCCCGGAGGCTGCCGCTGAGGCGGAAATGGTGCGCAGTCTTGCGGCAGGCTGGTCTCTGCCTTTTGTATTGAAGAAGGTCAATGTGCCCCGCTTTGCTGAAGCCCGCAGCTTATCTGAGGAAGAGGCGGGGCGAATATTGCGCTACCGTTTCTTAGGGGAAGCAGCGAGGCGCTGCGGGGCGAACAAGATTGCCGTGGGACATCACCGGGATGACCAGGCGGAAACGGTTTTGTTTAATCTACTGCGCGGTACCGGCCCCGATGGCCTGGCCGGCATGCTTCCCGAACGCGCTTTTGGTCCGGTCCGCCTGATCCGTCCCCTTCTCAGCCTGACCCGCTGTGAAATCGAGCATTACTGCCGGCATCACGGACTGAAGCCAGCCCTTGATTCCAGCAACCTCGAAACCGAATACACACGGAATCGGATTCGCCTGGAGCTGATTCCCCACCTGGAGAAAACGTATAATCCCCGGGTAAAAGAGGCGCTGGCACGCTTTGCCGCCCTTGCGGCGGCAGACCGCGCCTATTTGCAGGCACGGGCAGAGCGTGCCCTGAAAGTTATAGCCAGGCGCCGCGGTGACCGGTTGATCATTAGCAAAAAACGCCTGCAGGTGCTGCCGGAGGCGCTGCGCGGACGGGTTCTCCGGTTAGCCCTGGAAGAGTTTTTTAGAGATAGGCAGGTGGAGTGGGTCCATGTCCGTCTCCTGATGGACCTTTTGCGGGATGAAGATGCTGCCCGGGAAGCAGTCCTGCCGGGAGATAGGATGGCATACAGCAGCAGCAGTCATCTTGTCCTTGCACCGCGGCGTCTTCGCGCCAAGAGCTGGACTGGCGCAAGACCGTTACACATTCCGGGCCGGACATATCTGCCCGACGGCGGCTGGATTGATGCGCAGATTGTTCCACCGGCTGAGCTGCCCTGGCCGCCTTCCCCAAAGCAGGCCTACCTGGACTACAGCCTTTTGCCCCCAACTCTGTCGGTACGGACCCGTTGGCCCGGGGCCCGTTTTCATCCCCAGGGGGCGCCGGGGAGCAAAAAATTGAAAGAATTTTTCATTGACCAAAAGATCCCCAGGCAAAACCGGGATCGATATCCCCTGGTGGTCTCTCCGCAGGCGGAAATCATCTGGGTGGCCGGCCTGCGCATCGCCCATCCTTACCGTATAACCGCACAAACTGAAAAAGTTCTGGTTTTGTCATGGCAGGATAAACAATCTAAGAGCAAGAATTCAAAAGGAACCGCAAATGGGGAAGAAGCGCCAAAGGAGGAGTTGTTTTCATGAGCCAGGAATTGGAAGTAATTCTTTCCAGGGAAAAAATTGAGCAGAGAGTGGCTGAACTCGCTGAAGAAATTTCCCGTGACTACCGTGAACATCCACCGCTTTTGATCTGTGTCTTAAAAGGAGCCGTTATCTTTTTGAGCGATTTGATGCGGTTTTTGAAAATACCCGTGGAAGTAGACTTTATGGCCGTGTCCAGCTATGGGTCCGCTACCGCTTCATCCGGGGTGGTTCGCATCTTAAAAGACTTGGATCAAAGTATTCAAGGCCGCGACGTCTTAATTGTGGAAGATATTGTCGATACCGGCCTTACCTTAAATTACCTTCGGGAGAACCTGGCCAGCCGGCAGCCCCGCTCGCTGAAAGTGGTGACTTTGCTGGATAAGCCATCGCGCCGCAAAGTGCCCTTTGACCCTGATTATTGCGGGTTTACCATTCCGGATCGTTTTGTGGTCGGCTATGGGCTGGATTTTAATGAACAGTATCGCCAGCTCCCCGATATATGCGTCCTCCACAATGAGGGTTAAAAGCGGATCATCCCTTGCATAAACATTCCTGGCGCTGTTGTTGCTTAGGGAATTATGGTGTGTTAGAATAGATAAGGTACAATGCGCGGTGGAGAGGAGGTAAGCGTTTGAACCCATTTTTACGACAAGTAACCTTTTACCTGGTTATTGCCCTGATAGTTGTACTGCTGCTTACCATGTTTACGAGCGACAAGCCTCCGGAAAAAATTGATTATAATGAGTTTATCAAGAAGGTAGAAGCAGACCAGGTAGAAGATGTTACAATATATGGCAATGAAATAGAGGCTACCCTGAAGGGGGGGCGTTTGATCACAACGCATCGCCCGGAAGACCATAATTTATCTGATCTTCTCCTTGAAAAAGATATTGCCTATAGAACCAACGCGCCGAAAAGTCCACCATTCTGGCAGACTGCGTTGACCTACATGATTCCAATTCTCTTGCTCATCGGCATTTTCTTCTTTTTCATGCAGCAAACACAGGGCGGCGGAAGCCGCGTGATGAACTTTGGGAAGAGTCGGGCCCGCCTGCATGATGGAGAACGAAAAAAGATTACTTTTGATGATGTGGCCGGAGCTGATGAAGAGAAATATGAGCTGGCGGAAGTGGTGGATTTTCTAAAGGACCCCCGCAAGTACCTTGAGCTGGGTGCCCGCATTCCCAAGGGGATTCTTCTGGTGGGTCCCCCGGGAACCGGGAAAACGCTCCTGGCCCGGGCAGTGGCGGGAGAGGCGGGAGTGCCTTTTTTTAGTATCAGCGGCTCTGATTTCGTGGAGATGTTTGTAGGGGTAGGTGCCTCCAGGGTCCGCGATATGTTTGATAATGCCAAAAAAAATGCGCCCTGCATTGTATTTATTGATGAAATTGACGCGGTGGGCCGCCAGCGCGGCGCCGGCTTGGGCGGCGGACATGACGAGCGGGAACAGACTTTAAACCAGCTGCTGGTAGAGATGGACGGCTTTGATGTCAATGAAGGCATCATTATTCTTGCCGCCACCAACCGTCCCGACATTCTGGATCCGGCCCTTTTGCGCCCCGGGCGGTTTGATCGGGAAATAACTGTCGGCTTTCCCGATGTTAAAGGCCGCGAAGAAATTCTAAAGGTGCATACCCGGAACAAGCCTCTCTCGGATGAGGTCGATTTGAAAGTAATTGCCCGGGGCACCCCCGGCTTCACCGGGGCCGACCTGGAAAATGTAGTAAATGAAGCAGCACTTTTGACTGCCAGGGTGCAAGGCAAGCGCATTGGCATGCGCGAGATGGAAGAGGCAATCGAGAGGGTTATTGCCGGGACGGAAAAACGCAGCCGTATCATCAGTGAATTTGAGAAAAAAATTGTGGCTTATCACGAGGCGGGACATGCCCTGGTTGGCTACTTGCTGCCCCATACCGATCCGGTGCATAAGGTTTCGATTATTCCCCGGGGGCGAGCCGGCGGTTATACCTTGATGTTTCCCGAGGAAGACCGCTACTATATGACCCGCTCAGAGCTGCTGGATCGGGTCAGCATGCTTTTGGCTGGAAGGGTTGCCGAGCAGACCGTCCTTAACGAAATCAGCACAGGGGCGCAGAATGATCTCGAGCGGGCCACTTCCATTGTCCGGCAGATGATCATGGAATACGGCATGAGCGACGCCCTGGGGCCCATTACCCTGGGCAAAAAGCATGATCAGGTCTTTCTGGGCCGAGACCTGGCCCGGGATCGAGATTTTAGCGAAGAGATCGCCAAGGCTATAGATCATGAGATTCGCCGGATCATGGAAAGCTGCTACCAGAAAGCCCAGGATATCATTGAGAATAACCGGGACAAGCTGGAGCTAATCGCGCAGTCACTGCTGGATAGAGAAACCCTTGACGCCGAAGAGATTAAAGCGCTGATAGAAGGGAAAAGCCTGGAGGAACTTGACGATCTCCGGGAGTCGAAGCGCAGCCATGCCGGAGACAGTGGCAGCAAAGCCACTGCCCACCAAAAAGACGAAGGCGCAAGGAAAGATTCTCCGGAGGACAATAAAAAGGCAGATGATCATGCCAGACAAACCCCATAACCGGGAGCAATAAAAGGAACCTTAAGGGTTCTTTTTTTTTATCGCGCAGTTATGGTGAGCCTGCGTAAAAAATCGCTGGCATTTTGGTAAAATAACTTATGATAAAAAGGCAGCGGTAAGTTAAAACCCATGATTCTTTCTATTCCGTTTGCCGGCTGCTCTAAGATGAAGGGGAAATCGCTGCCATAAAGGATTCGCCCGGGAAAATCCATCATAAGGTGAATAATTTCCTCGTGGGGCGGCACCAGACTGTTATTTTGAAAAACGAAGGCCGTGTCCAAGTAAAGACCGCAGTATTGCTGCAGCAGCTCCCTGGTCAAAGGCAGCTCATTGAGCCCCAGGTGGGCAACTGCCACCTGCAAGGTGGGAAAGCGTTTCAGCACGCGGGCCAGGCGCGACAGGCCAAGATGCCTTGGATCCGGCAGGGGAAAATTCGAGGCATGGATAACCAGGGCCCGCGAGCGTTCGGCCAGCGCCTCGTAGATGGGAAAAAGCCTCTCGTCATCAGGGCTGATTTGCTGAACCAGGCAGTGCAGCTTAATCCCGGCGAAGCGGTAACGGTCCAGCGCTTCGCTGAGAACTGATGACAGCTCCGGATCTTCAGGATGGGCAGCGCCGAAGGGGACTAGCCAGGGCTGCTCTGCAACCAGGGAGGCCAGCCAGCGATTTACCTGGCTGGAGAGGCCAGGTTTGTGAACGTACGCAAGCACAAAAGCGCGCTTCACGCCATCATCGCGCAGGTGCTTGAGCAAAGCGGTGGTGGCGGCCGGAAAAGGCAGGCGCCAGCGGTAGTTTGCGCTGAAGTAGCGATAGATGGCCCCCATCAATCTTTCAGGGAAGAGGTGGATATGGGCATCCCATAATTCCGGAATTACATGGCCTGGCGGCACCTTTTGTTCACTTTTATCTGCTTTAAACGGCTTCGGCATATTCATATTTTAGCATAGAATGCCAAAATTGTGCCTGCATTTGGGCCGAAAGGGGTGTTTGCCATACCGGGTCTGACGGATATTCCTGGATTGAAAGTGGGCGTTGCCACCGATTTGGAGGCGGCAACGGGGGTTACAGTGGTCCTGGCGGAGGCGGGAGCCCGTGCAGCAGTTGACGTGAGGGGCTCTGCTCCAGGGACAAGGGAGACAGACTTGCTGCGGCCAGGTCAACTGGTGGAACAGGTTCAAGCTATCGTTCTTGCCGGAGGAAGCGCTTTTGGACTGGAGGCGGCCGGCGGGGTGATGCGCTACCTGGAAGAGCAGAAGCGGGGTTTTGCCATTGGCCCTTACCATGTCCCCATTGTCCCCGCGGCGATTTTGTTTGACTTAGCCGTGGGAGACGGTGCAGTGCGCCCTGATGCAGATATGGGCTACCGGGCCTGTCTTGAAGCCACGGACGGACCGGTGCCCGAAGGGTCGGTGGGTGCAGGATGCGGGGCCACGGTGGCAAAGATCTATGGACCGGGCGGTGCGGTAAAATCAGGGCAAGGATCGGCTTCGTGTCGCATTGGAGATCTGATCGTGGCGGCCCTGGTGGTGGTCAATGCTTTTGGTGATGTGTTTGATCGCAGGGGGAATTTGTTGGCCGGGCCGCGAAACCCGGCAACCGGGAAGATGGATCGAACCGTAGAGCTGCTGATGGGCGGGGGAGCATCGGGTGAACCCGGGAACACCACCCTGGGTATCGTCGCGACCAATGCCAACCTTTCAAAGGAAGCTTTGCACAAGGTGGCCCAGATGGCCCATGACGGGCTGGCCAGGACGATCAACCCGGTGCATACCATGTGGGACGGCGACACCATCTTCAGCCTCTCTTTGGGGGAAGAAGAAGCCGATGTAAACCTGGTGGGGATAGCCGCTGCCGAAGTGGTGGCTGAAGCGGTGGAGCGGGCGGTGGTGACAGCTGCATCGCTGGCTTCAATACCCTCGGTGGCAGATATAAAAAATATGTGAATATAGTAACTAATGGTAGGAATTATGCGATTTCTGTGGAATAATTACATTCAGTCCTTGCAACCGCAGGAGGTTAGGTCTAACCAAATTATACTTATTTTAAGGAGGGTTTTTTATGCCACTGGATCCGACCAAGCATGCTGACTGGGAAATTGCCGAAGCTGCGGAAGCGAACATGAAGACAGTTTACCAGTTAGCGGAGGAGCTGGGCCTGGAAAAAGAGGAACTCCTGCCCCACGGCCATTATGTGGCCAAAGTTGATTACAAAAAAGTTCTGGAGCGGCTTAAGGACAGGCCGGACGGCAAGTATATTGATGTGACCGCCATTACTCCCACGCCGCTGGGCGAAGGCAAATCAACTTCAACCATGGGCTTAACCCAGGGATTGGGCAAGCGCGGTAAGAATGTTATTGCCACCATCCGCCAGCCTTCGGGCGGCCCGACGATGAACGTAAAGGGATCCGCTGCAGGCGGGGGGCTCGCTCAATGCATTCCCCTGACCCCGTTCTCCCTCGGGCTAACCGGGGATATTAACGCCATCATGAATGCCCACAACCTGGCCATGGTGGCCCTTACTTCCCGCATCCAGCATGAATTTAACTCCAGCGACGCTTTCCTGGAGCGCAGCGGCTTGAAGAGGCTAAATATTGATCCGCGCAATGTGGAGATGAAGTGGATTATTGACTTCTGCGCCCAGGCCCTGCGCAATATTATTATCGGGCTTGGCGGCCGGAGAGACGGCTTTATGATGCAATCCGGCTTTGCCATCGCCGTATCCTCCGAGGTTATGGCTATCCTGGCCGTAGCCAAAGACTTGAAAGACATGCGCGAGCGTATGGGCCGCATTGTCGTGGCTTATGACAAGAGGGGCAACCCCATCACCACTGAAGACCTGGATGTGGCCGGGGCCATGACCGCATGGATGGTGGACGCGATTAATCCAAATCTCCTGCAGACTCTCGAAGGACAGCCGGTATTTGTCCACGCCGGGCCGTTCGCCAATATTGCCATTGGCCAGTCTTCCATTATCGCCGACCGTGTTGCCCTGAAGCTGGCTGATTATGTCATTACCGAGTCCGGTTTCGCCGCTGATATTGGCTTTGAGAAATTCTGGAACCTGAAGTGCCGCATGTCCGGCTTGAAACCGCATTGCGCCGTGATTGTGGCCACGATTCGCGCCCTGAAATGCCACGGAGGCGCTCCGCTGCCGCTGCCCGGCCAGCCCCTGGATCCGGCCTACAGCCAGGAGAACCTGGAATGGGTAGAAAAGGGCTGCGAGAATTTAATTCACCATGTGAGGACCGTGAAAAAGGCCGGCATTAATCCCGTGGTCTGTATCAACGCTTTCCATACCGATACAGAAAACGAGATCAAGCTGGTGCGCCGCCTGGCGGAAGCGGAGGGCGCAAGGGTCGCTGTTTCCAGGCACTGGCAGTATGGCGGCGATGGCGCCCTGGAATTTGCCGACGCGGTCATTGAGGCCTGCAACGAACCCAACGACTTTAAGTTCCTCTATGAACTGGATACACCGCTGCGCAAGCGCATTGAGCTGATTGCCACCGAAGTTTACGGTGCCGACGGCGTGGAATATTCGGCGGAAGCCCTGGAGAAGGCGAAGCGGATGGAGGCGGATCCCAAGTTCAAAGAGATGGGCACCTGCATGGTGAAGACGCATCTCAGCCTTAGCGACAATCCCATGCTCAAGGGTGTGCCCAAGGGCTGGAAGCTCTATGTCCGCGATATTCTTACCTATGGCGGAGCGGGCTTTGTTGTGCCGGTTGCCGGCACCATCTCGCTCATGCCCGGTACTGCCGCCAACCCCGCTTTCCGGCGCATCGACGTGGATGTGGAGACCGGCAAGGTTAAAGGACTGTTCTAAGGTAAGGCAAAAATTAGCGGGATCCAGGAGAAAAAAGGAGCGGGTGCTGCGTGCATCCGCTCCTTTCTTCATCAACCGCCCCGTAGCTGTGAATAAACCTGTTTTCAAGCGTCAAGGCAGCCAGGCGGCGGCTCCGCTGGACCGGCCTGATGCCGGAAATTTGTAAGGCTTCATGTCCAGTTTTCCCTGTAAAGCCTTACCCCGGCTGGATCCAGCAAGGCCTTCAATTCGCTCACTGTTTTCCGGGTGCCGGGGATGACCAGGTTGGGGGCGATATCGCATAGGGGCGACAGGACAAACAGGCGCTCGGTCATGCGGGGATGGGGCAAAACCAAAGTCGGCGTATGCATGATCAGGGTGTCATAGAGAAGCAGGTCCAGGTCCAGAGTGCGCGGGCCCCAGCGCCTTGTTCGCACCCGGCCCAGTTTTATTTCCACCTCCTGCATGGCCCTTAATAGCAGTACAGGCGGAAGGGCGGTTTCTATGGCGGCGCAGGCGTTCAAGTAAAGGCCCTGGGGCGGCCCCCCCACCGGTTCAGTTTCATAAAGGGGTGAAACAGTGCTGATTGAGATTGGGTACTCCTGCTGCAGCAGCTCCAGGGAGCGCTGCAGCAGGGAGAGACGCTCACCTAAGTTCGATCCCATGCCCATGTAAGCCGTGACCATTACTTTCACTCCCTGCTGCGGGTTATGGCGACAGATACACCGCCCTGGACTCCAGGTATGGGCGGGTTGGGTTTGCTGACGGTCACTGTCGCTTCCTGGACCCGGGGAAGCTGCAGGACAAGGTCGGCTATTTCTTCGGCCAGGGTCTCCAGTAAAAGTCGCTGCGGCCCGGTCATTACCTGTTGCACCATCTCCACGGCAAGGCGGTAATCAACGGTATTCTCCAGGCGATCATCAACTCCCGCAGGCAAATCGAGGCCAAGCTCAAGATTTACTCTAAATGCCTGGCCCAAGTGCTGCTCTTCCGGCAGAACCCCGTGGTAGCCATAGCAGACGATATCGTTGATCTTGATCCGGGTTTTCAATTAATGGCACCTCCGGATCATGGCGTCGGTCATCTGGGCTACCCGCTTCATTTCCTTAACATCATGAACCCTGACAATCTCGGCCCCGGCACTGATGCCGTAAGCTACAGTAGCCGCAGTCCCTTCCAGGCGATCATCTACGGGTAAATTCAGGGTTTTACCGATCATTGATTTTCGAGAAGTTCCCAGTAAAAGAGGGTAGCCGAGACAGCGGAAATCGCGCAGTCGCCGCATAACCTCGAGGTTTTGCTGGACATCTTTGCCGAAGCCGATTCCCGGATCAATAATGATCCGCTCGTCTGCGATGCCTGCCTGGCGCGCCAGGGCCAGGGATTCTCTTAGCTCGGCGATAATATCCGGTACCAGGTCGCGGTAATCGGTTGATTTTCGATTATGCATCAGGCAGATGGCGGCCCCGTACTGCGCCACCACGCCTGCCATCTCCGGGTCTGCTTTTAAGCCCCAGATATCATTGACCATATCTACTCCTGCTTCAAGGGCTGCACGGGCGGTCTCTCCTTTATAAGTGTCAATGGAGAGCGGCACATTAATCGCCGGATCTTTTTTCAAAGCTTCTATAACCGGCAATACGCGCCGGATCTCTTCTTCGGCGCTTACCGGTTCATATCCGGGCCGGGTGGATTCTCCCCCAAGGTCAATAATATCGGCGCCTTCGTCCACCATCTGGCGGGCCCGGGCCCGGGCCGCATCTAGCTGGTTGTACTTGCCACCATCTGAAAACGAATCGGGCGTAAGATTGAGTATAGCCATGATGAGGGTGCGCTTACCCAGGGGCAGGCGATAGCGGCCCAGCTGCAAATCCTGGTACCGCCGCCTGGCGTGGTGCAGGTTATCCAGGATATCTTCGCCCAGCCGGGCCAGCTCGCCTTGTTGAAGCTTTAGTTTTGAACACAACTTTTCCAGCTGACTTTCGGTGCCCATCAACAACAGGTCAAATTGTTTAAGTTGAAGGGTCATCGTTTCATGGGGGAGGGATGCTTCAGCACCCTGCGAAAGGGCTTCCTGCTTGATCAGCATGGCGCTCCGCAAATCGACGCCGCGTATTTTTAGGGTGTAAAAGCGGGCTTTGGGAGCCATTAAGGCTATACCCATATTGTCACAGCCCAGCTCTTTGAGCTCCTGTTCCGGGTCGAAAATCTGGTATAAACAGGTCTCCATAAAATTTTTCTTCCTTTCAGTATTGCAACCCCTGCCGATGGGGCCGGGTCTTAACCGATTTGCATGCCCCGGCAGCGCTGCACTGGAAGCAGAGCCGGGAAAGACTGTCGGCGCGGTGCAGCGCTTCGCTCAGGGGAGAACGATGTCCATGATCCTGCTCTTTATGGCGGTGTTGCGAGATTGCTTTTAAAATGATCTCTTTCTCATCTGCGGTAAATCCAGCCTGTGTCAGGATTGGGTCGGCCAGGCAGGCGCTGTAAGCGGCATGGTCTGTGCCGTCCTGGTACTCTTTCCAGCGCCCGATATCATGAAGCAGCCCGGCGGCATAGGCCATCTCTTTGGATATGGCTGTGGGGCCCTTTTCAAGCAGAAGCAAATAGGTCAGGCGGGACACGGTCAGCATATGATCAAAGTCGTGGCGGCAGAAATGGCGGTATTCTTCCAGGGCTTTATTTTTTAAGAGATATAAACAGTATTGCTCATTTTTTAAAATTTGGTTGATCCGTTTCATGTTTCTCCTGCAGCTTCTACTTCCCCTTAATCAGGCTTAAAGCTTCTTCCCTGGAGCTGGGGTTGTAGCGAAAAAGTCCCCGCACGGCGGAGGTAACGGTAACGGCGCCCGGTTTATTGACGCCGCGAATGCTCATGCATAGATGCTCCGCCTCCACGACGACAACAACGCCTTTGGGCCGCAGCTCTTCTGTGATCACATCGGCCACAGTACTGGTTAAACGCTCTTGCAGCTGTGGGCGCCGGGCCACTATATCGATCACCCGCACCAGTTTGCTCAGGCCGACGATGCGACCGCCCGCAGGAATATAAGCGATATGAGCTTTGCCGTAGAAAGGCAGCAGGTGATGTTCGCACATGGAATAAAAGGCAATGTCTTTCACCAGCACCATTTCGTCATGCCCGTCTTCCACAAAGCATGTTTTTAAGTGGTCTTTTGGATCCTGGTCAATTCCCTTAAACACTTCGGCATACATATTGGCGACCCGGCGGGGCGTGTCCCGCAGGCCTTCCCGGTTCAGGTTTTCCCCGATAGCCTCCAGGATCATTTCCACAGCGCGGCAAATTTTTTCCTTATCCACCATTTAGACCAGCCTCGCTTTCAACAAGCCATAATGCGTGGCAAAAAAAGAATCAGGCTATGCAGCAGGGTGCTGCTGAAAATATTCTCGGTTCGCAGGTAAACCAATCCCAGCACCAAAGCCGTGCCGGGCACAAGAATAAATGTTTCCACCGCTGTGTAGGGGTATGCCGACATCCACGGAGCGGTCACGGCTAAAACAATATAATGAACCAGCCCCGCCAGAATAGCGGTAATGATAATGCCCGGGGTGGGACCCAGGATCCGTCCTAGAACGGTTTGAATATAGCCGCGCCAAATTAATTCCCGGGCCAGGGCCACCAGGAAAAATAAAAGTAGGAAATCAACCAAGGTTGTGATACCGTTTAAGGTCACTGTGCCGGGTATTCTTCTGGTCATCACCAGGTACAGTACTGCAACCGCCAGGACTATCAGGTAGCCATGCTTATACGTATCCGGGCGTATACCAAAATCTAAAAAGTCTATGTGCTTCAGCCGCGCAAGGACAATCAAAATGGCTACAGCGGCGGCGTATCCTGCTGCCATGATCGGTTCCGGCAGGCCGGTGAAGGCGGGGAGCAGTTCACTTATCAGCGCGAAGGCAGCAGCGCCTGCGGCCGCGGCGGCTGCCGGCCAGGGAGGCCTGGCGCAATGAATAAATTTCCAGTAACGTGAAGGATGATAATCCAGGGAAAAGATCAAAATGATTAACAAGGCCATCACGATCAGTAAAGCATATAGGGCCAGAGTGCCGTGGAGCTTGTAACCCGGTTCAACGATTACCGGGGGCAGAAGAGCATCGCCCTCGGCATCAATAAAATAGTAATATAGTCCCCCTTCACCGGGGTGAAATACAAGGGGAATACCGTTATGCCAGTGAACCGGAAGATCCGGCAGGCGCTGGTATAGATCAAGGGCTGCATCCCTGGCTGCAGCGTCCTCTGTGGGCATAAAGATAATGTCGCCCCTTAATTTAGAAAAAGTGTCAAAATCTATATTTAAATATAACCCCAGCGGTTCTTCTGTAGGAAGGGCGTCTTCCCGGTCAGCATATTCACCCGGGCCAATGAAGAGAGCCGCTACCTGTTTATCTTCCCGAAAGATGGGGATGATCATACCGCCTTCCGGGAATGACGCTGTGAGGCTATTAATTTCAAAGGACCAGGGTTCAAAGTCATAGACCTCTTTTATTTCATACTGCGGCGGTGCGGTGCCGAGCGCTCCAGGGAAAGAGGCAACCAGAATAAAAGCCATCAAGCCCAGAACAAAAATAATTCCTAAAAGAATGATCAGGGCGACAAAATAATTCATTCCTGACAATTTTTTTAGCAATGTCGTTTACGCCTCCTCCGCCTGGCTTGCAGTGCAAATTTATAGGTACATTTCGACGATGTAATCCTGTTTCCTGCAATAAGTGATGGATCAAGGCAAATGTCGTCCTTTTCAAAGGAGGCATCTTTTGATATTTTAATTTAAAAAAGGAGTGATCAAAATTGCTTCTGGCAATTGATGTGGGCAATACCAATATCATGATTGGTGTTTTTGACCGTAATGACGAGATCAAAGTCTGCTGGCGCATCGCCACCCGACGCGATAGTACAGAAGATGAATTGGGGATGATGCTGAAAAATTTGTTGGCGCATAGCAGCATCAGCCCGGCCGATATCTCTGCCGTAGTTATTTCTTCCGTTGTTCCCCCATTGATGGACTCATTGGAACGCATGGCTAAAAAATACTTCTCGGTTAATCCGCTGATTGTGAGATTAGGGATAGAAACGGGAATAAACATTTTGTATGATAATCCGCGTGAAGTTGGCGCGGACCGCATTGTAAACGCGGTTGCCGGCTATAGTCTCTACGGCGGCCCCCTCATTATTGTCGATTTTGGCACGGCAACGACATTTTGCGCCATATCCGCTGCAGGAGACTATTTGGGTGGAGCCATCGCTCCCGGAATAGGCATTTCCATGGAGGCGCTTTTTGAGAAAGCAGCCAAACTTCCCCGGGTAGAGCTGATTAAACCGTGTCGGGTCATTGGCAAAGATACCGTTTCCAGCATGCAGTCAGGCATAGTCTACGGTTTTGCCGGACAGGTGGACGGTGTTGTCCGGCGCATGAAACGGGAGCTGCCCGGCGGTCCAATGGTGGTGGCAACAGGAGGACTGGCCCCCCTTATTGCCTCCGAATCGGAAACCATCGACCAGGTTAATACTGTATTAACCTTGGAAGGGCTTCGCATCATCGCCCGGCGCAACTGCTTGAGCGACTGATTTAATGGAATTTTCCACCCCTTCAAACTTTATTAGAGTAGCAGGAAAAATCCCAAATAAGGCGAACCTTTTGGTGGTGAGGTAAAAATTCTGGCTGGCCAAGAGAGTGCTAACATGATTGTGAAAGATTACGCAAATAGCATGCGTGCCTGAGGAGGTATGGGCTGTGCAGGATTATATAACCAAAGTAGTATTCCGGTATGTCCTGCTGTTTGTCCTGATGTATGGATTTTATGTGGTGATGCACGGCCACCTTTCGCCCGGCGGAGGCTTCGCCGGCGGGATGATTATCGGGTTAGGCGTGCTGCTCTATTTTTTAATTTATGGACTGCAGTGGCGCGGCCGGCTCCGCTACTTGCCTCTGGATGTTTCCATAATCTTTATTGGCCTGGGCAGCCTTATGGAAGGAATTAAGTTTATTTTACCGCATGAACATGGCCCGGTGGGCGCCCCGGGGGAGCTGTTCAGCGTGGGCATTATCTCTGTCGTCAATTTTGGGATCGGATTATGCGTGGCCAGTACTATTTTAAGCATCTTTTACTTGATCGTGGAGGATTAAGCGATGAATTTCCAGATGTTGGCCGTTAACTATCCGTATTTTATCGCTGTAATTGTTTTTGCTGTGGGCACTTTAATCGTATTGACTCAACCCAACTTAATTAAAAAGGTAATCGGCTTGAATATCATGACTAACGCCGTTTTTTTATTTTTTATCGCCATGGGCAATATCATCGGAGGCGAAGCGCCCATTATCGACCCCGCAGCCCAGGACGTTGTGTATATCAATCCTCTCCCTTCGGCCTTGATTCTGACCGGGATTGTCGTCGGTTTCAGCCTTACCTCGTTGGCGCTGGCCCTGATAGTCAAGCTTTATGCTTTATACGGAACGATAAATGCACCCAATTTTATGAAAATGAGGTAGGTGAACACTGTTGCTCCTCTGGGATAAGCTGCCGCTTATGTTGATCCTGGCCGGATTAATTCCCGCCTTCACCCTGCCCATTGTGGCCCGCTGGAAAAGAGATTTTAGCGCGCCTTATTCCATCGCCATCAGCGTGGCTCTCTTTTCTATTGCCAGCTATCTATTTATCCACGCGCTGCGGAACGGACCCTGGCATCACTACGCTGGAGGTTGGGAGCCTCCCTGGGGCATAGAGATTGCCATCGAGCCCCTTTCGGGGTTAATGATCATTCTCATAACCGGACTAATTGTTCTGATTTCCCTTTATAGCTACGGTTCCCTGCGCAAGGAAATGAACCCTGAGGCCAGCGGCTGGTTTTATGTAGAATTTATACTTTGCCTGACAGCCATGCTGGGGCTGGTGGTTACACGCGACCTTTTCAACACTTACGTATTTATTGAAGTGGTGGGGATAAGCGCTGTCGCCCTGGTGGTAAGCAAAGGGGAAAGACTTGCACTGGAGGCCGGTCTCAAATACCTCATTCTGGCTACGCTCGCTTCAGGGTTTCTGATGTTTGGCATCGGTTTTACCTATATGATCACCGGCCATCTGAACCTGGCCTTTGCCGGGAAGGTTATGGCGGAGAATGCCGCCCGCTACCCCTACCTGGTGTGGGCGGCCATGAGTTTTTTTGTGGTTGGCTTCGGCATTAAATCCGCCCTTTTCCCCCTGCATTTGTGGCTGCCTGACGCTCACTCGTCGGCACCCACGCCTTCCAGCGCCGTTCTTTCCAGCCTGGTGGTAAAAGTATATATTGTGGCCCTGTTTAAGATCTTTTTCCTGGTCTTCGGCTCTGCTTTTTACCAGGAAAGCTCCATTCGCTACCTGGTTTTAATTTTGGCTTCTGCAGCGATGATTGGAGGCTCTTTGTTCGCTTTCGTGCAGCTGGATTTAAAACGCCGTCTCGCTTACTCCACAGTGGCGCAGGTTGGCTATATCTACCTGGGAATCGGCCTTGGAACCCCCTTGGCCATTGTCGCCGCCTTCCTGCACCTGGTCGTGCACGCGTTGATGAAAACCTGTCTCTTCCTTTGTGCCGGTGCGATTTATTACCAGACAGGAAGAAAAAGGGTCAACCAGCTGGCCGGTTTAGGTTCAAAAATGCCGCTCACGGCGGCTGCGATGGTTGTGGCCTCTTTTTCCATGGTTGGCATTCCCATAACCGGCGGTTTTGTCTCCAAGTTCATGCTGGCCAGGGGCAGCATCGAAGCAGGTTATCCCCTTTTTATTGTCCTCATTGTCATCAGCGGCTTGCTTAATGCCATGTATTATTTCCCCATCCTCTGGCAGATGTTTTTTGTCCCGCCCGGCGGTCCCGTGGATGAACGGGAACGCGAGCTTCATGCTTCAACCCATATTCAAGAACAAAAGCCCGGCGTGCAATGGGATCAGATTCCTTTATCAATGAAAATTCCCATTGCAGCCACGGCCTTAGGGATCATTGCTCTCGGTGTTACCGGAAAATTCTTATATGAATATCTTTATCAAATAGTGCTCTTCTATTTAGTTTAAAGCGGAGGTGAAGGCGGGTGGCTAATCAAAAGTATGACTATCCCGGAGCGCTGCTCATATTCGTTTTATTAATGGGCTTTTGGGTGCTGCTTACCAATAACTTGCACTGGCAGGAGCTGTTAACCGGTTTTGTTTTCAGCGTGGCTTTGACTTATGTCTGGGCGGAGATAACCATCGGCGAACACCCGCGGCCCACCGCGTTTACCTTAAAGCAGCTGTTTTCATTGATTTACTATTTTATTCGCCTGGCCTGGGAAGTTGTGCTGGCCAACATCCACGTGGCTACGGTGGTGCTTCATCCGAAGCTGCCCCTGTCGCCCGGCCTGGTGATCATGCGCAATGAGCTTAAAAAGGACCTTTCCCGGGTTTTATACGCCAATTCCATCACCTTGACCCCGGGTACGATTACTGTGGACATTTCCGGTGATCTGCATATAGTCCACGCTTTAACCCGCGACGCCGGCGTAGGTGTGCTGGACTGGTATATGCTCGACCTGATGAAAAAAATAGAAGGGGATGAAACCGCCAATGATTGAAACATTTCTCAATGTTATAGTCATAGGCCTGGTGATTGTAGCCTTGCTGGCCATGTACCGGGCCCTGGTCGGCCCCTCGGCCATTGACCGTATTATAGCCGCCAATATTATTACCACTGAAATCATTATGTTAATTTTGATCTATTCTTTTTTTAAGAAAAGTTCCCATTATATAGACGTAGCCCTGGTCTATGTTTTGGGCGCTTTTATCGGCACCCTTTGCATCCTGAAACTCTTGCGCGAGGGCAAGCTGATTTAATCGGCACGAAAGGAAGGCGGATAAGATGAACTGGGAGCTGATCAGGGAGATCGCGGCAATGGTCTTGATTTCAGGCGGTTTTTTCTTTCTCCTAGTCGGGGCCATAGGGTTGATCCGCTTGCCCGATGTCTATAACCGGATGCATGCTGTAGGCAAGTGTGATACCCTCGGAAACTGGCTCATGCTCGCAGGCCTGGGCCTATTGATGATCAATGATTTTGGTTCTGTGGTGAAACTGGCTTTAATTGCCGCCCTTATTATCACCATAAACCCGGTGGTTTCGCACCTTATGGCCAAGACCGCCTACGAAAGGGGCATGGAGCTGGTGGACGGAAGCTTTGTTTTGAACACCTATTCCTCCTTTAAAGAAGAAGAGCGCCGTAGAGAAAGGAGTGGCGGTTGAGTATGGATCCCCTTGTTGTTTTGTTGCTGCTGGCACTCCTGGTATCGGCAGTTGCAATTTTTATTTTTGAAGACTTGCTCTATGTTGTTATTGTTTTCGGTTCCTTTAGCATGGTTATGGCCGTGATTTGGCAGCAGCTCAACGCCCCTGACATCGCCATCACTGAAGCGGCGGTTGGTGTCGGCATGACCGTGATCATGGTTACTATCGTCACCAAGGTAGGGAGGAGACCGCAGTGAGCCGGAGACAAAAAATAGTAATTACAACACTAATTGTTATCCTGGTTTGCATGATTTCTTACATGCTGCTCTTAACGGTCGCAGAGATGCCTCCGTACGGACACCCGGACAACCCCACCAATAACGAAGTAATGCGGCGCTATATTGATAAAGGCGTGGAAGAAAGCGGTGGAATCAACCTGGTGACGAACATTATCCTGGATTACCGTGGTTACGACACTCTTCTCGAAACCACCGTTCTTTTTACTGCCGTTATGGCCATTATGCTGGTTTTGGGTGTAAGTCACGATACGGAGCACTAGATTACCGTAGCCTTATGGAATGGAGGGTTGGTCCACTATGCCTGCCACTGACCAGTTGATGCTGGGGGCCATTGCTTGTCCTTTAGTTTGTTCGATATTGCTCAGCCTGATCCCGGAGCGCTCCGACAAACCCCGCAACCTTTTTGCCCTGGTTATTGCCGCGGGGACGGCGGCAGCGGTTTTGCTGCTGCTGCGGGATGTTCTGGATGGGAATATGGCTTATATTTCATTATTTTCCATTATCCCGGGACTTGATTTTGCCTTCCGCGCAGATCCCCTCGCAGCGCTTTTCGGCACCCTGGCCTCGGTGCTCTGGGTATTTGCCGTGGTTTATTCGTTTGGCTATATGGCCCATGAACATAAACGCAGGCGCTACTATGTGTTTTACCTGCTCTCTCTGGCCGCGACCATGGGTATCGCCTTTGCGGCCAACCTGATTACCCTCTACCTGTTTTATGAGTTCTTAACCATTTTCACCTATCCCCTGGTTATTCATGCCGGTAATGAAGAAGCGCAGGCCGCCGGGGTTCGCTACCTCGTTTATAGTTTTATCGGGGCGGCATTTATCCTGGCCGGGCTGGTTTTGACCTACAGCAATGCCGGTTCCGTGGATTTTGTTTCCGGGGGTGTGGTTAGCGCAGCCCCCGAAGCGTCTGCACTGTGGCAAATAGTTTTCTTGTGCTTCATTGTCGGTTTTGGGGTTAAAGCGGCGATTATGCCCCTGCATTCCTGGCTGCCGTCGGCTATGGTTGCACCGACACCTGTAAGCGCCCTGCTCCATGCCGTGGCCGTGGTTAAATCAGGGGTCTTCGGCATTTTACGGATTATGTATTCAATTTATGGTACAGAATCGCTGCGCGCACTGGATTTAGGCCTGTTTGTAATCGTGCTGGTCAGTATCACTATCCTGGCCGGATCAATTATTGCGCTGCGGCAGGATGTGCTGAAGCGCCGTCTGGCCTATTCCACCATCAGCCAGTTGAGCTATATTACCCTGGGTGCCGGGCTGCTAACCTATTTGGGATTATCGGGGAGCCTGCTGCATATGATCAATCATGCCCTCTTAAAAATCACCTTGTTTTTCTGTGCGGGCGCCATTATTACCGTTACCGGCAAAAAACGCATCAGCGAGTTAAAAGGTCTCGGCAAGCGCATGCCTTTAACGATGCTCGCTTTTACTATTGGCGCCATTGGGATGGTGGGCATATTGCCGGTAAATGGCTTTATCTCCAAGTGGTGTTTGATCACTGGAAGCATCGAATCAGGCCATTATCTGGTTATTGCTATCCTGGTGGCCAGCGCCTTGCTGAATGCGGCCTATTTCTTTCCCATTGTCATCAATGCATTTTTCCGCAAGGGTGATTTTGAACAGGTCAAAGGGGCAGAGGCTCCGCTGACAATGCTGGTGCCTGTTGTATTACTGGCTGCGGTTTGCCTGGTGTTCGGCATTGGCCTGAACCTCTACCTGCCCTTTGTCGAGTCTGTCGTCAGCTACCTGTTCTAGTTTAGGGAGGTGCAGTTATGCATAATTTGGTCCTTTCCGATCAACCGCTGTGGGTTATTTTAATTCCCCTTTTCACCACCCTGGTTTTGATTTTATTTGCTCGCATTCCCTGGCTGCGCCATACCTTTGCTATTATCGGCACCCTGGCCACCCTGGGAGCTGTGCTGCTGATGTGGCCTTTTGTTTCCGCAGGTAAGATACTTGTATACGAAATTCCGCTCCTTGTTTCTCCCTTCAACCTGACTTTTCGCGTCGACGGCTTGGGCTTTTTAGTGGCCGCCATCGCTTCCTTTGTCTGGCTGGCCTCCACCATATACGCCATTAGCTATATGAATCACGAAGTAAATCAGGGGCGCTTTTTTGTTTTTTTAGCTCTCACCTTTGCCGGAACCGTTGGGGTTCCCATGGCAGGTGATTTTCTCTCGCTTTTGGTTTTCTTCGAAATTATGACACTGGCCTCTTACGTCCTAGTCATTCACACCCAGACTGAGGAATCGATGGGCGCAGGCAATCTTTATCTATACATGGGCGTCTTTGGCGGGCTGTCCCTTGTGGGCGGCATGGGGCTGCTTTACCATGGTGCGGGCACCCTGGTCATTGCACCGGGACTGCCTGCCATGGAACGATTAACGCCCCTTCTCCTGGCGGCGGTTATCCTGCTCATTGTCGGTTTTGGAATCAAGGCGGGAATGGCCCCGCTGCATATCTGGCTGCCCCGGGCACACCCGGTAGCCCCTGCCCCGGCCAGCGCCCTGCTTTCAGGGGTGATGATCAAGATCGGAGCCTACGGCATTATCCGCACTGTAAACATGTTTTTTACACCTGCCAGCGTGGAGCGGCAGGCACTGCCTGCTTTGGCCGGCCAATTCACCGGTCTCTGGCAGAGCCTCTCCAGCATCGGTTACGTCATGATCTGGTTTGGCATTGGGACAATGCTGTTTGGCGCATTTATGGCTTTGCTCCAGGATAATATTAAAAAAATGCTGGCCTGCAGCAGTATCAGCCAGATGGGTTTTATCATCCTGGGGGTAGGGACCGGTGCCTATCTCGGTTACGAGGGAGCCATGGGGCTGGCTGGGGCTTCATACCACATCTTAAACCACGCCCTGTTTAAATCGCTTTTATTCCTATCTGCGGGCGTTTTAGCCTATCGGCTCGGAGAGCTGAACATGTATAGACTGGGCGGCCTCTGGCGGAAAATGCCCTTTACCGCCGCCGCCACCTTGATCGGCTCCCTGGGGATTGTGGGCATGCCCCTGTTTAACGGTTATTCCAGCAAAACACTGTTGCATCACGCCCTGGTGGAAGCCTATGAATATCAACACCTGGCCTCTTTGCGTGTGGCCGAATGGCTGTTTGTCCTGGCCAGCGCCGGCACCGCCTGCTATTTTATCAAATTTCTCTATCTGACCTTTATCCGCAAGCCGCAGCGGGACTACCAGGAGCTGCATGGAGAGCCGCTGCCGATGAAGATTGGCATGAGTGCCCTTGCCCTGGCCATAGTTGCCATCGGCTTCTTCCCCAATCTGATTCTGGACCGGTTTATCATCCCGGTTCTCAATAATTTTTTGCTGGATCCCCATTTTATCGAACACCATCTGGTCGGCTTGAGTTTCTGGACCGCCGAAGACTTTTTTGCCGTGTTCCTGGCGCTGGTCATTGCCTTCCTGCTGTTTTGGCTGGGCATGCGCACCGGCGCCTTTCAGACCAGCCTGCCTGCCTGGCTCAGCCAGGAATATGCCGGCACGTTAATCGGAAGGGGCTCCATGGTGGCCTGGGGTTACTTAACGCTTTTTTTCCAGGCGATGATTCATTTTTTTAAAGTAATAATTGCTTTCTTGTTCCGGGGCGCCTTTGGTTTTTTACAAAGGCTGGACTACCGACCCGGTCAATCGAAGGTTTTCAGGACCATTAATTTCGGTAATATCGATTTCGACGTGGCCCTGGTGATAATTATTTTTGGGGTTATCTTAATTTTCCTGTTTTGGCTGCAGTTCGGTCTGCCGGCTATTGGCGGTTAATCTGAAGCTTTGGGCTGCTTTGGGTAGCCGGGGCAGCCCTTAAGGCATTTCCAAAATCTCGTAGATAAGCTTAGACAGCTCTTCCAGGGAATAGGGCTTCTTAATGACACCCTTAAAACCATAGCTGCGAAAATCAGCCATGACCGGGTCGTTGGAGTAGCCGCTGCAAACAATCGCGCGCGCTTCAGGGTCTTTCTTTAAAAGCTCCTCCATCAT
This sequence comes from Bacillota bacterium, assembly GCA_029782095.1. Classification (GTDB taxonomy): domain Bacteria; phylum Bacillota; class Dethiobacteria; order DTU022; family DTU022; genus JAKPEE01. Next base: position 6,022 of record JAKOVL010000103.1, on the reverse strand, counting down.
TTTTTTACCGCCCATGCCGCCCGGTATGGTTAAATCCACTATCACCAGGTCAAATTTGTGCCCCTCTTCCAAGGCGGCCATGTATAACTCCAGGGCTTCCTTACCCTCACTGGCCAGCGAAACGGAGTAGCCGAGGGTTGAGAGTATTTCTTCGGTTATGTTGCGAAAATCTTCATCATCATCCATAACCAGTATTTTTCCGGAACCATAATATATTTTGTTTTGCACTGTTTCAGCTTGATAAGACTGTTTGGAAACAGGCAAAAAAATCATAAACTTGGTGCCCTCATTGACTGTTGATTCCACGCTGATATAGCCGCCGTGATTTTTGATGATTGAATCGGAAATGGCGAGGCCCAGGCCTTTACCTGTATTTTTCGTTGTAAAAAAAGGATCGAATATTTTGTGCATATATTCTTCCGGTATGCCGCACCCTTCATCTTTAATGGTAATTTTCACATATTCTCCCGGCGGCAGCGGCACAAAATGGTCGTTTTTGTCAGGGCCGATGGTAACATTTTCAGCGTTTACTTCGATCACACCGCCCTCCGGCATGGCCTGAACAGCATTAAGCACAATGTTATTCAAGACCTGGCAAAATTGTCCTTCATCAATTTCTACCGTGTAAACACCCTGATCAATATTAAAGTTGCAGTGCACATTAGAACCGCTTAAGGCAAACCTGACGTTATCGACGATGAACCGGCCAATTGATATGTTTTTCTTAACCGGCGCCGATCCTTTGGCGAATGTAAACAGCTGATTGGCAAGGTGCTTCGCTTTTTCGATGGCAATTTCGATATTGTCCAGAATTTCGTCCAGCTTGTGGGCATCATCCTTGTACAGCCTTGCCAGAGAAACATTGCCCTGCAGTGTGGCAAGATAATTATTGAAATCATGGGCGATGCCTCCGGCGAGGATGCCGATGGATTCAAGCTTGTCTGCTTTTAGGATCTCTTCATCCATCTTTTTGCGCACGGAGATGTCCCGGCTTGTTCCGGTGATGCTGGTCACCATTCCTTTTTCGTCCAGCACGGGCAAGAGAAAAACCTCGTACGTGCGCGTAGAGCCGTCAGGTTGTATCGTCGTGATTTCAGTTTCGAGGGTTTTGCCCGTGGAAAAAACCTCAAAGTAAAGTTCCTGCCACATGCGCAGCTCTTCTTCCGGCAATCCCAGTTCATGGATGCTTTTACCAATAATATCATGGGGCTCCAGGCCCAGAGAGCGGCAAAAGCTGCGGTTTACGGCGGTGTAACGCCCATCCCGGTCTATACTGTAAATCAGGTCAGGGGTATTGTTTACCAAAAAGCGATAGTTTTCTTCAGATATGCGCAGCTTCCGATTGCTTTCGTGCAAGGCATCTTCTGCCATTTTTCGTTCTGTAATATCTCGGGACACCCCATATATCCCGATCATCTTGCCGGCATTGTCCCGCATGGCCTTAACCCTGTTTTCCAGCCATACAATCGAGCCGTTCTTGTGGTAATATTGAATTTCCATCTTTAAGGTCCGGTCAGGGTCACAGTTGCCTTCCGCTTCTCGCGCCATTTCTTTTCGAAAAAGATCTCTGATATAGGCCGCATATTCCGGGGGCATCATTTCATCCAGGGTTTGCTGCATCCGTTCTTCAGGGGTAAAGCCTAATATTTCATAAACCGAAGGGCTCACATAAGTTGTGAGCATTTTTTCATCCAGCATCCAGATGATGTCGCCCATGTTTTCGGTTAGAAAGCGAAACTTTTCTTCACTTTCCCGCAAAGAATTTTCTGCCTGCTTGCGTTCCGCAATTTCCGACATCAGTTTTTGCTGGGAAATGCAGCCCTCCAGAGATATCGCAAATTTAAAAACTACATTTTTAATTTTTGCAAGTTCAGTATCTGTAAAAAAAGCATTGTTTTCGGAAAGGGAATATAGTTTCAATATGCCGAGATCGCCCAGTGCATAAATAGCGCATTGTCCTTCTTTAATCCCTTTTTCTTGAATCATCTCGAAAAAGAGGCTCTCTTTTGAGGAAACTGAAATATAGTCTCTTTGGCCCAGCTGTCTAAAGACAGGATGGTTCAACGAAGAACTTCTGCAGCCTATGTAAATTTTTGGATTTGCATAGACCAGCGTTGCGGCCTCATCGCTGCTATTGGCGAACAGGTACTTATTTTTAATCCAGACCGCCCCGTAACTTAAATTTTTGCGGACCATCAGTCTGTTTAAAAATACCTCGCAGCATTTTTCCAAGTCCGATGAAGTTCCGATCGTCAGGGATAGTTCATAAAGCACAGAAATATCCTGAATTACTCTATCAAAATTTATGATTTTATCATCCATGGAAAGCTCCTACCACGCAAGTTTTATTTAAGAATTCCAGATAAGCCCTGCCGTAAGATGCTATTTCCCCCAGGGACAAAATTCCTAAGATCGTGTTTTGCTCCATGCAGGAAATCTCTTTTTTAATACAGGATAATTCTCTGGAAAAATCATCCTCCAAGGATAAATGCCGGGAAACACAGTCTACAACCAGGGCGCCTTTGATCTGCTCGTCTTTTGACGACAAGCATTCCCGGGCCGCCAGCCCGGCTGCTTTAATCAGCAAGTGCTTATCCCTCCTCATAATGTTAAGAACTGCGTTTTCTGGCACCTCTCCAACACAAATCAGAGCCCTATCTGCAGTTACAGCAATGGGCTCGCGAATAATCGGCTCATCCGTATCTTTGATAATCCCAAATGGATATATCCGGGCCGTTTGGTGAAAGTTATGAACATTCAATTGCATGCCTAAACTTTGTTCAACAATTGCCTTGTACACATCAAAAGCCGGCTTCCAGTTTAATTCAACCAGCTTATTATTGCATGTTTTGGTTGCAATAATGGGGCCTGTCAGCTTTTCCAGGCCGTGGCGGACACCGAGCCGGCATTTCATGTTTAAAAAAGTTAACACAGCTGCGTCTTGAAAAAGGCCGTCGTTGGTAAAAACGCAGGGTTGTTGTGTTAATGAAAGTGATCCGGCCCCTCCGCCCAGGTAGCTCACCGCACTGCCCAGTTCATGAAACAGTGCGCTCAGAAAACCGGAGTTGTTTTTGGCAAGGCCGTCCAGGAAAATCAAGGCGCAATACTGCTGGTCAAGTTTGTTTATAATGTTCTGGAAGTCGGGCAGCCCCGGGAAATCACGATCCCGATCAAGACCTGTGATCAATAGAGGTTTGAATAGAACAGGCAATTTAAGGATTAAGGCGCCTTGGTCAAAACATTTTTCATCATAGATAATACCGGGAAAGATGCCGCCCCAAAAAGACACTTTTTGCTTAACCAGGCTGGCGATAAGCCGCCGCACATCCAGCGGGGCTTTTTCACCAATTAAAATGCATACTGTTTCATCATCTTTTACATTAATTTGCGATACTGCCTCCACGATATCCTTTTCACCCGCTTTTGCACAAAACAACAGTTTACCCGCTCCTTCTTCTATTAATGCTTGTGCTGTTTCTCAGATGGAGATGGCAATTTAGTCGAACATGCGGTGAAGTTTTTATGGTCATCTAACTGTACATATATAAAATTTCAACATTCTACAACATTTTCCTGCAAAATTTAACAATAAGAAGTCAATCTTTTACAGGTAAAGGGACTTCTCCCAGAAGGCAGCCCCTTGCGTGTGCTGTTTTCAAGATGGCGCAATTCTGCTGAAACTTACAAGGATGGCCCGGAGTTCTTTTTGATTCCTTGGCGTCCCGCGTTCGGAAAGTCTATTGTCTTCGTTTCATATTTGCTCAGTTGCTCCAAAATTTGCTGCTCCGGATAGATGGCAAAGAAGATCAAGCCAATGAGGCTGAAAGCAGCCACAATGAGCAAAGATAGCTGCACTCCCAGCGGTTTAGCCATATCTTTGCCAAAAGCGGCAATAAGGTAAGAAAAAGTGGCTCCTGCCAGGGCAATGGTCATTTTTAAAGGCAGGTTCCGGGCAGCATAATACATGGCCTCCCGCTGAACGCCTGTACGGAGCGCTTCTACCCTGGCCATATCCGCATACGTGGGAACCGTAAGGATGGTACAGGTTGAGAGAGAGATGCCGCCTAAACCAAATAATAAAACTCCAAGGTAAAGGGCGGTGCTGTTCATATTCCAGCTCAAGGCAAACAGGATAAAACAAGAGGCGGTCATAATGGCTACGCCCAGCAGGAGGGGTTTTTTCTTGCCCATGGCTTTGGCCGCTTTATTAACCAGAGGGAAGCTAAGCAGCGCAATGCCGATTGTCAGCCCGCCGAGAATGGTAAGGAAGCTCTCCTCCTGTCTGAAAATAACTACCACGTAGTAAAGCAGCCCTAAGTTTAACATAAAGATGGCATACTGAAAGAAAAGCTCCCCAATCAGAAATGTCCTGAATGCCTTGATCGAAAGAATTGAAAGCATTGACTTCCACATTCCTGAAGCCGGAGGGTTTGATGGGAGGCAATGTTTTTTCTCATTGAAGGAGAAAGTGGCTAAAAGCAAAGACAACAAGGCAATTAAGGTAAAAAGTGCTGCGGTATACTGGTAAGCCGGACGCAAAGGGAAACCGTTCTTTTGAAAGGCGGCGGCAATTAAAGGGAAAACCACGGTCATGGCAATCATGCCCATGATTACAAAAAAAGCATGCACAGTGCCCAGGTTAATTCTGATAGAATGTGAGTGTCCCAATTCAGGAATTAAGGCAAAATAGGGAGTAATATACGCGGTAAAAAAGATATAGAAGAGCAGCCATATGGCACAGGCCCAGATGCCGTTTAGGGCTGAGGTTTCACCCAGGCGCGGCGGGTAGAACATCAGGATGGCTGCAGCGGAAAGAGGCAGTACACTGGCCAGCATAAACGGCTTGCGCCTTCCCAAGCTGGACCGGGTTTTATCGCTTAAAGCTGCAATGATCGGGTCGGCCAGGCCGTCAACGATCCGGCCCAGCAGCAGGGCTATGCCTAAAACAGTAAAAACGCCCAGGTAAATTCTGTCTGTGACCAGGTCCACCACCTGATATTCTTTGGGGGAAAGGTAAAAAAAGATGACGTAGGTAATCAACATCCTTTCCAAAAGGGCATAGCCCAAGGCGCCAAGCCCCCAAATCCACTGGTTTAGCACCGGCAACTCTTGAATTTTCTTGGTTTCCATGTCATCATCCTGCAGTCTTGTTTGTAATAATGCATAGAATTAGGCAAAAATGCCGCAAACCCTTTTTGGGTTGGATAAATCTTGAGAAAATTTTATTTTTACGGCAAATAAACTATTGATTTAAAATTATTTAAAGAATTTCGTTCTCGTGTTTGCAATAGTTGCGCAAATAGATATAATATATAGAAAGGCACAAATTTTTACGAAACATGGCTGGCCGGTTCTCCTGCACCGGTCGCGAACTGCGGGAATGCAGAGACTGAAGTCTTACCTTTTCCCAGGAGGGAAATCAAGGGCTTCCTCTTGCCAAAGGAGAGCATTTTTTTCTGTAGAAGAAGGATTTAAAAAAAAATGGCGAAATTTAACGAAAATCTTTAGATGCAAATTTTTGGGGAGAAAAAAATGTTTGAACATTGGTTTTATAAATTAATAGGTTTGTTACCACAAGGTATAGCAATTGTTTGCCTTGGAACTGCGCTAGTAAAGGAAAAGTATAAAGTACAAAAGCTTATTTTTACAGGCTTGATTATTGGTTTTATTGCTTTTTTAATCCAACAGCTACCTCTTCAGTATGGTATACATATTCCCTTAAATATTATCTCTATTATTATTGTGCTTCGTTGGTTCCTAAAGATGGACATACTGAAGAGCGCACTGGCTGCATTAGTATCATTCATGATTATTATATTGGCTGAACTGTTATCAGTATCGCTTTTAGCAAAAATAATGCATTTGACCATGGAAGAATTAAGTGAAAGTCCTGAAAGTGTTAAACTTTTATTTGGGTTGCCGTCGCTTATCTTTATAATTATAGTAGCTGCCTTTGCTCAAGCGCGGCTTCATTATGGTAACAAGTAAAATGTTTAATTTAACAGATTGGGCCAGGTTGCTG
>JAKOVL010000111.1 GCA_029782095.1 Bacillota bacterium | reverse complement strand
ATCACCCTTTTATCGGCGGACCGGAAGAAGCTTACCGTTTGCTGCGGCAAAGGAATCTGGCAGGACAGCGTTGGCTTCGCTTTATCGCCGCAGGAAGGATTGAGCGGCCGGGTGCTGGGCACAGGAAAAGCTTATGTGGGCTCCTCCAGCGACGAGGGCGCCAAAGAGCTGTTATGGACTAATTTAGACAAAATTGGCCCGCTTATTATGGTTCCGCTGCAATCAGAAAATGAACCCATTGGCACCCTGATGATCGCCCGCTCCCAGGCTCCGGACAGCCGCCCTTTTGCTCCCAACGAAGTCAAGCTGCTGGAAACCATCGGGGACATGGCCGGCAGCGCGCTGCGCCGGCAGCGCCTCTACGAAGAGGCGCTGCGCCGCCTCAGGCAGACCCAGGCCCTGCGTAATATTGACATGGCCATCACCGGAAGCTTCGATTTGCGCGTTACTTACAACACCATTTTTGACGAGATTACCAGGCAGCTAGGTATAGACGCTGCTGCCATTTTATTCCTGGATCCCCATGCCATGACCTTAACCTATGAAGACAGCCGCGGTTTTGGCACATTAAATCTTTCAAATTTACGCTTGCGCATCGGCGAGGGTTATGCCGGCAAAGCGTGCCTGGAGAAGCGGCCGGTTTTGATTCCGGACTTAAAGGCAGTGGAGCCGGATCCTTGCCAGGGCGCGATTTTTTTGGCGGAAGGATTCCGCTCCTATTTTGCCTTTCCGCTCATGGCCAAGGGCCGGACCCTGGGCGTTCTTGAAGCCTTGCGCCGCGACAAGTTTGATGCTGACGAAGAATGGCTGTATTTTTTAGAAACCCTGGCCGGCCAGGCCGCCATCGCCATTGACGACGCCACCCTGTTTCATAATCTTGAACGGGCCAACGTTGAATTGATCCAATCATACGATGCCACCATTGAAGGCTGGGCCTACGCCCTTGACTTGAAGGATGAGGCCACGGAAGGGCACAGCCGGCGCGTGGCCGATATGGCTGTAGAGCTGGCCATGGAGATGGGCGTGAAGGGCGAGGCTCTGAGCCATTTAAAGAGGGGCGCGCTGCTGCACGATATCGGCAAAATGGGCATCCCTGATTCGATTCTGCATAAACCCGGAAAGCTGACCGAAGAAGAATGGGAGATTATGCGCAAACACCCTGAGTACGCGTTCAAGATGCTTTCGCCCATTGAATACCTGCGGCCGGCCCTGGATATTCCGTATTGCCATCATGAAAAATGGGACGGTTCCGGCTACCCGCGCGGCCTTAAGGGGAAGGAAATACCCCTGGCAGCCCGTATTTTTGCCGTTGTCGATATGTACGACGCCCTGACCAGCCCTCGCCCTTACAGGAAGGCATGGCCGGAAGAGGAAGCTTTACAATACATTCACCAGCAGAGCGGCAAACACTTTGACCCTGAAGTTGTGGAAATTTTTTTAAAAAAATTCACCCAGAAACTGCAGCACCAGTGAGTATTAACGGTTTTAGCAAGGAGGAGTAGCACCGGTGTCCAAGCACGAAACTATTTTGCTGGTCGGCGATTATATTGATTTAAGGCAAAATTGCTGGGAGATGTTGGAGAAAAGGTACGCTGTCTATACAGCTCCAAATGGTTCTGCTGGAATTGTTGCTGTAAAAAAGTTTGACGTAATTGACGTTGTGATAGCGGATTATGCTCTGCCGGATATGAACGGCATCGATTTTTTTACGGAAGTTAAAAGAATAACTCCCGACCTGGCGCGGATTATGTTAACATTTACCATTGATTCGGATGTGCTGATCAATGCCATAAATAAGTGCGGTATTTTTAAATTATTAAAGAAACCATGTGCCTTTGAAGAAGTTGAGCAGGCCATACATGAAGCGATCAAATATAGAAAAGAAGCCATGCAAATGCAAAAAAGCAAGACCAGCGAGGTGGCGCAGCCGCTGATTACCGCCATGAGTGAGCGATATCCTTTTGGCACCGATTATTTTGACCGGACCATTGAACTATGCTATCTCATGGGGCTGGAAATGGGGCTTTCCAAGCAGCAACTTATTAATCTGGAATATTTGGCGCAGCTGCAGGATATCGGGTATCTGGTTACTCCAGAAAGCATACTGTTCAAAGAGGCGACGCTTACAAACCATGAATGGGATATTATGCGCCAGCATCCGATTAAGGGCTATCAGATTGCAGCCTCATCCGCAACCATTTCTAACATTGCCGAATTAATTTTAAACCACCATGAGCGGTGGGATGGCAACGGCTACCCCTTGAGGCTTAAGGGCAAAGAGATACCCCTTGAGTGTCGAATCTTGCAAGTGGCCAATGCCTATAATGCCATGCTCCATGACCGGCCATACCGTCGCGCATTAACCAGGGAGGAAGCCCTCGAGGAAATAAAGCGGGGCTCCGGGACTCAATTTGATCCCCAGATTGTAGAAGTATTTTTAACCCTATCTTAGAGCTTTTAAGAAAAGAAGGCTTTATTATAGAACGGCCCCAGGCTGAAGCAAATATTGTCTTGAAAAAATCGACAAAATTAGCTATAATATTACAGTAAGAAAGCAAATAACTGATAAGGGCTAATCTACCGAAAGGTAGGGGCGCAAAGCTATAGGGGCTAAGGCGGCGCTTTTAGCCGTTAAGCCAGCCAGCTGCCGGTTGTTTGGAGTTTTTTTTGCCTAACCCACTGGCCGGCAGGCCGTGGGTTTGATTTATTCTGGCGCGTTGAATGGTACAGAATAAAGGCAAATTCCAATTTTTTGTCCTGTACGGGAGAACAGAGCTGTTCATGAAACGTAAAGACAAAAAATCAATCGTCAGCTGTTTTCAGTGCATCGCCCTTAAAACCTGCTACGGCAGCGACCGCCCGGAGCTCAGCAAAGAAGAAGCGCGGCACAGCGCCTCGATCTGTACATCGCTGCGTAAAGGCCTTTCCAGTGAGAAAATTGAGGTAATCGGTTCCGAGCGGGGTGTGAGCCGAAAAAACGCGGAGAAGCTGGTCAACAGCGGCAAGGCGGTTTGGGTCGCACCGCGAACAATCCGCCTGATCGAAGGGGATCTGGGCGAGGCCAAGCAGGCGGTCAGGCAGGCTGAGCGGGCGGAATCCTAGCCGTCAAGATAAGAAAAGGGATAGAACCGCAAGGTGCGGTGCCGGTCCCTTTTCTGCCGGTAGGTTGAAAACTGCCGCAAAGCCTTACAGGAGCGAAGCTGCCTCCCGGTCCACGATGAGTATGGCCCGGCGGTGCAGCTGTAAAAATGAGGCGGGAACCTGGGGAGTAACCCGGCCGCATACGGTTTCGCGAATCGCCTTGGCTTTGCTCTTCCCGCTGGCCAAAAGCAGGATGCGGCGCGCTTTCATGATCGAGCCCATGCCCATGGTTACGGCCTGGCGGGGCACCTCGTCCGCGGAGTCGAAAAAGCGGCTGTTGGCTTCAATGGTCTCTCTGGATAGTTCGATTAAGTGGGTACCCACGCTCAGGCTTTCTCCGGGCTCATTAAAGCCGATATGCCCGTTGACCCCGATGCCTAGAATCTGCAGGTCGATGCCGCCGGCTGCGGCGATTTTTTGGTCATATTCGCGGCAAAAGGCGGCCATGTCCGCAGCGTTGCCGCTGGGTATGTGAATGTTCCCGGCAGGTATATTGACATGATTGAATAAATGATGGTGCATGTAATAATGGTAGCTCTGCGGATGGCTAGAATCCAGCCCCACATATTCATCTAAATTAAAAGTTACCACTTCGCTGAAATCGACCGCTCCGGCGTGGAAAAGCCGCACCAGTTCGCTGTACATCCCCTCAGGGGTGGAGCCGGTGGCCAGGCCCAAAACAGCATTGGGCTTCATATTGACCTGGCCGGCGACTAATGTGGCGGCCTTAAGACTAAGCTGCCTGTAATCTTCAACAACATGAATTTTCATAGATAACCTCCCCGAGTTTAGTTCAACTCTTTGCTCAGAATGTCCGCCAGGCTGGTGGCGATCTCCCTTAATGCTTCTTCTTCGCCCTCTCCTTCAACCATGACGCGCATCACCGGCTCGGTGCCCGAGGGGCGCACCAGGACCCGGCCCAGGGGGCCGATTTTTGCCTTGGTTTGCCGAAGCGCCTCCTGGAAGGTGGCAAGTTCTTCCCAGCCGTGTTTGCGGCCGACGCGGCAGTTGACCGTAACCTGGGGCAGCCGGGTCATGAGGCTCTTGTAAGAGGAAAGGGGGCGGCCCTCTTCTTTAAGCACTTCGGTCAGCTTTAACGCGCTTAAAAGCCCATCGCCAGTGGTGGCGTAGTCGGCGAAGATAATGTGGCCGGACTGCTCTCCGCCCAGCTTGTAGCCGCCTTCGAGCATTTTTTCCAAAACGTAGCGGTCGCCCACGGCGGTGCGCACCACTTTGAGCCCGTTGCGGTTGGCCGCCACCTCCAGGCCGCCGTTGCTCATGACGGTTATGACGAAGGTGTCGTGGGCGAGGCGGTTTTTTTTCTTCAAGTTGAGGGC
>JAKOVL010000102.1 GCA_029782095.1 Bacillota bacterium | reverse complement strand
CGCCAGCTGCCGCGTAGTGCCCTCGGGATAGAGGCTCCGCTCTATGCTTTTCCTCACGTCCGCGGCCAGCTTCTCCCGGTCCAGCCCGGGGCTGCCGATGGCGATAAAAAGCTCCAGGTTGTATTTAAACCATTCTTCTTTGTCCATGCTTTGGGGCACCCGCATAAACTTTTGCAGCACATCGCGCCTGGGAGCCGGCATGCGGGGGTTGCCGGAAGAGGTAGCCATTAAAGGTAAGGGATTTGACGCGTTGTTTATGCTTCGCCCCGAGAATCTGAGCAATCATGCCGCCCATGGAGATGCCCACTACGTGGGCCCGCTCGATGCCGAGGGCATCCATCAGCCCCACGGTGTCCAGGGCCATGTCGTCGAGAGTATAGGGCACCCTGGGCTTAAGCCCCATCCTGGTAAGGAGAAATATCCTGGGTATGTTCGGCTTTTTCGCGCCTTCAATCTTTGCAGACAAGCCCACATCGCGGTTGTCGAAGCAGATTACGCGGAAGCCCCGTTCCGCCAACCCCCGGATGAACTCCTCGGGCCATAAAATCAACTGGCTTCCCAGCCCCATGATCATAACCATAACCGGATTATGGCGATCACCGTGCTCTTCATACTCGATGGTAATATTGTTGGCCTTCACGGACGGCATAGTCCCACGCCTCCCCGGTGAATTTTTTTAATTATCAGTCAATTACATATTTCGCTGTATCCCGGATATATCCTTTTTTTACTTTTTTACCCCGGAAACAACGAACATCTGCTCGTTGGAGATGATTACATCCACGGCAAAGTACGGTTCAAGCAGCGCGGCCAGTTCGTCCTCCGGTAAAAGCGGGCGCGATACTTCGGAGGCATGGTTCCGGTGACGCTCATCGATTTTGGCGCGGCTCTCGCCGTGTGCTATGGTCAGCCTGCCGCCGGCGGCAAGCTGACCGGCCAGCGCCGTGATTAAGCGGGCCGGGCTGCCGAAATGGGGGAAGGAATTGTAGACCACGCTGCGGTCAAAGGGGAGGGGGAAACGGGTTTCTTCCACGTCGGCGTTCACCAGCTCGATGCGGGGGTCGGAAAACTTCTCCCTGGCCCGGGCGATCATCCGGGGAGAGATATCCACGCCGGTTACCCCGGCCACCTTGCGCTCCAGGTAGTAGGGGAAGAGAATGCCGGTTCCGCAGGCCACGTCGAGCACCGTTACCCCTTCCTCGATGGCGGCGTGGTCGAGGATGGCATTGATGATTGCCGGATTTTCTACCGCCTCCTCATCCCAGCGGTCGGCCAGGCGGTCAAAGAAGGCGATGATTTTTTGCTTATCCATGGTTCACCTTTACAAGAGAGATTGTTTATATTTTAATAAAGGTGGATAATGGCTGATGCGCAGGACTGCGAAGCAGTGGGGGCGGAAGTCCTTAATACATCAGCCATTATCCTTTATTGGCTGCCGCCCGCTCCCGGGTAGCGCACGGGGATCAGCCTGGCCTTCTCCAGGGCGAAAACGATGCTGGGCAGGAGGGCCAGTTGAATGACGATGCCGGGGAGGCCGGTTACAAAGTAGCTGGTGGCCCAGGCAGCCATGGTCATGGTTCCGGTCGCGAAAATAAGGGCCCGGGCAATGCCGGCGACGATGCGCCCTGCCAGCATGGCCGCGACGAGGCTGATATAAAGGTCGGCATAGAGCTTCCCGGTGCGGATTAAGGTGATGCAGAGCCCCGCCACAATGCCGTAAACGGCCAGCTCAACGAGCATGGCGGGCAGGACCGCCGCGGGGGGCATGCCCGTGAGCAGGTTTGAAAGCAGGGGGCCGACAACCCCGCAGGCCAGGCCGAAGCTCCAGCCGCAGATGAGCCCGCAGAGAAGTACGGGTATATGCATGGGCAGGTAAATGCTGCCGGCGTTGGGAATGGCATGGAACGCCAGGGGCAGCACCACGCAGAGGGCCATGCATACAGCGGTGATAATCGCTTTTTTCACCTGTGTCATCGAGATTACCTCCTGATTAACCTTTGCTTTGTATCATCAAGCTGAAAGGCTGGGGCCTGCTTCGCCCACCCCATCCTGCCGCTCGGGTGCCGCTAGAGTGCAAAGATCTGCAGCCCGCAGATTGCCGCAGCAACAAGCATGGCCGCAAAATCGGACCGATCGAGCGGGCCGGCCGCTTTTTTAATCTGCTGCCTGCCGCCGCGATAGCCCCTGGCCTCCATGGCCAGGGCCAGCTCATCGGCCCGCCTGAAGGCGCTGATGAAGATGGGGATGACCAGGGGCAGGACGCTTTCCGCTTTTTCCTTAAGGCGGGGGCTGTCAAACCTGGCCCCGCGGGCAGTCTGCGCCTTGCGGATCATCTCTGTCTCCTCCATCAGGGTGGGGATGAACTGGAGGGCCACGCTGATCATCAGGGCCAGGTCGGCCACGGGAATACGGATATAACCCAGGGGGCGCAGCAGGCTTACGAGAGCCGCGGTAATCTTCATCGGCGCCGTTGTGGACATGAGGATATTGAAGAGTATCATGAGCAGGATTAGCTTCAGCACCACGTTGGCCCCCGCAGCCGCGCCCGCAGTGGACAGATTGAAAATCCACCAGGACCAGAGAGCCGGCCCCTGGCTGTTAAAAAGGGCGTTCATTAAAAAAATGACGGCGAAGAAGGGGAGGACCCGCTTCACCGGGGCAAAGGCTGTTTTCAGCTTCAGCCCTGAAAGGGCTGCAAGGATGGCGGTTAAGGCCGCCATAATAATGTAGCCGGGGAGAGAATGTGCATAAATGAGGGCGGCGATGAGGGCGGCCAGGCAGAGCAGCTTAACTCGCGCGTCAAGCCGGTGCAGTATGGAGTTTCCGGGTGTATAGATCCCCATTGGAACATGATTCATGATATAAGACAGCCTTCCCTAAGGTTTTTTATGGCCCGCAACAGCTCCCCGTAGCCGGTTATATCCTGGGGAAAGGGGACCCCCTTTTTCTGCAGCAGGTGAGCAATTTTGCGCGGCCGGCTCACATCCAGGTTTAGGGCTTCCATCCCGGCGATATCCTTGAAAACCTCCTTCACCGGGGCGGCGAGGCGGAGCTTCCCCCTGTCCAGGACCAGGATTCTCTGCGCATATTCGCCCAGGATATCGGCATCGTGAGAGATCATGATTATGGTGGTTCCCTCCCGGTGCAGCCGGCGGATCAGCCTCATGAAATCTCTCCGGCCGACGGAGTCAAGGGAGGCAACCGGTTCATCGAGAATGAGGATCTTCGGTTTAACTGCCAGGACTCCGGCTATGGCTACCCGGCGCTTCTCCCCGCCGGAAAGCCCCAGGGGGGATTGATGGCGGATGGACTCAAAGGAGAAGCCCACCGCTTCCAGCGCCCAGCGGACGCGCTCCTCTTTTTCTCCTGCCGGGAGCGGCAAATGCTTCAGCCCGAAGGCCACATCCCGCTCCACGGTGGTTTCAAAGAGCTGGCATTCCGGAAACTGGAAGAGAAGACCTATTTTTTCGCGCAGCCTGTCGCGGCGGTAACCCCTGGCATTGATATCTTCGCCGTCAAGCAATATCCTTCCCGAGCTGGGCCGCAGCAGGCCGGCCATCAGCTGGATGAGAGTGGACTTCCCGCAGCCGGTGCGTCCCATGATGCCCACAAATTCCCCGTCTTCCACGGTCACGCTCACACCGCTTAAAGCGGCCGTTTCGAAGGCTGTTCCAGGCGCATAGGTATAGGAAACATTGTCCACTACTATTGGCATATGCCGGCCAGCTCCTCCACCAGTTCTTCGCTTGTCAGGGGGCAGCGTTCCAGGACGATCCCTTCTTCTTTCAAATCGTAGTAAAGCTGCACCGGCAGGGGCGGCAAAAGCCCCGCCCCGGCAAGCAGCTCCCGGTCGGTCAGTATCTCACGCGGCGTGCCCTGGGCCGCGACCCGCCCTTCCTTGAGCAGGTAGACGCGGTCGGCGATAACGGCCTCTTCCAGGTAATGGGTGATCAGGATAATGGTTTTGCGGTGCTCCCGGTGCAGGCGGCGGATGGTCTCCATGAGCTCCCGCCGCCCCTCGGGATCGAGCATGGTCGTGGCCTCGTCAAAGATGATGATCTCCGGGTCCACCGCAAAGACGCCGGCCAGGGCGACGCGCTGTTTCTGCCCCCCCGAGAGCATATGGGGCGATTTCTGCTCATAGCCGGGCATGCCCACCGCCTGCAGCGCCTGCTCTATCCTTGCGGGAATCTGCTCCGGGGGCGTCCCAAAGTTCTCCAGGCCGAAGGCGATATCTTCTTCCACAACGGAAGAGACAAACTGGTTGTCGGGATTTTGAAAAACCATGCCGCACTTGCGGCGTATTTCCCAGAGGTTGGCGCTCTCCCTTGCATCCAGCCCGGCCACGGCCAGGCTGCCCTGCTGCAGGGGAATGAGGGCGTTAAAATGCTTGGCCAGGGTGGATTTGCCGCTCCCGTTATGGCCCAGTATGGCCACCAGCTCGCCGCGCTGCACGGTGATGCTGACCCCGTCCAGGGAAAGGGTTGCGCTGCCCTCAAATTCATAGGAATGGGAGATGTTTTTTCCTTCGATCATCTTCATGGCCATGATGTGCACCCGTCTATTCCGCCAGTATTACTAATATGATAATTCGTGCTACACTATTTCGTCATAAAGCGTTTTTTTCCTGCCCGAATTAATTTAATTTTAAAAAATAAATCTCCCAAATTGCACCCCGGGCGGCTTAAATCTATCCCAGATCGGCCCCTGCGTGTATAGTGCATAATGTGGACTTTGCCTGACTCTGCGCGAGAAAAATCCGAATTACGCTATAAAGCTGTTCCTGATTCAGGTAATTATGGCAGGAATCAAGCAAATTTTGTCGAATCATAAATACTCAATAGTCTGGCAATCTCAGCCGGATTCATGATGGCCTCAGGAGAAAAAAATGATCAGCATACCGGACTATGCCTTGCTGGAAACGGTTTTTGCAGAACAAGGAGTGGAGTTGTACCGGGCCTTTTCTACTTCGGATGGGAAAAAAGTTTTATTAAAGATAGATCAATGCGGCGATACCGGGATGGCGGCTGCCCGCTGCTCTCACGAACTGGCTGTTGCCGGCAATTTGGACTTGCCCTGCATTTGCCGCCCATTGAAGCTGGAATATTGCGGTGACACCCCCGTTCTGGTCATGGAAGACCGGGGTGGCGTGCTCCTGCAGCAGTATATGCGCGGCCGCAGCCTAGCCATCGATCAATTCCTGTTAATCGCCCGGCGCCTGGCAGCTGCCACCGGCGCCCTGCACCGTCATAATATAGCTCATAAAAATGTAAACCCGGCAAACATATTTATCGATCCCCTAACGCATGAAGTATTCTATACCGGTTTTTGCGCCGCCGCGCCGGTTTGCGGTGAAGGCGCCGCGCCGAATCCGCCGCCGGCTGATAACGACCCGGCCTACATGTCGCCGGAGCAGACGGGGCTGCTGGATCGGGAAGCCGATTATCGC
>JAKOVL010000060.1 GCA_029782095.1 Bacillota bacterium | reverse complement strand
AAGGCCAAGCTGCCGACTCATGTGGAGATTAACGCGGCGGATTATAATCTCGATCGCGATTCCGTGGTGCTGCTGGAGCAGATCCGGACCATCGACAAGCAGCGGCTGCAGAAGAAAATAACCGAACTGGATGATCGGATCATGTCAAAAATTGATGAGGCTCTCCGGATCAGCCTTGGACTGATAGAATTCTAGCTTCTCACCAACTGCCCGGAGATTTTGGAATGACCGCCTTCTTGGGCCGGGGCGGTTTTTAATTTTTGTAAAGGAGCGTGAAAACGTGACCGGAGCAGCGCAACAGAGGCCGCTTATCGGGATCACCGTTAACCGGGATTACAAACGCAGCCGGTTCTGGCTGCCGGATGGCTACTGCTGCAGGATCGAGGAGGCGGGAGCGCTGCCGCTCCTTATCCCTCCCATGGATCCCTCAGCTGCGGGCGCCTTGATTGGCTCTCTGCAGGGCCTGCTGCTAAGCGGCGGCGGCGACCTGGCGCCCCTCTATTACGGAGAAGATCCTCACCCGCTTCTAGATGAAACTGATCCGCAGCGCGATGCCTGGGAATATGCCCTGGCAAAAGCGGCGCTGGCCCGGAATTTACCGGTTTTCGGGATCTGCCGCGGCCTGCAGATACTAAATATTCTCCGGGGCGGGACACTGATCCAGGATCTTTCCGGGACAAGCTCTATGCAGCACCTGCAGAAAGGCCCCCGCACTTATCCTTCCCACAGCGTGGAGATCCTTCCCCAAACTCGCCTGGCGGAAATCCTGGGTGAAGGGCACATCGCGGTCAACAGCTTCCATCACCAGGCCGCCGGCGCCATTGCCCCGGGGCTGAAAAAGGCGGCGGTTGCGCCCGACGGAGTCATCGAAGCCCTGGAAGATCCCCATCTTCCTTTTCTTATCGGGGTGCAGTGGCATCCCGAGTCCCTGCAGCATCCGGCGTCGAATCTCCTTTTCCAGGCCTTCGTCAACGCTGCGGCGGCGCTCCTTTAGCTGTGATCCCGCAGCCACCACCGTTCCGAGAAAAGGGTTTTTAGCGGGCTCCAGAACCTGCTCAAGGGCATGGGCAAAAAATTGATTGCTTCTTTATAGAAGCTGCCGGCAAAGGGAAGGGCCCCCCTTCCCGTTTCGATAATTCATGCCGCAAATCCGCTGTAGGCGCGGCCCGGATTTTCACCCTTTAGCAAGCCGGCCATATTGGCGGCGGCGACAAACGATTGCAGGTGGGCTACTCCTCCCAACTTGGGCAGCGCTTCTCCGGAGGGGGTGGCTACCTGGGTGACATCACCAACAGCGTAGATATCTTCCATCCCCTGCAGCGCCATGGTATGCCGGTCTGTCTTCAGCCAGCCCTCCTCTCCGCCCAGTCCGCTATCCCGGATGAACGGCGGCGGAGCTGCCGCGGCATAATAAAGCAGCATATCGTAAGGAAAGCTGTCATTCTCGAGAAAAATCATTTTCTTGCCGGGATCAACCAGCCTGACATGGGCTTCCGGGTGAACGCGGATATTTCTTTTCAGCAGCAGCCCGGCGATGGCCCCGGATGTTTTCTCCCCAAACATGATCAAGGGGGCTTTCTCCGGGGTATAGACAGTGATGCTGATATCGCGGCTTCGTCCCTGCCGGTAAAACCAGTTTTCAAGCAGCAGGGCGTACTCGTACGGCGCGCCGGGACATTTAATATTGGTGGAGGCAACGACAATGGCTATCTCGGTGCCTTGAAAATGCGGCAGCGCGGCGCGCATCTCATCAACCCCGGCAAAAGATTGCAGATCGAAACCTGCCCCGGCCATTCC
>JAKOVL010000056.1 GCA_029782095.1 Bacillota bacterium | reverse complement strand
TCCCTGGCAACGGTACTTTTTCCGGCACCGGCCGGGCCGTCTATAGCAATTTTGACATGACATTGTGAATTCCGCGACATAATATATTAGTTTTCGCTATGTAAATGAAAATACCTTTTTTTAGTGTCAAAAGAAAGGCCGGTTAAGGGAAAAACGCTAATTTTCCCTTAACCGGCGGGTTTCGCCTAAATAAAAATGCTTGATTTTTTCCTGGGGCAGCTCTGTGTTCACCAACATCAACACCCTAATGCAGCGGGGCAGGGCGCCGGGAACATCCATCTCCAGGTGGCCAAAAAGAGGCACCGTATCCCAACCCAGTTGGCGCGCCGCCCGGGCCGGAAAAGCGGCGTTCAAATCGGGCGTGGCTGAAAAATGAATGGCCGCAATATCAGCAATCTTCACGTCGTTGCCGGAAATCATCTGTTGCAAAAGCTCGCGCGTGGCGCTTAAAATAGCTTCAGCCGTATTCGCTTCCGCCGCTACTGCTCCCCTTATACCGCGGACCGCTGCCACACTAACCACCTCGTCAGGCCGGCTCTACTCGCCGTTTTGGGGGATGGCCCAGCCAATTAAATCATAATCGCCGTAAGCCGTCACCTGGGTTCCGACCTGTGGGCTGACCAAACCCCGGGTAGAAACAACTTCAACAACCGCCGGCCGATCCCGGGGGATCTCTCCCCGCACTTCAATCAAATCTCCCGGGTTTACATAAATAATAAGACTTCCCGCTTCCAAAGTGCCTACCGGGGTCCCGTTGCACAGCACTTCCAGAGAGCCTTCCCCCCGGCGCAACCCCAGTTCTACCCAGTAAACGCCGTTTTCCGAGGCCCTTTGCCCCGGCGACGCGGTTGTCCTTGCGCCCGGGCCCACTTCTTCGAGCCAGTTGTAGGGCTTGCCTTCCAGGGACTCGGTCCTGTTTAAAAAGGAACGAACTCTGGCATTGGTCATGATTAGCTGGCATGAGAAAACCAGTGCCGCCACGATAAAGGCAGAGCCGAACAGGCAGCGCTCCACCCGGGGCGCCCATTTCCTGAACCAGGTTTGCAAGAAATTCACTTATGCGTCCCCTCCTCGACTTATTGTTATGTCAAGAAGGGGAATTTATACTGGCTGCCTCCCCGAAGCGCCTACAAGTTTTATTTTAGCTCATATTCTCGCAGCCGCTGCTGCATGGCTTCGCTTAGCTTGAAAAAAATCCGCTCCAGTTCCCGGCTGCTCAGGCTCACCTGTGCCGGTTCAAGGATTTCAATACGCTTAAACTCTTCGCGGCAGATAAATCGCACGCAATCTTCAAGGGAATCTACCGTGGCTGTTAGTTCCATCGGTGCATAAAAGAGGACATCGTCTTCAATTTCATCGTAAACCGAGTAGAGATCAAAAAAATCGGTATCCTCTATGCGCACACCCTGCAGGGGGACATTGCGCCACATCGCCGCTTGCCGCTGGCGCAGCTCTTCGGCGACTTCCCTGGATTTTTTCCCTCCAAAAATAAACCGTGATGGCCGGGGCACTCCGCGATAATCAAAGCGCACCTTAATTTTAAATTTCTTATTCTTATTTACAGGCGCCTGCTCCTTGGGAACGGGGAAATCGGAAACTGTATCTCTGCGGTCTCCCAGTGGCGTCCGCAACATATCCTGAACCCCCATCCATGTCGTTAGCCGGATCGCTTTCTATCGACATTTTTTGTTTTTATTCTCTCATTTATTTTAAATTCCTGCAAGGGGTTTAAAGAAGCGATCACTGTTCGATCCGGCCAAGCGCCCGGAAAAAACTCTGCGAAGGCGGGCGCCGCCTTGCTTATTCAGCGCTGTCTGCCGGCGGCGCCTGTCCCAAAATGCGGGCCAACTCTTCTACAAGCGCCTGATCAAGCCGGGGTGCCGCTACGGCGCCGCTGTCCAGCAGTCTTTGGTACGCGGCCCGGCCTTTCCCTGAAGTAAAATCGCGCTGTTCTACGGCCGGCTCGCAGAGTACGTATACCGGCAGCCCTTGCTCCCGGGCGTAGCAGGCTGCTTCAAGGTTGAGCAGGTTGCCGGACCCCACGAAAAAGGGAGCTAAAACGACGGCGCCTGCCCTGTCGATCAGGGCCAGGTTTTCGCGGTGGCGCGCCTCGCTGATGGGCGAAAAAGGGGCTTCTTCAACCATGGTCAGCCCGAGGCGGCGGGCGGTGGCCCAATCGCTGTCGCCCACGCTAAGCACCCCCGCGGAGAGGGGAAAGCCCCGCAGGTACAGCTCGTTGATCAGGGGGGTGGCGCTGCCTCCTCCGCCGATGATATGGAGCCGGCGGCGGCCGGTGTTATTGTTTTTGGCGGGACTGCTCGTGGAGATGGGGATAACTTGGGGCGCTCCATCCAGGGGGTGCGGTTCGATCAGCACCTCAGTGCGGTAGACTTCAAGTATATTTTCGCGGGTCAGCACCTCTTTTGGAGTGCCGCAGGCAAAAACCTTGCCCCGGTAGAGCATGATCATTTTGCGGCAGTAGCGGGAGGCCAGATTGAGATCGTGCATAACCGCAACCACGGTGATCCGCTCCCGGGTATTGAGGCTATGCAAAAGTTCCAGCAGCTCCACCTGGTAGCCCAGGTCAAGAAACGAGGTGGGCTCGTCGAGCAGCAGGTACGGGGTTTCCTGGGCTAAAGCCCGGGCCAGTATCACCCGCTGCTGCTCCCCGCCGCTCAAGGCGAAAAGCTCCCGTTCCCGCAGGTGGTAGCATCCGGTCAGGTGCATGGCCCGGATGACGGCACGGCGATCCGCTTCCCGCATAGGGCTGAAACGATTCAGGTAAGGGTAGCGCCCCATGGCCACCACATCTTCGACCACAAAATTGAAGCCCGCATTCTGCCCCTGGCCGACCATGGAGAGCCGCCGGGCCAGCTCCCGGCGGCTCCAGCGCTGCAGCTCTTTTCCATCCAAGATAATCTCGCCGCCGGTCGGAGCCAGTATGGCGGCCATATTTTTCAGCAGGGTTGATTTGCCGCTGCCGTTGGGGCCGATGATGCAGGTAAAATCCCCCTGTTCAACGGTCAGGTTAATATCCTGCAGCACCGCGGCATCTCCGTATTTAAAAGAAACACCGCGCACCTTGATTTGCTGAACCATTGCTTTCGCCTCTACTTTAATCCTGATCCCGGGCGCGGCACGCCGCGCCCCTGCCCATCTACCCTGGCCCAATCCCCTCCACCCTGCCTCCCCCACCTGGACTTTTGGAAGTTGGATGTTAGAGGTCGGAGGTTAGATTTCCTTTTCCTATAACTCTGCTTTCTACAGTTGCTGATGCCGTTTGTCCCGCCACAAAAAATTTTTCCAGAATTCCATTAGACCACCCAAAGCCAGCTTTCCGCTACTCTTGTCTGCTGCAAGCAGCCCGCTTAATCCCCCCTCCCTAACCCTCCCCCACAAGGGGGGAGGGGATGTTGAAAACCCCTGCTTTGAATCTATTCTTCTGAATTCTGAATTCTGGGCTCTGAATACCCTTAGACCGGATACAACCGGTCTGCCCGCTGCTCCTCTCTCCTGGCTCCTGTATCCTGTGTCTCCTAAAACCTGTACTTTCCCCGGTGGCGGCGCAGCAGGTACATGAAGAAGGGCGCCCCCACAAAGGCGGTGATAATACCCACAGGCAGCTCCACCGGGCTAAGGACGGTACGGGCAAAGGTATCGGCAGCCACCAGGAAAACCCCGCCGCCCAGCACCGCGGCGGGGAAAAGATGCCGGTGATCTGGACCGAAGATAATGCGCATGGCGTGCGGCACAATTAGCCCGACAAAACCGATCATGCCGCTTACCGAAACCGCTCCGGCGGTAAGCAGAGAAGCGGCCACCAGCACGATCTTTTTGACCCGCTCCACTTCAACGCCCAGGCTCAGCGCCTCTTCTTCACCGAGAAGGATCAGGTTAAGGTCGCGGGCGTAGAATATGAGCACGGTCAGACCAAGGATCAAGTAGGGAAGGGTTAGGCCCACGAAAGGCCATCCCCTCATGCTCAGCCCTCCCACCAGCCAGAAAAAGACATTGCGCATCTGCTCCCCGGCAAAGAGCATGCCCAGAGAAATAGTGGCCGAAAAGAAAGAGCTGATGACCACGCCGGCTAAAAGTACCGTCACCACGGGCAGGCGGCCTCCCACCCGCCCGAGCTGGTAAACACAGAAGAGAGCCACCAGGGCCCCGATAAAACCGAACACAGGAATCAACAGCTGTGAAGAGAAAAAGCCGGCCGGCAGCAGCAAGATGGCCACTGTGGCTCCCAGGGCGGCCCCACTGGAGACACCGATAGTGTAGGGGTCGGCCAGGGGGTTTTGCAGCAATCCCTGAAAGGCCGCTCCTGCCGCGGCCAGGGAGGCGCCAATCAGAAAACCGAGCAGAACACGGGGGAAGCGGATCTGCCAGATAATGGTATAGGCGGTGTCGCCCGCGCCATCCGGGCTGCCTGCCGCCAGGTCATAAAAAATGCGCAGCACCCTGGCGGGATGCACAGCTACTGATCCGATACCTATGGCCAGAATTAATACTGCTGCGGCCAGCACCGCCAGTATGGTAAAGTATAAAACCCGCTTCCCCCGCATTATGTTTCAATCCTCCTAGATTTGGGGATGAAGAATGCTCAATATCAGTTTCAGCCCTTCAATTAGCCGCGGCGTGGGGCGGTTGATCAAATCGGCATCAAGGTCATGGACCTCATCTGCGGCCACGGCCGGGATATCCTTCCAGCTATCTTTTTCGGCATAGATTCGGTCGCGGAAGGGGAAGCTGCAAAGGATAATGTCAGGGCTGCTTTCCACAATGATTTCTTCGCTAACCTGGGTGTAGCCGGCAGCCTCGACCACGTTTACCCCGCCTGCCAGGGTAATGAGTTCATCCTCCAGGGTTGCGGGGCCGGCCACGTAAAGAGAATCCAGGTCCAGCAGCATCAGCACCCGCGGTTTATCCTCTTCAGCGATGTCGGCAGTGGATGCCTTAATTTCGTCCAGGGCTGCTTCCATATCCGCCACCAGTTCCTGCGCTTTCTCTTCCCGGCCGGTCAGCTCTCCCAGAGCCAGGATGCTTTCTAATGTCTGGGCTACGGTGGTCGGATAAATTATCGCGGTGGGAATTTCAAGGCTGTTCAAGCGCTCCTCCAGGGCCCGGGAAGCGTCGGTGTCATAGCCAAGCAGAACCAGGGTCGGTTCCAGGCTGACCACAAGCTCTTCATTAACATTAAAGGCGTCGCCCACCCGCTGGATGCGCCCTTCCGCCACCGCTGCTTCCAGTTCCGGCGGATAATTGCACCAGTCGGTCACGCCGACAACAGAATCCTCCAGGCCCAGGGCGAAGAGAATCTCAGTATTGCTGGGCATCAGTGAAATTATTCTTTGCTCTTCCGGCGACCCGGTTTCTTCTTCGCTGCCGTTTTCTTCAGCCGGTCCGCACCCTGCGGCCGCCAGGATTAGGATCAACACCAGCGCTGTTATGAAAAATACTTTTCTGTTCATGCTTGACCTCCAAGAATTTAATGTATGCTCCGGCAACTTGCTGGACTCTTCAGAATTCCCGCACTCGCGAGGCAATGGCAGTTATCCCTTGTGTGCCTCACGATATTCCTTTATAAAACAAATAATGCCCGGCCTAAGGGGGCCGAGCCTGGCAAACTTCCACAACCGCACCTCCCTTTCTCCGCGAAGGTTCGAGTACGCACTTTACAGGCAGGTTTCCTGGCTCCCGTTCATCTCCTTTCGCCCCCTTCCCCCGCGCTAAAACGGCGGAGTGGCTCGCGGCGATCAGATCCCGGTTACAGTGGCGGGACCGCGCAGGCTTTGCACCTGCTTCCCTTTTAACCCTCACGGGCACCTGTAAAGGAATATTAAATTTGTTTCTATTCTATCTTAACCACCCCGGATTGGGCAAGCCTTTTTTTGATGCTGCTGTTGGTGCCCATTTTAGCCACGTGATAGAGTCGCTTAACCTCTGAGCGGCTGAGGTGGCGGTATGCCCCCGCCTGCAGCCCCCGGGCCGTCAGAAAGGCAAAGCGGATGCGGCGCAGCTTGAGCACCGGGTGTCCTACTGCGGCACACATCTGCTTGATCTGCCGCTTGCGTCCCTCGGTTAAAACAATACCCAGCAGAGTGCGCCCGCTGCCCTTTAGCACGGCCCATACCTGCGCCGGCGCGGTCTTGCGCCCCTCCACCTCTACCCCCCGGGAGAGCCGCTGCAGCGTTTCCACGGAAGGAAATCCTTTCACCCAGGCGCGGTACTCTTTTTCCACGTGAAAGCGCGGGTGGGTCAGCCGGTAAGCCAGCGAGCCGTCGTTGGTCAGAAGCAATACTCCGCTGGTGTCAGCGTCGAGCCGCCCTACGGGATAAATACGGGCGGGGATATCTTTGACCAGATCCAGCACGGTGGGACGGCCGTGGGTATCCGACACGGTGGTGACAAAGCCGCTGGGCTTGTCCAGGAGCAGGTAATAATAACGCTCAGGGCCCTGGACCTGGATGCCGTCCACCAGGACTTCGTCGCCATCGCTGATATCGGTTTGCGGCAGCAGGGCCCGCTCCCCGTTGACAGTCACCCGGCCATCCCGGACGATCTGCTCGGCCTTGCGGCGTGAAGCTACCCCCGCCGCTGCTAAATATTTGGCCAGGCGCATCCACTTGCCCCCTTCCAATCGCCAGCTCCGGAATATGTACCTAAGTTTACCACATTTCGCCTCATTATTTGCCGTTTTTATTCCGGCAGCGGCTTGATGGGCTGTTTTCTCCCCATCCCCCCTCCCCGAGGGCGGTCCCAAAAATGGTTTAGACAGGCTAAAGATTGCAACTTGGGGGGAGATGTGGAGGGGTGGAGACCCGCCCCTCGCGTATGTCATCCTGAGCGCAGCGAAGGATCTCCAAACCGGGTTGCTGCCATCAACAATGAGAGATCCTTCGGGCTTCGCCCTCAGGATGACAACAAGGAACTCAGGAGGACATCAAGGGGCTGCCCCTTTTGGGACGACCCCGAGCTTTTAGGGAGAAGGGGCACCGGCCGGACAGCCCGAGTAGCTATTAAAGAAATTGTAAACCATACGGGCGCAGCACGCTGCGCCTCTACGTTTAGAAAAGCAAATCGAAATCAAGAGCCGTCTTCGAAAAAAGCCAGGGCTCCCGCCTTTTGCAGGCGGTGATAAATTTTATCGCGGTCCGTGGTATAGAGGCCGCGTTTGCGGATATAATCCCACAGAAGGCCCCCGGAAAGAGTATAAATGCCCCGGCGCCCCGCGGCGGTGCGCCCCATCTGCCGGGTAAAGTAGATCAGGGTGCCGCAAACCGTGTTCCGGGGCAGCAGCACGGGCTCCAGCCCCTCGCTGATCCTCCAGGCGTTGTAACCGGCCAGGGTCCCGGTGACCATGGCCTCTGTATGTCCCAGGGCCAGGCCGGCCCTTTCACCGGCCACCAGCAGGTTGTCAAGGTGGGGCAGCAGCAGCCGGTTATCCCTGAGCACCATGCCGCTGAAACGAATGGAATTACCCCGGCCTCCGCCCAGGGGATCGCGGTAGACCGCCCGCTCCAGGCCGGGGAAGCGGCGCAGCGCCTGCAGGGAGAAAAAGGGAGCCATCATTTTCACCGCGCCGTTATCAATGAGAACAATGTTTTCTTTGAACTGCGGCAAAACGTACTGGCGGCAGGCCTTCTCTTCGGCGGGTGATCCGCTTGATTCATCTATTAGCTCCCGGGGCAGGG
Source organism: Bacillota bacterium (assembly GCA_029782095.1). GTDB lineage: Bacteria > Bacillota > Dethiobacteria > DTU022 > DTU022 > JAKPEE01. The sequence continues at coordinate 4,622 of JAKOVL010000056.1, read as the reverse complement.
GCAGTAAGACCACTCCCTTTTGCCGCAGCTCTCTTAAAAGATCAGGGGAAAGGGACGACGGTTCGAGTTCACAGGAGCCGCTGAAATAGCCGGGCTGTCCTGCCGGGCGCTGCAGGGGGATCTTCTCTGCCCCGGCCTTCACGGCAATACTGACGCGGGGGCCGAAGGTGGGACAGCGGAAGATGCACATGGCGCAACCGTTGCCAAAACGCGAGCAATTGGCCGTCGGGCCCGCCGTGCCGCTGGCATCAATAAAAACCGTACCCCTGATCACTTCTCTGCCCTGGCTTAAGATCACTGCCCTGACCAGGCGGTCCTTTACTTCCACATTGACCACGCGCCGGCCAAAGAGCACTTTTACTCCGTGGGACTGAAGAAGCTGCAGTACCGGCAGCTCCACCCGCCCCACATCGTAGAAAGAAGCATGCCTGTGTCCCGGAAAATCTATACCGGCATGGCGGGCGCAGCAATCGGTTATCTCCACCAGTTCGCCCGCTCCCATCAGTTTCAGCTCCTCAGCGGCGGTATAGCGGCCGTTGTTGCGCATAATCCCGCCCACCAGGCCTGAAGCGAGAAGGCGGTCCGTGCGCTCGATCAGGGTTACAGCCAGCCCTTTTTTTGCCGCCGCCAGCGCAGCGGCGCAACCAGACCACCCTCCCCCCACCACGATTAGATGTTGCATTGACTTCGCCACCTTAACCGAAGACGATCTTGCACACGGCAACGGCGGCGATAAAGCCGCCCAAATCCGCCAGCAGCCCCACTGTCAGGGCGTGGCGGGTGCGATAAATCCCCACTGCCCCAAAATAGACCGTCAGAACATATAGCGTTGTTTCGGTTGAACCGAACATGGTTGAAGCGATCCGTCCCAGCAGTGAATCGGGGCCGTTTCGCTGCAGCATATCCGCAGTCATGGCCAGGGCTGCGCTCCCGGAAATGGGGCGCATCAAGGCCAGAGGGACAATTTCCGCCGGTATGGCCAGCCGGGTTAGCGCCGGGGTAATCAGTTTAACCAGCAAGTCCATTAAGCCCGAATCGCGAAGCAGCCCGATAGCCACCAGCATGCCTACCAGGAATGGTATCAGGCGCACGGACATCTTAAATCCTTCCTTGGCCCCGTCGACAAAAGCGTCAAAGACATTTACCTTCCGGTAAAGGGCCAGCCCAACAATTAAGGCGATAAAAATGGGGATGATCCAGACGGATAAAAAGTTTACCAGTTTAACCATGGTTTATGACCACCGTCTTCTGAGCAAACGGTCTAAAATAAGGGCCACAGCCGTAGAAGAAAGGGTTGCCACAATGGTGGTGCCAACGATTTCGGTGGGATTAAGAGAGCCGGTCGAAGCCCTCAGGGCAATGACCGTAGTGGGCAAAAGGGTCAGGCTGGAGGTGTTTAATGCCAGCAGGGTGCACATTTCATCGGAAGCGGTGTCCTTCCTGGTATTTAGCTGCTGCAGCTCTTCCATAGCTTTAATGCCAAAAGGGGTGGCCGCGTTGCCCAGGCCAAGTATATTGGCGCTCATATTCATCAGGATGGCGTTCATGGCCGGATGTTCCCGGGGAACGCGGGGAAAAAGAAAATAGGCCAGGGGCTGCAGCACTTTTTTAATGATTTCGATAACTCCTGATCTTTCTATTAGTTTCATCATGCCCAGCCAAAAAGTCATGATGCTGATTAAACCGAAGGCAACGGTAACCCCCTGTTCCGCCGAGGCAAATATGGAGGGTGTAATCTGCTCAATCTTGCCGCTAAGAGCCGCTGTCAGTATGCCCAGGCAGATCATGCCGGCCCACAAATAGTTGATCACCCCAAAAACCCCTCTCTTGCAGGACAAAGCGGGCTTACCGCATCAACGAAGCCCATAACCCGGCCAGGTAATGGCCCAGGGGCATGCGCCTGATGGCCTGGCCCGATTGTAGTTCCACTCTGCCCAGCAGGTTTTCCCCCAGGTACATTTCCAGCTCGCCCAGCTTTTGCCCGGCCGCCAGCGGCGCGGCTGGACGATCTTGCAGCTTAAAAACATAGCGCACTCTCGACCGCTCTTCCGGCCGCAGCGGGTAATGGAAATCATTGCTGGCCACCACGTCAACCCTTTGTTCTTCTCCTTTATACACTTCCGCAGAACAGAGGACCTGGCCCTGGTACAGTATCTTTTGCCTGGTATAAGTCTCAAAGCCGTAATCAAGCAGCTGCATCGTATCCTCCCACATTTGGGGAGCATCCAGAACCACCGCCACCAGCTGCCATCCTTCCCGGGTGGCCGAACCGACAAAGCAGCGGCCCGCCGCCTTTGTCCATCCGGTCTTTACCCCGTCTCCACCGGGATAAAGCTCCAGCAGGCGGTTCTGGTTTTGCAAAACCCGGTCCCACTCCCGGCCGGGCCAGCTAATAATATATTCGGGAGTACGGATAATTTCCCGGAAACGTTCGTTCTGCAGGGCATAGGCGGTGATTAAAGCAAGGTCGTAGGCCGTGGTATAGTGGCGATCATCTGGCAGACCGTGTGGGTTGCAAAAGTGAGTATTGGTGGCGCCGATGGCCGCGGCTTTTTCATTCATCAACGCTGCAAATTTTTCCACTGAACCGGCGATATGCTCGGCTATGGCCACCGCGGCATCATTCCCGGAACGGAGCATCAAGCCGTATAAAAGCTCTTCCAAGGTTTTCTGCTCCCCTTCTTCGAGCCAGATGGACGAACCTTCCGTGGCGGCGGCCCGCCCGCTGACCGTAATTATGTCGGCCTCATGGCCCAGTTCCAGGGCCAATATGGCGGTCATAATCTTGGTGGTGCTGGCCATGGGCAGGCGCAGCTGCGCGTTTTTTTCCCAGAGGACCCGGCCTGTCTCCCGGTCCATCAAAATAGCCGCCCGGGCGGTAATGGCCCCCTCTTCATTTTCCAGCTCATTTTCTGCGGCGGCCCCGGCCGGCAGCAGCAATGAAAGCAACAGCACCATAACCGGCAGCAGCCACAGCGCATACCGCCTGCAAAGCATAAGCTCCATTTCATCTCTCCTAAACCAGGGCGCAGGTTGTTGCTAATACTTATTCTTGGACCGGCCTATTTATGAGTCAACCCGGGAACCTCCCGGGCTGAGATTGATAAAAAGACACGAGGGTTTATGCCTATTGGACAGCTTCGGGTACCCGCTGCCGGGAACGGTTCTGGCCGATCATGCCCTGCACCTGGGCGATAACCTGAGGCGCCAGATCAATGAGCCGATCCAGCACGGCATTGCGATCTACCGGCAGCAGGCGGACCTGCCCCTGTCCTACCACCAGGAAGGCGACCGGTTGAACTGAAACACCGCCTCCGCTGCCGCCGCCGAAGGGCAGCTCGGCACTGCGCCCGTTGGAGTTGCCGCTGCTATAGCTATTTTTATCTTCCTGCTGCTCAAATTCTGTTCCACCGGCGGCAAAACCAAAAGTTATCCGGGATATGGGGATAATTACGCTTCCTTCCGGCGTCTCCACCGCATCGCCGACAATTTTGTTGACGTCAACCATCTCTTTCAGGTTTTCCATGGCCGTTTTCATTAAACTTTCAATGGGATGATGATCCACTGATTGCACCTCCAATTTTTCTTGTCAGCAGCAATAGCTTTAACCCCCGGAACAGGGGCATGGTCAGCTCCCCTTCCCAGCGCATTGTAAATACGGTGCAGTTAAAGCGGGGAATAATCTTAAAGCGCGGCGCCGCTTCAAAAGAGAACAGATGATACAACAGCCCCTGCACAACCCCTCCCAGGGCCCAGCCTGCGCCAAAAATTAAGCCTACCCATGAAGGATCCTCCAGGCCGTAAACCACCTCCAGGTCAAACCGTTTCCAGGCCATTTTCTTCAGCTCGGGTTTAACCGTTTTTAAACCGGCCAGCCCTGCTTTAATAAAGTTGCCGCCATCCAGCGTCACCGGCATATTTACCCCAAACTCATGCCGGCCCATTTCCGCGGCTGTGCTGTCGCGGCCGGGGCCGCTGCGGCGAAACAGCGGCAGCCTGAACTCCTTTTTTCCCAGCCTTAACAGCGAAGTTACTTCCGTCTCACCATTGCGGAAAAACTTTACTTTAAAGCCGATCCGGCAAATCTTTACTGTGATCGCTGCCCGGTCTTCTTTATTTTCTCTTAGGTAAAACATAAATATGCGCAGCGGTAAAAACAGCACGGCGACAGCCATGAGGCAAGGGATCACTGCAGCCAGGAGGTAATAATACCAGGCCATGGCAGGGCTCCTTTAGACTGCTTTTATGTTTAATAATTCCCAGATATAACAAAAAAAACGCATGTGGAGGAGACCTTTGGCAATCAGGAGAAAGAAGAAGCGAGAAAAACAGGCTTTGGGCGGAAAAAGGGAATCCAGAAGTCAGAATCCGGAAGACGGAAGAAAGCTAAAAGCCGGTGTCTCAACACTCCCTCCCCCCTTGTGGGGGAGGGCCGGGTTGGGGGGGATTGAGGCAGAAGCAGGAGACAGACGATAGGAAAGTAAGGAGACAGAAAAAAGGATACAGGACAGTCGGGAAAGGTTTTTCTGACCTCTAACCTCCGACATCTGACTTCTAAAAGCCCCCTCTCCCTAACCCTCTCCCACCAGGGGCGAGGGAACTGCCGAGTCCCGGCACTGGCT
>JAKOVL010000047.1 GCA_029782095.1 Bacillota bacterium | reverse complement strand
AAGCTCCAGGGTTTCCGGATGCAAGTTTTGAACCTTCATTTTGGTTTGGAAGGGAATCTTCAGCAGAGTTCCCGCCTCGTACTGGTGGGTCTCCTGTTCATTGAGGCTGATAGAGAGCCTTCCCCTGACCACGGTCATATAAACAGTGGCATTGGTAAAGTGTTCAGGAAGCCCTTCGCCTTGATTGAACACCATATGCAGGTAATGAATGTTTCATCGAAGAGAACTTTCTCCACTAGCTTTTCATCGCTTCTGGATAATTTGAATACCTGTTCTACCAATTTTTGCCCCTCCGGGAGTAGATTTGGCCATTAATTTGTCCATTATTCTTTTTGTTCGAATAATCCATTTGCATAATTATAACACACCGTGTCATCGTGGCATGCTGTAATTACAGCCAATAAGTTTAATCTGTGGTAACACCATCTTGTCAATTATCGCGATAAAATGTCACTTATGAAACAGGGCAAAGCAATGCATACAATTTCATGTCCAGTATTTTCCCGTTTTTAACAGCGTTTTTTCTTAGTGTTCCCTCTAAAACAAAGCCTGCTTTCTCCAGCACCCGGCAAGAGGCAATATTGTCGGCGAAAGGCTCGGCAAAAATGCGTATGATGTCTGTGTTTTTAAAAATATAATTGCATGCTTCTTTAACCGCAATGGTACAAATTCCTTTACCCCACCATGGTTCTGCAACATAATAGCCCATTTCGGCGGTATATCGGTGAATATTTTCTTTACGGCAAACACTGATGCTGCCAACAGCCTTATTATCTACCGTAATAGCCCAGGCATAGAGACTGTCTTTTGGGGCCCTCAACACAGAAGATATGTACATATCCGCGTCAGCGACGGTAAACGGATACGGTATACCGTCCCTTAAGTTGTCCTGGACTTTTTTATTATTTAAAGCAGCCGCAAGGTCATAAGCATCCTCCATTTCCCACGGGCGAATTTTAACCTCCATCGATGAATTCCCCCTTTAAAACATAAACCGGTTTTTTATACATGAAATAATTTTCGCCTAGTATATCAGAAAAAGCTGGAAAGCAAAAAGACTTCAATCCTGATTGCTCCGGTGGAAAAACAAAACGGCAGGAGTTAATACCCCCGCCGCTTCAACTCTTTTCTGGTGGACGTGAGGGGACTCGAACCCCTGACCTCTTGAATGCGAACCAAGCGCTCTCCCAGCTGAGCTACACGCCCACGCAAGGGTATTATAGCAAATCGCCCCCGCCAAGGCAATAGCACTCCAGCCATATAGGGAGGACGTATATAATAGATCAGGGGGACGGTTCTGCTGATATATTTTAAGAGGTTCGTTCCTACTAAGTGCGCTATCCTGCAGCCGGTTGCCTGTTTTAAGGTAAGCCAAGAGTGCGTCAAAGCTATATTTAGGGAATGTACTATTTGATTCACTACCACATTCATCCCTACCGGGCCATACCTGCCAGGTGTGTCGGTGTACCAGAGTGAGTGTCACTGTCCCCCTGGCTGTCCCCCTAGCTCTCCATTCTCCTGGTATATTGGCTGTAATCCGCCGGCGTTTCTGCGTTCGTTGTGCCGCTGCCGGGAATCAGATATAATTGAAGCTGTCTCCGGCAGTGGGGAGGAAGACCGTGAACAGAGCAGTAAAGGAAATCCTTCGCTACCTGATTATGCTTTTTGCCTTCCTGATCATGGCCGCGGGCACGGTGCTGGTAGTCCAGGCCGGCCTGGGAGCGCCACCCTGGGACGTGTTCCACCTGGCCCTGACGGCATATCTCCCCCTAACCTTCGGGCAGGTCATCCAGGGGATCGGCCTGCTGGCCATTATCATCAGCTGGCTTTTGAAGGTAAAGCCTGGCCTCGGAACTTTGTTAAACATGTATTTTATCGGCCTCTTTGTTGACCTGATTATCCGCTGGGGGATCATGCCCCGGCCGGAGGCTCTCGGGCTGCAACTGCTCCAGCTGGCTGGAGGCACTTTCATCTTTGCCTACGGAACTGCCATGTACATTTCCCTAAACCGGGGAGCGGGCCCCCGGGACAGCCTTATGGTGGCTATCTCCCGCTTGACGGGATTAAAGCTGGGGCTGGTGCGGTCTCTTTTGGAGATCGCCGCTACCATATCCGGCTACCTGCTGGGAGGCCCCCTGGGGGCAGGCACCATCATCTTCGCCCTGGGAATGGGGCCCAGCCTGGAGGGAAGCTTCCTTTTGCTAAACCGGCAGCGCCGCCTTCTTCGGCGGCGCTTGCTTGCAGGAAGGAAAGTTCAGGGATAAGGGGTTGGGAAAGGGGGTTGGGAATCCGCTCTACGGCACTAGCCCAGATAGCGGCGGGCCAGGGAATCCAGGAACTTAACCATAAAATGCAGGCTGGCAATATCAATGCGCTCGTTGCAGCCGTGGATGGTCGTCCGCAGCTCCGGATCGGCGCCGGGCGCCAGGGGAGCAATTCCGTACGCGGGAATTCCCGCCGCGCGCAGATGCTTGGAATCAGTGGAGCCGGCAGAGATCATGGGCAGGCAGAGCACCCCTTCTCCGGCCGTCTCCCGGAGGGTTTGCTCCAGCAGCCGGTAGTATTCCGTGGCGGCGGAGGTAAAGGAAGGCTCCCGGTACTCGGTGATCTCCATTTCCAGCTCTTCGCCCACCACGCTCCTCAGTTCTCGGAGCACGTAATCCCGGTCCTGCCCGGGCAGGATCCGCACGTCCACTTCGGCCGTGGCCAGGTCCGGAACAACGTTAACCCGGCTGCCTCCGCCGCTCACATTGGGTGAAGCGGTAAGGCGGGTCATGGCGCGCAAGGTTTCGGTAAATCCGTGCTCCAGGTCCAGGCTTTCCAGCAGTTGGTCGATGTTCTCTTCCCGGACCGGGATCTCCAGCCCCCGGATCCGGGCCAGTTCCTGCAGCAGGTATTTTACTTCCGGGACAAGCTTTACCGGAGAGCGGTATTCGCCCAGCCCCGCCACGGCCCGGGCCAATTTGACCACGGCATTGTCCCCCAGGCTCGGAACGGACCCGTGGCAGGACCGGCCCCGGGCGGTAAGCCTGGTCCAGGCGGTCCCCTTCTCACCCACCTGCAAGAAGTAGACCCGCTGCTTCCCCAGGTCGATGGGCAGTTCGGCCCCTTCGTTCACGGCAAAATCCGCCTGCAGCTTCTCCGGGTATCGGTGGAGAAGGTGCTTTATCCCCAGGGCGCCCCCCCTTTCTTCGTCGGCGGTAGCGGCGAAGATCAGCTCCCCCTGAAGGGGGAATTGCTCCCGGGCCAGCTGCAGCAGGCAAAAGGCCTGGGCGGCCAGCAGGGATTTGCAGTCCAGGGCTCCGCGCCCGTAAACCATGCCCTCCCGGATCTCGCCCGAGAAAGGCGCAAAGTCCCAGCCCTCTCCCGGGGGTACCACATCGCTGTGGGCCAGGAAGAGCAGCCTTTTCTTCCCCCGCCGTCCCAGGCGGGCTATAAAGCTGCCCCGTCCCTCGGCGGGGGCAATAATTTCGTTGGGGATGCCGGCCTCATCAAACAGCGTTTTAAGGTAAAAGGCCAGGTCGCTTTCGTTGCCGGGCGGGTTGGTGGTATCTAGGCGAATAAGCTCGGACAAAAGCCTCTCCGGGGTCACATCGCTCACGCTCCCAAAGAAGGGTTTTATAAAAAAATATTAGCACCCGCTGGGAGCGCCGTCAAACGGCTCCCGCGAGAGGCATATCTCGGCCTGGAATATGGCCACCCGGAAATTTTTGTACTTTTGTCACAAGGATGATCCAAAGTCACTGTCCCCCCGGTTCACAACTGTGTCAAGAGCAAGCCAGAGTCACTGTCCCCCGGTTCTTGATGATTTTTTGAATTATTGTTAATGTAGTTATATAATAGATAATAAATGCCATCTTTTTGCTGGTAATCCAAATGTTGTATGGCCGCAATAAAATTTTGGATATAATAAAGATTTTTGTCGGAAGAGGATAAGGGTAGAGGTCAAGCGAAATAAATATAGCTAGAAAGAAAAAATATTGCACAAATGACACCGCTGTTTCCATTATAGACATTACCTTCATAGGGTTATTCCCCAATCGCCTTCCAGGCTGTGTTACCAAGTCTAAAGGGGGTAAAGAAAATTTATACCATTGCCGCTTTCTTGATATTGTTAATCCCGGTGCTGCTGTCCTGGAACAAGAGATTATTGCTGGGCCAAAGGATACTGGTGCTGGAAAGACCCCCTCTCAAGTTTGGCGACCTGGCCCCGGCATTGGCCTGGGGTATAGGAGTGCTTGCCTTCATCCTTTATGACTATTTCTTGTTCCGGGAGCTGCCTACTTTTATCGCCAACTTTTTCTTCTTCTCAGTTATCGAAGCTCACTTTATCTACCGGGGCCTGGAACATCCCGTAATTTGGCGCAACGGAATCAGTTCCTCCGGCGGCCTCTGGTACTGGTCAGAAATAGAGTCGTACTACTGGTCCGAAGAACGTACCCCGCTCAATGAAGAAATCTTGATCCTGGATACCCGCAAAAAAATTTTCTTCTTTCGCTGGGAAACCCAGGAGAAATGGATCATCCCCCCTCACCTGCATAACGAGATCGAGATGATCTTGCAAGGTCACCCCAACTCGCTGCTCCGCCGGGCTACCCTGCGAGATTATCCGGAAACATTTTTTGAAAAGCTTGCCAAGAAGGTAGAGCAATATCGGCGGGCAAGACTTGAAGCGGATTCCGAAGCCGAGCCTTTTTCTGCTGAACCGGAGCCTGCCAAAGCGGAGCTTGCCGCAGCAGAGCTTGACGAATTAAAGCCGGCCGAAGTGGAGGCTGCTGAAGCGCAGCCGGCCGAAGCAGTGCTTGAGGAACCGGTGCCTGCCGAATCGGAGACTGCGGCAACGGTGCCCGCCGAGCCCATTCCTGCCGAATCTGAGCCGGCAGGAGCGGCAGCCGCTGAACCGGAGCCCGACATGAAACCCGAGCTCGAGCTCATTGCTGAAGAAGCCCCCAGCCAGGTGGAGCCGGTTCAGCAAGCGGCTGTCCAGGAGGAAGTCCCCACCCGGCAGGAAGCCGAAAAGGAACTGGTTCCCCTAAGCAGAAAAAGGGAGAAGCCGGCCCGAATGCCCCTTAAAGCCAGCGGCATCTTTACCTCGGCTCTCCTGATGATCTTTATCGGCCTGGCCCCAGTGCTCTTTGCTTACATGCAGTGGTTAAGCGGAGAACTAATCCGGCCGGTGGTAATCGTCGTCCTTTCCATGTTCCTCACCTCGGCATTGGGCGGAGCGGTGTCGATGCGCATCAGCAACGTTTCTTGGCCGGAACCTGTATTCGCCTCCCTGCTGGCGGCCGTAGTCCTGTCCGTATATGCCTTGTTTGTGTTCCAGTGGTACAGCGGCATCTACTACCTGGACTCCCTGCCGACGGCATACTATTTGCTCATCGGCAGTGCCGGGATATTTATCCTGCCCCTGGTTGATCCCGTTATCCGTTCCAATTACCCCATGCCCGCCATCTGGCAGGTGGGACTGGCAGCGCTGATTTTTCTGGGGCTAAATGTTCTCTACACCCATTTCACGGAGACCGGCTGGTTTAACAATCCGGAGTTCCAAGTGACCTTCATGTATATGTCTACGCTAATCCTGACCGCCACGCTGGTACTGGCCCTGCTATTGTCCTTAATTAGAAAGGACAGGCTCGCCGCCTGGGCCGGCAGCCTGGGTGCCCTGGTCTGGCTGCTGTCAGCGCTGATATGGTTCTTCACGGGACAAATTGATCTGATTTAAAAATCATGAAACTTACTTTCCGCTGGTATGGAGACAGCGATCCGGTAACCTTGGAGCAAATCAGGCAGATTCCCGCCATGAGCGGGATTGTTTCTGCCGTTTACCATGTGCCCGCGGGAGAATTATGGAGCCTGGAAAGCATCCTGGCCCTAAAGGAGAAGGCGGCGGCGGCGGGCCTGGCCTTCGAGGTTGTGGAAAGCCTCCCCGTACACGAAAACATAAAGCTGGGCACCGACTGCCGGCGCTTGATGGAGAACTACGCGGAGAATATTCGCCGCCTGGGCCAGGCCGGGATAAAAGTGATCTGCTACAATTTCATGCCCGTTTTCGACTGGCTGCGCAGCGATTTAAACAAGCCCTTGGCTGACGGTTCCCGGGTGCTGGCTTACGACCACGGTGCCATGGAGCGGCTCAACCCCGCCCGGAGCGAACTCTCCCTTCCCGGCTGGGACAAGAGCTACTCCCGGGAGCAGCTGCAGGAGTTGCTCCGCCGCTACCGGGAGGTGGATGAAGAACAACTGTGGGCCAACCTGGCCGCCTTCTTACAGAAAATTATCCCCGTTGCTGAAGAGGCGGGAGTAAAGATGGCCATTCATCCCGACGATCCGCCCTGGCCGGTCTTCGGCCTGCCCCGGATCATCGTGGACGAAGCCAGCCTGGAGAGACTGCTGGGGCTGGTGGAGAGCCCCGCCAACGGGCTGACCTTTTGCACGGGCAGCCTGGGAGCAAACCCTCAAAACAACCTGCCCCGCATGATTAAAAAGTTTGCCGGCAGGATCCCTTTCGTCCACTTGAGAAATATCCTGATTACCGGCGATAAGTGTTTCCAGGAGGCGGCTCATCCCAGCAGCTGCGGCAGCCTGGACATGTATGCCCTGGTCAAAGCCCTGGTGGAGAGCGGCTTTGACGGCTACGTCCGGCCCGACCATGGCCGGATGATCTGGGGCGAGGAAGGCCGGGGCGGTTACGGCCTATTTGACCGGGCCCTGGGAGCAACCTATATCGCCGGGCTTTTTGAAGCGGTGGAAAAGATGAAAGCCTGCCGGAACGGGACGGCATAAGATAGGGGGAGACGTCCATGGCCAGGGATGTGGAACTGCCTTTCAGCATTAACCTTGGGGACAAGGTCGCCGTAATTACCGGGGGCGGCGGGGTGCTCTGCAGCATGTTTGCCAGGGCGCTGGCCTGCTGCGGCGCCCGGGTGGCGCTGCTTGACCTTAACCTGGAAGCGGCGCAAAAAGCAGCCGCCGAGATCGTCGCCGAAGGCGGCCGGGCTCGGGCGTTCCAGGCCAATGTCCTGGACCGGGAGAACCTGCTGGCCGTTAAGGAAGAGGTTTCTGCCGCATTCGGCCCCTGCGATATATTGATTAACGGTGCCGGCGGGAACAACCCGCGGGCCACTACCGACAAGGAATATTACGAAAAAGGGGATGCCGGCGACCCCGGGATTAGGTCTTTCTTCTCCCTGGACCCGGAAAGCATCCAGCTGGTTTTCGGCGTAAACTTTACCGGAACCCTGCTGGCGACCCAGGTCTTTGCCAGGGATATGGCCGAAGGCAAGGGGGGCAGCATTATTAATGTCACCTCCTTGAGCGCCTTCACCCCGCTGACCAAAATTCCCGCCTACAGTGCGGCCAAGGCGGCGGTAAGCAATTTTACCCGCTGGCTGGCCGTCTACTTCTCCCGGGCCAACATCCGGGTCAACGCCATCGCCCCGGGCTTTTTTGTATCCGCCCAGAACCGGGACTTGTTGTATAACGAAGACGGAACCCCCACTTCCCGGACGAATAAGATTCTTGCGGCCACACCGCTGCAGAGGTTCGGCCGGGAGGAGGAGCTAATCGCTGCCCTGCTCTACCTGCTATCCGACGGAGCCTCTTTTGTAACGGGCATCGTTTTGCCTGTGGACGGAGGCTTCTCCGCTTATTCCGGGGTTTAAGCGGGGAGCACAGCCCTTTCTTCCATCAACCCTTTTCTTTTAAAGCATCGGCCAGCCCTTTCTTTGAAAAAACCTGTCCCCAGATGTTCTTTCCTGCCATTAACCCAACAACCATAACCCAACAATAGACCAGATTTCGGCGGTGGATGCACATTCAGAAGGCAACTTCTTTCTTACCATAACCCAACAATAGAACAGATTTCTTCGGCGGTGGATGCGCATCCAAAAGGCAAGTTTTTCTTACCATAACCCAGCAATAGACCTTTCCCGGCTTGCCCGCTGCCTTCAACTCGCCCGCGCTCTCCCGCACAGGCAAACCTCTTCGGAAGATAATTGTATTGTGCAAATATGCTCCCTCCCCCTGCGCTGCCCCCCTGCCGGCATCTGTTTACAGGTCAGGGATAACTAACAGCCTGCCCTGTTTGTTGTAGAGGAGTTCGCGGCCCCGTTATCGGCTTCAATATACCGGTTTTTGCCTATTGGCATACATTCATACATTGCAGCTTCCAGTTTCGCCGGCAAAAGCTTCTTCCCGATACATGAAGCCCGCTTAATTGTATGCGCTGCCTTTCCAACTGGACGCCCCCGAAGTATTAATCCATTGTTAAGTACGTCCAAGGGCGGTACCAGGGCGGGAGTTCTGCCAGGTCCTGCACTACTGGGCCGGGACCGCCGCCGGGCTCTGCCCCGCTGCCGGCATCTGTTTACAAGAGGCTTTGCCCGGCCTGCTGCCGCGGTGCCGGCCTCCCGGAAAAAGTTAATTATTTTGGCGCTGCTGAAAATGTAGCAATACCGGGAAGCAGATCATAAAATATACTATCCTAATAGAAAGGAAGGGTGAGGATGAGTCCGAGGAGAAGGTGGAAAAGGTTTAAAAAGTTTAAATGGGACAAATGCAACTGCCCGAAGGGGTTAAAATTGTTGATCGGCAGGGATCTGGCCGTAGAAACAGAGTGCGGGACGGTTTACGGTACGCTAATCAAAGTTACGCCCACGGCTTTAATCCTGAGGCCTACCCCGGTTGTCGGCGTGGCGCCGGCACAATTAAACGACAGTCTCATTATCGTATTCTGCCGCAATATCTGCTTCATTACCGTTGACCCCTTGCTGCCAAACACCGGCGATGCGGCAGAATAATAAAGTTTGATCCATCCGCCCACGGGTGGATTCCTTCCATCCAGAGATATTTTGACTTATGCGCTTGGGGGACAAGAGAATGTCCCCTTCTACATAACTTTAAAAAATGAGCACCGTTCCCTTTAACATTGTCCCTCTTTATTGTCTCTCTTTGCTTTTTTCCAAATCTGGACCCCTTTTGTTAACTTGGCTTTTTGTAAAGAGGAAACGACCTTTCTCCCTTTTACCTTTACTTTTGCCCTTAGACCGATGACTGCTCCCTTTTCCATTTTCTTTTTGCCAATAGGTTGCCAATAGGGGACCGTCCCTTATACCTGGGTTGCCTTGCCTTTTGCCCTTAAGCAAAGGACCGTCCTCTTTTATTTACTTTTTGCAAATTAGGAACCGCCCTCTTTTGCACTATGCAGTTTGATGAGACAAAGCTCCGGGCAGTTAAAGACCCGGATTCCCAGGGGGACGCTGCCCAGCCCCCGGCTTACAACCATGGTGGACTGTTCCATGGTGAACATCCCCGCATCGTATTCGGGAAAGAAGGCTATCTCCGGGGAGAGGAGCCCTTTCAGGAAGGGTATCCTGATTATCCCGCCGTGGGTGTGCCCGGCTAAAACCAGGTCGGCTCCCCAGGCGGCATATTCGGCAAAATGGGCGGGGTTGTGAGCCAGCAGGATATTGAATTCTTCCCGGTTTAAGCTGCCCAGGGCCTCAACTATGTGCTCCGGGCTGAAACGGGCCTCTCCTTCGTAGCTGGCCACGTTTTTTCCCTTGTAGAAAGGGAGGGGGATCAGCAGCCCGCAAAGATTGATCCGCGCCCCTTTCGCTTCCAGCTCCACCCGGCGGTTGTCCAGCAGCTGCGCTCCCCTGTTCTGAAGTTCATGCACAAAGCGGTCATACCAGTCCAGCCCCTCCTGGCGGGCCAGGAAGGCGGCGATCTGCTCGTGGTTGCCGGAAATATAATAGACCGGGTACGCGCCGGTGAGCCGGGAAACCAAATCCAGGATCACCTCTCCCCGATCCCTCTGAGAGTTGAGCATATCTCCGGTCATGACAATGATATCCGGCTTGGCGGCGTCGATCCTGCGCAGGAGGGCGTTGTTGTTATCGCCAAACCGGGCACTGTGCAAGTCCGAGAGTTGCAAAATCTTGAAGCCATCGAAGGCTTCCGGCACCTTGGGAGAGGAGATTACAAACTCGCTGGTTTGCAGCCAGCCGGTCTGGACCCTGAAAAAGATCACGGAAGCCAGAACAACGGCCGGGATTATGAGTATCTTCCACGTTTTCATATGCCAAGCCTCTGTTTATGAATTCACCAGCCGGTCCAATTTGTCTTGCCAGGCCTGTATCCTGGCTTCGTCGTAAGCGGGAGGAATATTCAGGGCGTGCCTTTTCACCTTGTTGACCTTCATCAGCACCCGGTTAACCTTCAGCAGCAGTCCCAGCCTCCGGTAGCCCACGGATACCTTGTGCAGCATATCCAGGGGAGTAAGCTGGATTAGTTCCCCCACGGCCAGCTTTTTGAGATCGTTGCCGTCCACCACCTTATGGCTCATCAGGTAGCTGATATCGTCGTTGTCGGCCGTCAGCAGCCATCTCTTCAGGACATCTACCCCGGCGTTGTTGGCCCCGAATTCGGTCATGACCCGCACCTGGTAGCGCCACAGGTTCTCCATCTCCAGGGGCTTCTCCGGTGCGCCGGCGATAACTTCCCCCAGGATATGCCCCGCCGTCATGGAGGTGGCGATGCCCGAACCCAGCAGGGGAATAGTCATGAAGGCGCTGTCCCCCACGGCCACGTAGCCGGGACCGACCATGCGCGAAAGGGGATAGCGGATGGGGATAGCCACCACAAAACCGCCTCTCAAAACCTGGTCGCCGATAATTTCGTTGTCCTCCCGGAGCGCCTGCAGGCCCCGCTGCAAGGTTTCTTCGTCCAGCCGCCTGGTCCGGCCCACCAGGACGTTCACCGTGTCCGACGGGTCGTAAATGCACCAGGAGATTCCCTCTTCCCCCAGGTGCTTGAGGTAGGCCTTGTTGGTATGTTGTTCCGGCACTTTTGAGCCGGGACGGCGGTTATAAAAAGCCCGGTAAGCATAAAATACTTCCTCTTCCCGGGGGCGGCGCTGAATCCGGTACTCTTCGGGGAGCTGCTCCCTCAATACGGAGTGAACCCCGGAGCTGTCGATGACCAGGTCGGCCAGGACCTCCTCCCCGTTTACAATCACGCCCCGGACCCGCTTATCCTTGATAACCAGCCCTTCGGCCCGGGCTTCGTAATGGATGCTGGCCCGCTCCGCGGCCCGGGCCAAGAGCAGCTCCACCAGGGGGCGGCGCTCCATGGATAAGTCAACTTTTTCCTTGTCCTGGTAAATCCGGATAATGCTCTTGCCGTCGGGAGTGACGAAAGACCAGTCTCTTTTCCAGAAATAGTGCTTCGAGTCCGGCAGGGGTATATTCAGCCTGGTAAAAACATGGGGCGTCACGTCGTCATGCCAATCGTAGCTGACTTCGCCCTGCTTGTTCTTTTCAAATATATCTACCTTATAACCGTGCCGCCCCAGGATATGTGCCGCCACCAGGCCGCCGTGGCCGGCTCCGACTATGGCTATTTTCCCTTTCATCCCAACACTGGCTCGCGATCCGTCCCTGTGACGGGGAGCACCCTCCTTTTCCGTTTTTTGGACCCAGGCCCGGGTCTTGCGGCCAACCGCTGCCGTTGAACTCGGAGCCGCCACCCTGACCCCGCAGAGCCTGGTTCTACTATTTACTATTTGGGTAATTACTTAGACAAAATTCGCCTTTCCCCTGCTCCGACATCCCGGAGGCGGTGAATTCACGGCCGCCACCCCCCGGGCCGCTCCCCCCAAAGGGCCATAGTGCCTTATGGAGTCGCTGTTATTATCGCTATTAATAAAGATACAAGATAGGGTGGAGTGCTTCTTCATAGGGCGATCTTTCCCGAGGGTTTCCCAACCACCTTTAAATTAATAAACAGTATAAGAATGTTTGTTAAAATTAAAGAACAGTATAAGAATGTTTTCAATTATGTTATGATGAAAACGAGATATAATCATTGGGCGGCTCCGTCCGGGGCAAAAAATATGGTATGGCGCAAAGGGAGATATTATGGGGCGCCGAGGGATACAGCGCCGGGCTGGCCAGTGTCGCCATTGCGGTGCGATTAAAACGGTGATTTAATTGGACTGAAAAAGGAGAAAGGGATACAGTGAAAGCCGCATAGGAGAAAACCCGCCCGGCGGCAAGGGCAATCCGTTTTTTCTAGCCTGGAACATTTTTTGTGAAAGGGGTTTCACGCTTGAAAGATGCCTTGGCTATTGAAATTAAGGGCTTAACCAAAGCTTACGGCCCGGTTCAGGCGCTGCGAGGCGTAAACCTGGAAGTAAGGCGCGGCGAAATCCTGGGCTTCCTCGGCCCCAACGGGGCCGGGAAGACCACTACCATCCGCTGCCTGCTGGACTTGATCCGCCCCCAATCCGGGCAGATGCGGGTCCTGGGGCTGGATCCCCGGAAAGATTCGGTGGCGCTCCGTTCCAGGGTAGGCTACCTCCCCGGGGAACTAAAGCTGGAAGGCAACCTGACGGTTAAGGAAACGCTGCGCTACTTCGACAATCTGCGGGGCCGCCGGAGCGATTGGCGCTACGTGCGCCGGCTGGCGGAGCAGCTGGAGTTGGACCTGGAGAAACCGGTTAAAAACCTCTCCAAGGGCAACAAGCAGAAGGTGGGCCTGATCCAGGCCTTGATGAGCCGCCCCGAGCTCCTGCTGCTGGATGAACCCACCAGCGGCCTGGACCCCCTCATGCAGCAGGTGGTCTACCGGCTGCTTAGGGAAGCCCGGGCCGGCGGCGCCACCGTCTTCTTCTCCTCCCATGTTATCAGCGAGGTGGAGGCCATCGCCGAGCGGGTGGCGATCATCCGCTCCGGGGTGATCGTGGAAGAGGCCGAACCGGGCGCCCTGATCAACATGTCCCTGCGCCGCTTCCGGCTGCGCTTTCGGGAACCGGTAGACATCGACCCCCTAACGGCGGTGGAAGGGGTAACCCTGGTGGAGCGAAAGGGCGACCGGGAAGCAACCCTGCAGGTGGAAGGAGAAGTGGACGGGTTTATCAAGGCCCTGGGCGCTTTTCCGGTGAGCGACCTTCAATCCGACCACCTCTCCCTGGAAGAGGTTTTCCTGGCCTACTACAAGAACGGCCAAAAGAACGACCCGAGGGAGGAACAAGAAGATGCAGGCCGAGTTTAAGCATATGCTGCGCCGCCTGCGCTGGCAGATTATAGGGTGGTCTTTGGGGGTGGTCCTTTACGACTTGTTGCTGGCTTTCTTCTATCCCAGCATGGTCGATATGGGCGATGCCATCATAGATTATATTAAAGCCTTTCCCCAGGGGATGGTCGCTTTCTTTGAAAATATCTACGCCATCGCCACGCCCATGGGGTACCTGGACGTCTACTTCTTCTCCTACATGCACCTGATCATCGGCATTCTGGCCATCGGGACGGGCGCCGGCTTGCTGGCCGGAGACGAAGAGAGAGGCACCCTGGACCTGGTCATGGCCCAGCCGGTAAGCCGCAGCGGGCTGTTCTGGGGACGCTGGACCGCCCTGCTGGCGGCCCTGGTTATAATCCTGGCCGCGGGCTGGCTGAGCTGGGCTCTGCCCTCCCGCTCCATAGGGATGGACCTGACCTGGAGGCAACTGCTCCTCCCCTTCCTCCCCCTGCTGGCCGTATTGATGCTCTTTGCCTCCCTGGCCCTGCTGCTGAGCATGATTTTGCCCGCCGCCCGCATCGCCGGCATGGCCACCGGGGCTCTCCTGGTAGGCAACTACCTGTTGGCGGGTCTGGCCAATCTTAACGAAAAGCTGCAGCCGGTTATGAAATACACTCCCCTTCATTACTACCAGGGCGGCACCGCTGTGGAAGGGCTGGAGCTATGCTGGCTGCTGGGCCTGCTGGCCGCCGCCCTGCTGGCGGCCGCCGCCGCCTGGCTCCTCTTCCTGCGCCGCGATATCCGCGTCGGCGGAGAACGCAGCTGGAAGTTAACATAATCAGTGCCTGGCACGTCAACTTTGTCAACTAAATTGAATATTCTGACAATGATATCGGGTTCGGCAACATTTTCAACTTTTTGCTTTGGTGCCCGGCACGTCAACTTTAGGAGCAAGAAGGATCAATTAGATCGTAAAAAACACCGTCAAAGTCGTCTTAACCCTGACGGTTCTGTAAGAACAAATGTTCCTTAGTCCTATGTCACATTAACCCTGCTCAAAAGCACTTTTTAAGCGCTTTATTTTCAAAACCCCTTACCCCAGCTATGTACTAGTGCAAAAAACTTATATTTCAAGACCTGACCCCATAGTTGTGCTTAATTTCAAGACCTGACCCCGCTAGTTCATAAACAGAAGCAAGCTTACAGCCATAACCATCATTCCCGCAACGAGGCCGTATATAGAGAGATGGTGTTCCCCATATTCGCGGGCGGAGGGAAGCAATTCGTCCAGGGAGATAAATACCATTATGCCTGCCACCAGGGCAAAAATGATCCCCATTACCATATCGCTTATAAACGGCCTCAAAATTAGGTAGCCCAACAGGGCTCCAACAGGCTCGGAAAACCCCGATAGAAACGAATAGAGGAACGCTTTGCTTTTACTGCCCGTGGCAAAGTATATGGGAACGGAAACGGCTATACCTTCAGGTATGTTATGGATGGCAATGGCTATGGCTATGGGGATGGCAATCCGAGGTTCCTGAAGGGCGGCTATAAAGGTGGCAATGCCCTCGGGAAAATTGTGAATCGCAATGGCCAAGGCAGCAAAAATGCCCATGCGCAGGAGCTTTTGATTTTTTTCTGCGTCCTCTCGCTTTCTGACCTGCTCCATGTGGTGGCTTGTCCCAGGGTTTACTTCTTGAATCTCTTCAACGGAATGAAGCTCGTGGGGGTTTTCAGATGAAGGAATCAGTTTGTCAATAATACCGATTAGGAACATGCCTCCGAAAAAAGCAAGAACTGTAATCCACGGGCCTTTTCCAGGGCCAAGCTCATTAACCAGGGAGGCCTGGCCTTTGAAGAAAATTTCAATCATGGAAACATAGATCATTACCCCTGCCGAAAAACCAAGACTGACAGATAAAAATTTGGGATTACTCTTTTTGGCAACAAAAGCAATGATACTGCCTATACCCGTACTTAGACCGGCAAATAAGGTTAGACCGAAAGCAAGAAGAACGTTTTCCATTTCCCTGTGCCCTTGCGTGTTTTTTGTGATCCTCTTTGTTAACGGTTTACACTTCAGCCGCCAGGAGGATATTTAATATTTGCGTGTTGTCGTGTGATCTTTTTTTATTAACTCCATGTACTAATCTCGAACGCTGTCATAACGGAAATTTTGTTTCGATTATTTTCCTTCGCCAAATTATCAAGGAATTCCTTTGCAAACGAAGCCCAAAACGCATCGGCCGGGGCCGTTCTTTTACATTCCAAGACCTGACTCCTGACAATACTTTTCACATTCCAAGACCTGACCCCGTCAATTACTCATAAAAAAGCGCGAGGCCATAAACGATATGGCTCGCGCCTGGTTTTATTGAAAAATTAGGCAAATATAGATGCCGTTGCCTAGTTGTGCATTACAATCATTTTCTCAGTTTAAGTTCTATATCTTTGCTTTTTGCTTTTTCACGATCTGATCACCATTACCGCTTTCCCTTGGGCAAAAATATTAATTAATGTTTAATATATAAAAAAACATGGTAAGAGTAAAAGAACTAATACCATGAGAGTTTAAGCTCTTTTGCTTTAAATGTTAATGGTGGAGGCGGCGGGAATCGAACCCGCGTCCGAAGGCCAAGCTACAGGAACTTCTACAGGCTTAGCTCCGGTTTTGTATCTCGCGGCTCCGGCTTCCCGGAGCGGAATCCGGAAGCCGCCAGCCCCGTTGCTTTCCCGCTTAAGCGGCGGGGCCGCCGTTCAAGCGGTAGGCCGGATTGGTTGACGCCCCGTTCCCCGCC
>JAKOVL010000034.1 GCA_029782095.1 Bacillota bacterium | reverse complement strand
GACCTGGCCGAGGCATGGGGCACGTAGCCGTATTCCTTGATCACCTTCTCCACCCGTGCCCTGGTTTCGGGAGGCACGTTGGCGTAATTGTTGATCACCCGGGAAACGGTACTCCGGGAAACTCCGGCCAGCCTGGCAATGTCTTCACTGTTGAGCAGAGTCTTTTTCATGTCAACCCCGCTGTAAACGCGTGTTTACTGTATTATAAACCGATACCAAGTCCATTGTCAAGTGTATTTGGATAATTCTTTTCGTCCAGATAAGCATAATTATTTCATCAACCGCTTAAAACGCCCGGCTGTCCTGAAAAAAATGACCGGATTGGAAGGTAAAATCCCCCTATCCCCCTTTATATAAAGGGACTTTCGGGTATGTCATCCTGAGCCGGCGGTTAAGTTGTTCCGGATCAATAGCCCCGTTTTCTGGTTGCGGCCAGGTAAATTGCCGATAATAGAGGCGCGAAAATCATAAGTTGAAAAAGGATGGCTATAAATGAAATGACGCTTTACCTCCCTTTAAGAAAATTCCACTGAAAAGAGCCAGACTCCCACCAGGACGATAAGAAATAAAAACAGCGGTATCAGCGTGGCGATGAGCTTATCCCTCGTTCTCCAGGCCGGCGAAAGCCAGGCCAGGATTATCCCCACCGGCCAGAGAAAGACGGTCAGGGCGATGACCAGCCAGCTGGGCGGGTAGGGCGCTTCACCGCGGCAGGCGCCCGCGGGCTCGCCGGAATACTCTTCAAGGTAGCCCGCGGCAATCTCCCGGGGCTCGCCGAAGTTATTAATGATACTGAGCAGCTTTTTCGTGGTTGGCTCATCGCAGCGGCGCCACTCTTCAAGCAGGTGAGAGCGGATCTCGGCGGCGATCTCCCGGCGAACGGCCCGGGGCAGCCGCTCCAGCTCCCGCTCGATTTCTCCCAGATACCGCCGGAGCACATTCTCGCTTTTACGATCCATGAACCTGTACGCCTCCTTCCAAAACTTGATTCACCGCGCTTACAAATTCCCCCCAGTGCTCCTTGAACAGGGCCAGCGCCGCCTCGCCTTTTGCGGTAATCCGGTAGTATTTCCGGGGGTTCCCCTCATCCATTTGCCGCCAGTATGACGTGACCAGCTCCTCCTTCTGCAGCCTGGCCAGCAAGGGGTAAACCGTCCCCTCGGAGGTGGCAAGTCCCTGCTCGCCCAGGGTTTTCACGATCTCGTAACCGTAGCTCTCGCCCCGGGCGATCAGCGCCAGCACGCAGAAATCAAGGGCCCCTTTTTTAATTTGGATCAACGGGTTTGTCAGCTCCATCATGCGACCATTATATAACATAATGCCTCGCTATGCAAGGTATAAATAATATGTTTTTTCTTCTCCTTGGAAAAGGATATTATCTGAACTTCTCTTTTGACAAAGAGGCCTTTCTGGCTTCCCCCTTTGAAAAAGGAGCATTTCTAGCCCCCCCCTTGGAAAAGGAGGCCGGGGGGATTTAAGATAAATG
>JAKOVL010000002.1 GCA_029782095.1 Bacillota bacterium | reverse complement strand
GGGTGTTGAAAAACAAGGAAACCTACGAGATTATCGACGCCTCTCTGATCGGGGGCAAGGCGGCCCAGATGTTTTTAACGGCGCGCTCCGGCCGCCATGCGGTGCAGCACCAGCTCAAGCAGTTGGGCTTTGCCCTGGAGGGAGACCAACTGGAAACCATTTACAAACATTTCCTGGAGCTGGCTGACAAGAAAAAAGAAGTTTACCCCGAAGACCTGGAGGCGCTGGTCCTGGATCATCTTTCCGCGGCGGAGCCGACCTATCGCCTCGAGTACCTGCAGACAGTCAGCGGCACCAAGAGCATTCCCGCAGCGATGATCCGGTTGAAAAAAGAAGACGACACTATTCTTGAAGAGGCGGCCACCGGCAGCGGCCCCATTGACGCCTCCTACAACGCCATTAACAAAATAAGCGGGATGAATATCGTTCTGGAGAGTTACCGGCTCAACGCGGTGACGCAAGGCCGCGACGCCCTGGGTGAAGTTAATGTTAAGATGACTTGCAACGGTAAAACCGTCACCGGCCGCGGCACCAGCACCGATATCATTGAAGCCAGCGTCAAGGCATACCTCAACGGCCTGAACAAGATGCTGAAGCTGAACGGGAATGAAAACGGGGAGACGAATGGATAAGCCACCCCTCTCCCTCCCCTCGCGTGGGGGAGGGCGGGGTGGGGGGCATTAAGGCAGGAGACAGGATACAGGAGCCAGTACCCAGGAGAACCGGGAAAGCAGGCTTTGGGCGGTCTAAAGGAATCCAGAATTCAGAACCCAGAAGCCAGAAGAAAAGATTAAAGTCACGACTCCAGCAGCATGTTTTTGCATATTCGAGGGTAAAGAGGGGCTATTTTTCCCCCTCTCCCTAACCCTCTCCCACCGGGGGAGAGGGAACCGCCGCTGCCGCGCCGGGCACCGTGAACATGGAAACAGACCGTAACCCTCCCCCCCTCCCCCCCGTGGGGGAGGGCCGGGGTGGGGGGGTGCAAGGATTACCTGCCCCTACAGCTGTTCTTCTTCCATTTCCCAGAAGCGAGGGTAGGGATAGCGGCTGGGCGGGATCACCTCCTCCTCCCACTCCTCCTCCCCGCTCTCCTCCACCGCTTCGTCTTCCGGTGCAGGGTCAATATGCTGGAAATGCTCAACCTTCCGTCCGTTTAAAATACCATCAGCACTCCAGGGTACCTTCATGCAGACCAACCCCTCTATCATCTGATAGGGCTAGTATGCAACATATCAGATCATTCATGCGCCTGGCGCGCCGCGGCGAACAGTTGTTTTTTTATCAGGGCTATGGTATAATGCTGGAAAATAAGGGGGGATATTCATGGAGCCTTTGAGTCCACGGGAAACGCAGGTGCTCGAGTTTATTAAAAAAGAGGTGGCCCGGTGCAATTACCCGCCCTCGGTGCGGGAAATTGGCAAAGCCTTGGGCATCCCCTCCACCTCCACCGTGCACAGCTGCCTCTCTTCGCTGGAGGCCAAAGGCTACATCAGGCGCAGCAGTACCCGCCCCCGGGCCATTGAGCTTCTGCAGCGGGCCGGCAGCGGAATGGACCAGCGCTGCTACTTTGCCCCGCTGGTCGGCCGCATCACCGCCGGGCATCCCATCCTGGCCGAAGAAAACCGTGAAGGCTACTTCCCCATCCTTCCTGAAATTGCTCCCGGCGGCAACTGTTTCGTCCTGCGGGTGCAGGGTGACAGTATGATTGGCGCCGGCATTTATGACGGCGATTACGTGATCATCCGCCAGCAGCAAACAGCAGAAAACGGTGAGATCGTGGCAGCCCTGTTAGGCGATGAAGCGACGATCAAGCGTTTTTTCCTGGAAAAAGACGGAATCAGGCTCCAACCGGAAAACGAAGCTTATGATCCGATTGTGACCCGCGAGGTGGAGATCCTCGGCAAGGTAGTGGGCATTTTCAGGCGCCTCTAGCCGCACTCCCATACGGCCTGGGCAGCCCTGGAGGTACCCCAAATGGCGTGCGGCAAGGTCAGCCCACCCTGCAGAAAGACGGCATACGGCTCGCGCATCGGTGCATCGGCACTCAGTTCTCCTGAAGCACCCTGGTAAAAAGTACCCGCAGCCATGATCACCGGATCAAGGTAACCTGGCAGCGCGGCGGGCTCCAGGGTCAGATGGGGCTCTACCGGGGAAGCGGCTTGAATGGCCTGGCAAAAGCGGATCACCTTTTTCTTCTCCTGCAGTATAATGGCCTGGACAATATCACCGCGCCGCTCATCAACGGGCGGCCTGGTTTCATAGCCCATTTCATTGAACAGGGCAGCGGCAAAAACTGCGTTTTTCAGGGCGTTCTCTACCAGGACGGGGGCCATAAACAGCCCCTGGAAAAGAAGGCGCTTGCCGGTGGTGGCGCCCAGATCGCCATAAAGACCGGGAGCAGTTAAGCGCGCCGCCACTTTACGAATCAGCTCGGCGTGGCCGGCGGCATAACCGCCGCCCGGGGCCAGGCCACCGCCGGGATTTTTGATCAGGGAGCCAACGGTTAAATCCGCTCCCGCTGCCGCCGGCTCTTCCGTTTCCGTAAACTCACCGTAACAGTTGTCCACCAGCACCCACACTTTCGGAAAGATACTTTTAACCTGCCGGATAATTTGCTCTAGTTGCGCGATGGTGAGGGAGCTGCGCTCCAGGGAATAGCCGGCCGATCTCTGAATATAGGCCAGTTTCGGCTTGAGTCCCGCCCCCAGGGCGCCAAAGTCGGGCAGACCCTCTTCTGTAAGGGGCAGGAACTGGGTCCTAATGCCCCACTCTTTTAAGGTCCCCTCCTCCTTTCCCCTGTCGCCGGTTACTGCCTGCATGGTGTCATAAGGTTTTCCGGTCAAGAAAAGCAGCGTGTCACCGGGTCGCAGCAGAGCAAAAAGGGCTGTGGCCAGGGCGTGGGTGCCGGAAACCATCTGTGTGCGCACCAGGGCCGCTTCCGCCTGGAAAGCGGCAGCAAAAGCCTGCTCCAGCTTCTCGCGGCCACGGTCGTTATAGCCGTAGCCGCTGCTGTCCTGGAAATCTTCTTCGCCCAGTCTGACCTGCTGCAGGGCCTGCAGCACGCGCAACTGGTTGGCAAAGGAAATATCCTCAATTTCAGGCCAACGGGCCGCCGCCCGTGACAAAGCCCGCTGCGCAAGGCCGGCAAGTTCCCGGGGCAGCGATAACCTCTCAATCCAGGCACAGGGTTTACTCATCAGCTATTTTCCTCTCCTTCTCCTGCTCTGCTCTGTCCTGCTTTCTGCGCCGCAGTCTCCGGCGGGAACGAAAACTCCAGCAGCTGGCTGGCCAGCGCAGGTTCCACCCGCGCTGTGACAGTCACAAAGGAACCCTGATAGTCCAGCTCTATTACCTGGCCGCGCCGACGAATTTGATCTAAAAGGGCGCTTTGCGCATAGGGCAGGTAGACTTTAATCTGGTGATGCTCCACTTCCAGCATGGCCGCAATCTGCCGGCGCAGGAGATGCAGGCCGGCCCCTGTGCGGGCAGAGACAAAGCAGGCCTCCGGGTAATGGCGCTTCAGCCAGCTGTAGCTTGAGGCGCTGCCCGCCAGGTCAATTTTATTGAAGACCAATAGCTCCCGGGTATGATAATCAGGGCTGATGCGCTCCAGGTGCCGCCGCACCACTGCAATCTGGGTTTCAAAATCGGAGTGATGCAGGTCGACCACGTGCAGCAGCAGGTCCGAGGAATCGATTTCTTCCAGGGTAGCCCGGAATGCTGTTTCTAGGGTCTTGGGTAAAAATTGAATAAAGCCGACTGTATCTGTAAAAAGAACAGTTTTGCCGTTTTCCAGGCTGCCTCGGCGCACCGAAGGATCCAGGGTGGCGAAGAGCTTATCTTCAGTGTAAAGCTCCGCCCCGGTTAGGCTGTTTAATAGGGTTGACTTGCCGGCATTGGTATAGCCCACCAGGCTGATCACCGGCAGCCCGCTGCGCTGCCGGCGCCGCCGGTGCAGGGCCCGGTGGCGCTGTATATCTTGAATCTCCTTTTGCAGGCTGGCGATGCGCTTGCGGATGACCCGGCGGTCCACTTCCAGCCGGGTCTCACCGGGCCCCCGGGTGCCGATTCCGCCGCCCAGGCGGGAGAGCTGCTTGCCCAGCCCGATTAGGCGAGGCAGTAGATACTGCAGCTGGGCCAGCTCCACCTGGAGCTTGCCTTCACGGGAGCGGGCCCGCCGGGCAAAAATATCCAGGATTAAGGCGGTGCGATCCACAATTTTCGCTTCAATTAGCCGCTCAAGGTTGCGCACCTGGGAAGGGGACAGTTCATCCATAAAGATGACCAGCGGAAGCTGTTGCTCCCGCATCATTGCGGCCAGTTCCCGTGCTTTTCCCGGCCCGATATAATAAGCCGGATCGGGTGCCGGCCGGCGCTGAGTCACCACTCCCACCACTTCCGCGCCGGCCGTTTCCGCCAGCAGCTCCAGTTCGGCCATGGCTGTTTCAAAATTTTCCGCCAGGCCGGGCCGGTCCAGTCCGACCAGAATTGCTTTTTCTCGATCCAGTGCTTGATCTCCCTTCCGCGTTAAACTGCTCAAACTAATACTACAGCGAAAGGTTGGCCATTGCAAGTCACCGGCGGGATAAAGCGATCCATCCTTGGATCACTTCAGGAGCTCAGATTTTTATGGCCGGCGCCATAATCATTGTCTTTAGCTGCGCTGAAGAAAGCCCCGATGAACATGATCACAGCGAAAACAATCAAGTAATATACAGCTGACATGCCGTGCGCTAACCAGGCCGCAACTACCATGAAGATGCAGCCCATTACGGAAAGCACAGGCATAACGAACCGCTTCAACACAGGTAGATCCTTTTCCTTCTTCATCAGCATAATGAAAATAGGAATATAGGCTGCATAAAGAGTTATGATCGGCAGTTCTGAAGTATCAAAGCAAAACGGGCCGAACCAGGGATCCGTCAAATTTGCTCCATAAAAGTAAAGCAGCCAGAAACCGCAGAGCAGCAGCCCCATGACAGAGGAGTTTGTGGGCATATTGGTAACCTGGTCCACCTGCTTAAAGGTTTCCGGCAGGGGTCCCCGATCGCGCACGGCCAGGGCATACAAGCCGCGGGTACAACCCACCATCAGTCCATTTAGGGTGCCCAGGCAGGAGATAATAACAAAGACAAAAATCAAAGATCCGCCGACCGTGCCAAAAATATTCTGGAAGGCCAACTTTGCTCCCGCTTCACCGCTTTCCATCAGCGCCTCGGTGCTGACGGCGCCGGCAAGGCCGATATAATAGAAAATGTAAACAAAAATAATGATTAATGAACCAAGAATAAGCGCTTTCGGCAAATTCCTCTTGGCGTCCTTTAACTCCGAGTTAATGGAGGTGGCGATAATCCAGCCTTCATAGGCGAATGCCACTGCCACAACCGAAGCGAAAAGCCCGCCTCCGATACCGACGCTGGTATCAACCACATGCGAAAAGTTGGCGGCAGTCATTCCACTGGCCAAACCGACCACGGTTCCCACCACCGCCATAAGCATTAACGGGATCAGCTTAATGATCGTGGTGGAAACCTGAAATTTTCCGGCAACAATGGGAGATAGGGCGTTCACTGTATAGCTGGAGATCAGGTAAAAACAGGCTATGGTCATGCACGATCCACCGGTAATATCCCAGCCGAGAAGGACACAGGTATAGCGGGCGGAAACCCAGGCCAGGACGGAAGTAAGGGTGGGGGTGTAGATAACCGCCATAAACCATCCCACATAGTAGCCATACTGGCTGCCCAATGCCGCCTCGGCGTAGTCCACCACGCCATTGACTCTCTCGTATTTTGTTGCCATGATGGCAAAGGTATAGGAGCATATGAGCATAATTAATCCGACGATTCCCCATGCGGCAATACCCAGCGGCATATTGCCTCCGGTGGCTTTCAATACAGCTTCAGCTTTAAAAAAGACACCGCTGCCGATAACGATGCCTACCACCATAGCGATGGCTGTAAGCAAGCCGTACTTTTTCTGTAGTTTGATCTCCACCATACTGCCCCTTTCATTGATTATTCGACATTATTTTACTATATTCCGCAACAAAATCATATCTAGATATGCTTTCAACTTAATTAGCTTAAGCGTTTAGGCAAGTTTAAGGGCAGTGACGGCTCCCATCCCGCCCGCTCCCCCTCCTGGTTCCACCGCCTACCGCGAGGCATTCTTCTGCCGGCAAGCAATCTAGCCTGATTTTTCTTTTAAAAGTCCCTAGGGCAAGCGGCGGGAAGAATACCCGCATTTAAAAAAAACGAGAAATTGCAACAGGCAGTTACCCCTCTCCGTGCCTAGGGCCTCTCCTTTGATTTTAGTTTATCCAGCAGGTTTTGCACCCTTTCCCTGCGGGAGCAGGTTTTTTCGGGATTCAGCTCAAAGTTAATTTTCAGCCAGTCCCCTTCCGCGATGCCCGAGGGTAGAAGGCTCAACGGGATATCCACGCGAATCTCTTCGTGGCCCACTAGCAGCACGGCATACCCGCCTTCCAGGCGATCCACCACCGCTTCCATTAGGCCGCCTTCTCCTCCTTCTCCGTTACTATTTCCACCGTCTCACCGTTGGTGATAACCACCACAGTCCCGTGCCGGTCGGTGCGGTAAATAGCGGCGCCATATTCTTGCAGCAGCTCTAAAACTGCCGCATCAGGGTGGCCGTAACTATTGTTTTCTCCCACCGTGATCACGGCCACCTGCGGGCGCACGGCACCGATAAAATCGGGCGTGCTGCTGGTCTCGCTGCCGTGGTGCGCCACCTTTAATACAGTGCTTCTGAGGTTATGACCCCGCTCCAGCAGCTCTCTTTCCGCGGCCTCCTCCGCGTCGCCGGTTAAAAGAAAGCTCACCTGCCCGAAGATGACCTTTAAAACGATAGAAGTATTATTCAAGGACGAGGAAAGGGGCTCCCCGGGGTGCAGCACCTGCAAAACCAGCCCGTCTTCAAAATGGCGGGCTGCCCCGGCCCTGGCCACGGTAAACTTGATCCCTTTTTCATCAATCAAGGCCAGGTATTCCTCGAAAAGCCTTGAAGTATGGGGCACACCGGGATCCATAACCTCGGTCACGGCTACTTCCTGGAGTACGTTGACCAGGCCGCCGATGTGATCACTGTGGGGATGGGTTCCCACCACCAGGTCCAGTTTATTCACTCCCTCTTGCCGCAAATAGTTGAGCACCGTATTCCCCCGCTCCCCGCCGTCCACCAGGATTTTTTTCAAAGCGGTGGAAATAAGTATGGCATCGCCCTGGCCCACATCGATAAAGTGGACCTCCAGCACCCCTTCAGGCAAGATGCTGCCGCCAGCAGCGTGCTCCAGGCGAAGCACCCACTCTTCCAAGCCCGACCATCCGCCGGATAGCAGCACCGCCAGCGCAGCCAGGCACAACAGAAGCAGCACTAGAGGTGCTTGACGACGCTTGATTTTGCCGGCCACAACCCGCCACACCCTTTCTAAGCTGCGATCACTTTACTATATTCCACATCAGATCATTTGCTAGATCATTTGCTGCCCTGCCGCAGCGATATTGCCTTTAATCGAGGGGCCCTAAAGGACGACAATGGTAATCCCCGGGTTGCCGCTGTCTGTCCTTTCATCCTTGCGCAGTTCCCCGCAGCGGCCCAGCAGCTCTTTTACCAACCCATTCTCCCGGCCATATTCTTCGCCCCTGAACAGCATCCTGATCCGCCCCTCTGCCTTTTTGCGGTTTAAGTAAGCCCGGCAGGCTTCCCGCAGCTTCCCTTCGCTGCCGCCGGAGCCCCAGCCATGAATTACGCGCACTACCCGCACACCTTCCTGCCTGGCCGAATTTAGCGCCGCCTCCAAGCGCAGCAGAGCTTCTTCTACGGGAGGTAAACCTGTTTTTACATTAACGGTACGCACCCGCTCCTGCGCACCCTTCCTGCTCTTTCTTAATGGCTGCTGGTGGGATCCGCAAAAAGAGCACTGCCAGGCGGATGCTTCAATTTCGTTTCCGCATACCATGCATTCTTTCATGATCCACCCTCTTCGCCGGCACCCATGATAATGTGTGAGACCTTTCCTTGTCTAGAGTGCCATCACTTCCGTAAAAAGTATAACCGGCAGGATCAAAAAAAATGGGGAGAGTTTTCTCCCCATTTTGTTACTTGCATCACATTCTTATTTATCCTGGGGCAGGATCTGGTTCAGGATGATGCCCACAATAGCCGACAGCCCCACTCCGCCAAACTGCAGGTTGCCATAGATGTTAATCATGGCGCCGCCGATGCCGATGACGAGAATGACGCTGGCGACAAGGAGGTTCCTGTTTTTCTTGAAGTCAACTTTATTTTCAACAACGGTTCTCACGCCCACACTGGCGATCATGCCGAAGAGGACGATGGAGATGCCCCCGATGACCGGGTCCGGGATGCTCTGGATTACGCCCGCCAGCTTCTGAATCATGGCCAGCAAAATGGCCACAACCGCAGCCACCCTCATAACTCCGGGCTTCCAGACCCTGGTCAGGGCCAGCACCCCAGTGTTCTCCGAATAGGTGGTATTGGCCGGGCCGCCGATCAAACCGGCCAGGGCTGTGGCGATGCCATCCCCGATCAGGGTCCGCGGCAGTCCCGGATCCTTCACAAAGTCCTCCTCTACCGTCGCACCGACCGCCAGTACGTCCCCGACGTGCTCCACCATGGTGGCGATGGCCACTGGGGCAATCAGGCCGATGGCGGCGGCATTAAACACCGGCAGAGTAAAATCCGGAATGGCAAACCAGCTGGCTTGCTGTACCGGCGTCAAATCCACGATGCCGAACACCAAGGATACCACATAGCCGACGGCCAGGGAAACGAGGACCGGGATAAGGCGGAAAAAGCCCTTTACATAGGTATTGACAATGATAGCCGTGAGTAGTACTATTAGAGCTATGATCCAGTTCTCGCTGGCGCTTCCGATGGCTACCGGGGCCAGGTTAAGTCCGATCACCATGATTACCGGCCCTGTAACCACCGGCGGTAATATTTTGTGCATAAACTCAGGGCCTAAAAATTTTATTAGTATAGCCATAACGCAGTAGATTATGCCGGCAACAATTATACCACCCTGTGCTGCCGGAATGCCCTGTTCACTGATTACCAGCGCCACCGGGGCGATAAAGGCAAAAGAAGAACCCAGGAAAACCGGCATCTTCCCCTTGGTAACCAGGTGAAACCACAGGGTTCCGATGCCGGCGGCGAATAAAGCCACGCTCACGCTTAAACCTGTTAAAATGGGTACCAGAACAGTTGCGCCGAACATGGTAAAGGCGTGCTGCAGTCCGAGAATCAAGAGCTGAGGTGTAGGGAGTGGATCAGTGGTCCTGATGGGGCCTGTTACCGGGGTAGAAACAGTTGCCTTGACGCCACCGTTAGACATAAATATGATCTCCTTTCAAATTTAGATTTACCGCTGCAAATTCAACCGCTATAAATCTACTGTATAAAGCCTCTTTTTGCAGATGCCAACCTCCTTTCATTTGAACAGTACACGCAAAACTGGGCGGCACAAGGTGACGAAGCAGCCGCAGCGAACAGTGTCTCAGGTTGCTTAAATTCGAAAGCGTTAATTGTTCGCCACCGTCCTTTGCTCCTGGGGCCAGCGAATAAGTATTGCATGCAAGGACCCGGA
>JAKOVL010000217.1 GCA_029782095.1 Bacillota bacterium | reverse complement strand
TAAAATCCGCTTAGCGCAAGGGTTGCATTAATACTACCAGCCGTGGGAGTGGTGTCTCTAAAAATTAAATATTTGGTTATTTTTGTTAAATCGAGCCGGCCTAATGTTTAAAACCCGTCCATATTTGCTTGCCTTTTACAGTAGGGGTTGGGGAACACACTATTTTTTTAAAGGGATTTCATTACAACGCAAATGGCTCTGGTTTAGAAATAATTGAAAAGGTCTACCGGATCAATTATAATAGTACGGGTATATAGAGAGCCTCAAGCCAGGTGCCCGGGAGGTTAGATATTGTACTGGGAAATTGCCGCCAAGACTATCGGAGGTCTCGGTCTTTTTTTGTTCGGGATGCAAATGATGGCCTCGGGGATGCAGAAAGCGGCCGGCGACAGGCTTCGCCGCATTCTCGAGATTCTCACTAATCGCCCGGTTATCGGCGTTTTAACCGGCCTGCTCGTTACTTTGCTGATTCAGAGCAGCAGCGGCACCACGGTGATGGTTGTTGGCTTTGCCAATGCCGGCTTTATAAGTCTTTCGCAGGCTATCAGCGTCATTATCGGAGCCAATATCGGCACCACGGTTACCGCCCAGATTGTCTCCTTAAATATTCATGCCATGGCCTTGCCCGCCATCGGGGTAGGCTCTATTTTAAATTTTTTCGGCCGCCGGCGCCTGCATCGTTATCTTGGACAGGCCATACTTGGCTTCGGCCTGCTTTTTTTGGGCATGACGATTATGTCGGACGGCATGTCCCCCCTGAGAGACCTGGATTCATTTAAGCTTCTCCTGGTCCGCTTTACTGACATTCCCCTTCTGGGCGTGCTTTGCGGCACCCTTTTTACCGCTTTGATCCAGAGCAGCAGCGCCGCTACCGGTATAATTATCGCCATGGCCGGCCAAGGGCTCCTTTCATTTGCTTCGGCTGTACCTCTGGTCCTGGGCACCAATATCGGCACCTGTATTACCGCCATGCTGGCCAGCATCGGCGCCAACCTGGCCGCCCGCCGCGCTGCCATAGCTCACGTTCTTTTTAATACGATCGGTGTCATCTTTGCCCTTCTGTGGATCGGCCCTTTTTCAGACCTGGTCATGCATACCGCCTCCACCGTGCCCCGGCAGATAGCCAATGCACACACCTTGTTCAACGTTTTCAATAGTATTATCTTTTTGGTTTTCTTAAAGCATTTTACCAGGCTGGTATGTGCCGTGGCGCCCGGTCCCG
The DNA here is from genome assembly GCA_029782095.1 of Bacillota bacterium. Classification (GTDB taxonomy): domain Bacteria; phylum Bacillota; class Dethiobacteria; order DTU022; family DTU022; genus JAKPEE01. Next base: position 30,955 of record JAKOVL010000217.1, on the reverse strand, counting down.
AGGAACAGCTGGATATAGGGCCCAAGTATCTTGATCCCCGCATGCTGAAAACGCCGGCAGCCGCCATCAGCAGCAGCAAAAAGGAATTACTGCGCATGTCCGGCATTGCCCTCGATATGGTCGCTGATTCAATTCAGACACTGATTAAAAACGATCTGAAAAAATCTATGCATATAGAGCAGATGGAAGACATGCTGGACGGGCTGGAAAAGGAGTTGAACATATACCTGTCCGAGCTGTCGCAGCACTCTTTAACCAAACATGAATCCAAGATCGTAGGAGGATTGATGTCTGCGGCCAATGATTATGAACGCATCGGAGACCATGCTAAAAATATTCTGCAACTGGCGGAAATACGCAATGATGAACGCCTCTCATTTTCCGACGAGGCCATTTCCGAAATTGAGATGCTTTATGAAAAGGTCGCCGAAATGTTGCATAAATCCGGAAGATCGCTGGAGACCGAAGATAAAATGCTGGCTGCGGAAGTGATTAAAGAAGATGATGCCGTTGACCTCTACGAGAAAATTTTACGTAAAAAACATATTGAAAGAATAAACGCTAAAAAATGTTCCCCCCCATCAGGAGTAATTTATCTGGATGTAATCAGCAACCTGGAACGAATTGCCGACCACGCCACCAACATCGCCCAGCTGGTAGTAGATGAATTTTGAAAATATGTTCTGATAAATTCCTTTAGATTCGGTTATCGTAATCAGGTAAGGGTATGCTTATATCGGCAACTTCTTAAAGGGGCAGTGATGGAAAAAACTTTATTGCAAATAAAAGGAACCCTTTGGTTAAAACCGGAGGATCCGGCCATACGCAAAGCTGCTCAAATCATTTGCGCAGGCGGCCTGGTAGCATTCCCCACGGAAACTGTATACGGGTTGGGTGCCTCTGCTATCGACCCGGCTGCAGTAGCCCGCATTTTCTCAGCCAAAGGACGCCCATCGGACAACCCCCTTATTGTTCATGTTGCGGCCAGGGAGCAGGTTTACCAGGTTGCTTCGTCCGTTCCGGAACGGGCCCTTTATTTAATGGAACGGTTTTGGCCGGGGCCCCTTAGCCTTGTCCTGCCCCGCAGCAGCGCTGTACCAGACCTGGTCTGCGCAGGCCTGCCCACTGTGGCAGTGCGCATGCCCTCTCATCCGGTGGCTCTCGGGCTAATACGCGCCGCCGGGGTTCCGATTGCCGCGCCCAGTGCCAATCGTTCCGGCCGCCCCAGCCCCACCAGCGCCCGCTGCGTGCTGGAAGATTTGGCCGGGCGAATTGATGCAGTGCTGGACGGTGGCACCTGCCGGATAGGGGTGGAATCCACCGTGCTGGATTTAACCGGCCCCCGTGCCGTAATTCTGCGGCCGGGCGGCGTTACGCGGGAAGCCCTGGCTTCCGCCTTAGGTGAACCGGTTTTCCAGGCTGCATGGAAAGGAGGAGACGCACCGCCTTCTCCGGGGATGAAATACCGTCATTATGCCCCCCGGGCGCCGCTCATACTGGTAACCGGGCCCCCATCCAGACGAAGAATTGTGCTGAACATTTTAGCCGAATATTTTCGGCGAAGAGGCTTGAAAGTATGCCTGCTCAGTAGTTTTTTGAATCAGCACGGGCATGATGATCTAGAATACATTTCCCGGCACCTCTTCAGGAGCTTGCGCCGCTGTGATGCCCTTAAAGCCGGCGTTATTCTGGCCGAAGGAATCGATTCCCGGGGGCTCGGCGCGGCTGTAATGAACCGGCTGGGAAAAGCCGCTTTTCGGGTAATTCGCGTCTAAAGGGAAGGAGATACAGATGCCCAATATTCTTTTTGTCTGCACAGGGAATACCTGCCGCAGCGTTATGGCGGAAGCCTTGTTGCGACATTACTGGGAGCAAGAAGGGGACGGCCGCGAACTGAAAATTTCTTCAGCAGGTTTGGCAGCCATTCCCGGTGATCAGGCCTCGGAGCATGTACATACATTGCTATCAGAAGAAGGGGTGGATGTCTCCGCCCATGAAGCTGCCCTCCTGGACGAAGCGCTGGTGGAGAAAGCAGAATTAATTCTGGTCATGACCGCCAGGCATAAGGAAGCTTTGCTGGCACGTTTTCCACAAGCCGGCCCGAAAACATATCTCTTAAAAGAATTTGCCGGCACAAATGCTTCAAATCCCGACATCGCTGATCCCTTCGGCTGCTCTTTGGCAAAATACCGGCAGACCCTGGAGGAAATTCGTGAAAGCATCACGAAACTTATGATCAGGTTGAAAGAAGGAGGCGGCGCCGATGAAGGTCGCTCTGGGCAGTGACCATGCCGGTTTTCCTTTAAAAGAAAAGGTTAAGGAATTTTTGCGGGAAAAGAAAATTGATTTTACCGATTTCGGCACCTTTTGTGAAAGCAGCGTTGACTATCCCGATATCGTTGTGCCTGTAGCCCAGGGTATTCAAACGGGTGAATTTCAGTATGGCATTCTAATTTGCGGCACCGGCGTAGGCATGGCCATTGCGGCCTGCAAATACACCGGGATCAGGGCGGCCCTGTGTGGAGACTCTTATACTGCCCGGTGCGCCAGGGAGCACAATGATGCCAACATTTTAACTTTGGGTGCCAGGGTTACCGGCACCGGTTTGGCTTTGGAGATGGTCGACATTTTTTTAAAAACTCCGTTTTCCGGGGGCCGCCACCAAAACAGAATTAATAAAATAGCCATGATTGAAAAAAGGGAGCGCAGTTTTTGTTGATCTAAAAAGGTGCGGTGAAGGGAGTAGTGGGATGAGCAGGTTGTCATACCGGGATCAAGATTGCACTGACGTACTGGGTCATACTGACCCGGAAATAGCCGCCATTATTGAGAAAGAACTGCAGCGTCAGCAATCCCACCTGGAGCTAATCGCTTCAGAAAATGTGGCAAGCAGGGCGGTGCTCCAGGCCCAGGGTTCAATTTTAACCAACAAGTATGCGGAAGGCTATCCCAAGGCCCGCTATTACGGGGGTTGTGAGCATGTTGATGCCGCGGAAGAGCTGGCTCGCATGCGGGCCATGGCGCTATTTGGAGCTGAACATGCCAATGTTCAACCCCACGCCGGCGCGTCGGCCAATCTTGCTGTCTATGTGGCCCTATTAAAGCCCGGCGACCCAATTCTTGGCATGGACCTGGCCCATGGAGGCCACTTGACCCATGGATCCGCCGCCAGTATTACCGGTCGCTATTACCGGGCCTACAGCTACGGCGTGGACCGGGAATCTGGTTTAATCGACCTGGATCAGGTCAGGTCTCTGGCGCTAAAGGTGCGGCCCAGGCTGATTATAGCCGGAGCCAGCGCTTATCCACGCCACATTGATTTCAGCGGTTTTGCAAGTATTGCCCATGAAATCGGCGCTTTTTTTATGGTTGATATGGCCCATGTGGCCGGTCTAATTGCCGCGGGACTTCACCCCAATCCGATTCCGTTTGCCCATGTAGTTACCTCCACCACCCATAAAACCCTGCGCGGCCCCAGGGGAGGGCTGATCCTATGCCGGCGCGAATACGCTGCCGCCATTGATAAAGCAGTTTTCCCCGGGCTGCAGGGCGGGCCGTTGATGCATGTTGTCGCCGCCAAAGCGGTAGCTTTTAAAGAAGCCCAAACTCCCGAATTTATTGCTTATCAAAAAAAAGTGCTGGAAAATGCAGCAGTTCTGGCACAAGTTCTGTCAGATTACGGCTACCACCTGGTAACCGGAGGTACGGACACCCACCTGATCCTGCTGGATCTCCGCTCCAAAGGGATAACCGGTTTGGAAGCGGAGAAGCTTTTAGACCAGGTCGGCATTACCGCCAATAAAAATGCGATTCCCTTCGATCCCCGCAGCCGCCGGGTTACCAGCGGATTGCGCCTCGGGACCCCGGCAGTAACCTCCCGGGGCATGGGGCCGCAGGAGATGGAGTTAATCGGCCGCCTGATTCACGATACCTTGGAAAGCCGCCATCATCCCGGGAACCTGGAGCGGGTGAAAAAGCAGGTAAGCCGATTATGCCGCGATTTTCCAATTTACTAGCAGGGAGGCCAAACTGATCATGGAGCATGTTGTTGTTGTAAATCACCCGCTGGTACAGGATAAACTGACCCAGTGTCGTCAGAAAGAAACTGAACCATGGAAGTTTCGTGAACTGGTGGAAGAGATTACTGCCCTGATGCTTTATGAGGCTACTCGGGATATGCCGCTAAAAGAAATTCATATTGAAACACCTGTATCCGGCACAACCGGACGGGTCATCGGCGGCCCTCAGCCCGTATTTATAGCTGTATTAAGGGCTGGCCTGGGCATGTTGACCGGAGCGCTGCGCATGTTTCCCACTGCCAGGGCCGGCCATATCGGCCTTTACCGCGATCACGACACCTTTGAGCCCGTGGAATACTATTGCAAGCTTCCAAATGGAGTCGAGGAGGGTGATTGCTTCCTTTTGGAACCCATGCTCGCCACAGGAGGTTCAGCCGCCCATGCCATTAGCGCCTTGAAAAAAAAAGGGGTGCGCCGTATCAAGCTGCTCAGCCTCATTGCTTCACCCGAAGGCATAGAAATGCTGCGGCATAACCATCCTGAGGTGCAGATCTTTCTCGCAGCCATTGATGAGAAATTAAATGATCAAGCCTATATTGTCCCCGGGCTGGGGGATGCCGGAGACCGTCTCTTTGGGACAGAACAGTAAGGGGTATATCCATGACCACTTCTAGCAGGCCTGGCTGGGACGACTATTTTTTAGAAATTGCACAGGTGATCTCAAAACGATCGACCTGTCTAAGAAGGCGCTACGGCGCCATCATCGTCAAAGATAAAGTCATTGTCAGCACCGGGTTCAACGGCTCGGCCAGAGGGGAAGCAAATTGTATTGATACAGGAATCTGTATCCGCCAGAAGCTAAACGTGCCTAAAGGTGAGCGCTATGAGCTTTGTGTAGCTGTGCACGCTGAACAGAATGCCATTATCAACGGCGATCCGGTGATGATGAAAGGGGCGACCATTTATATAGCCGGCTTCAACGCCGACGGATCTTTTGCCTCGGGAGAGCCCTGCCTGATGTGCCGGCGGATGATTAAAAACGCCATGATCGACGAGGTGAAATACCTGGATTTTAACGGCAAGATGGTTGCATATCGCGTTTGCTAGCTGTTGCGGCAGAGATCAGGCAATCGATCATATTTTTTAGGCGGCGCCCTGCCGGTGGCTTTTAAACTTAAGCAGCGGGGGATTGCATTTCCTTTTATCATATGGTATGTTATCGCTTTAGGAGATGAGCCAGCCAGGTGTTTTTAACGGGTGGTCCCGGTTTAGTTAGAATTACTTGCTGAAGGTTGGTGAACATGGATATCCAGGTAAAAGAATTAATTGAGAAAATTAAAAATGATGGAGTAATTTCTGCTGAAAATGAGGCCAGGAAGATCATTGCCGACGCCGAGGAGAAGGCCGAGCGGATAGTTCAAAAAGCCGTCGCTGAAGCTGAATCCTATAGATTGCAGGCCGAAAATGAAATTAAAAAGAAAGAAGCTGCCGGCCGGGAGGCCTTAAAACAGGCCGCCCGGGATATTTTGATTGGCCTGGAAAAGCAAATTGTCCGCCAGTTTGATGCAGTGATCAACCAAACGGTGGACGCCGCTTTGACGCCTGCTCTTACGGAAAAGCTGATCCTGGATATGGCCGCGGCCTGGTCGGAGAAAGGTGTCGAGGGCATGCAAATTGTCCTATCATCAAAGGAGGCCGAAGAGCTGGGCGCCGGCCTGAGGGCGAAGCTGGCCGACCGTTTTAAAGAGGGTGTAGAGATTAAGCCTTCACCAAAAGTGGCCAAAGGGTTTCGCATCGGTGGTTCAGACGGGGCCTTATATGATTTTAGCAGAGAAGGCATTGCCGAAATCTTGGCCGAATTTCTCACCCCTGAGCTTGCAGGGATCTTAAAAGAGGCCCTGGAGGACCAGGAGGAAAAGCTGTGAGTAACTATTATTATACCGTGGCGGCCCTGCCGACTCTCAGGCTGGGCGATAAGGTTCCCATCAGTGAAGAAGCCTTTCTTCAGCTGGCGGCAGACACTGTACGGCCGGGTGATTACCGGGTCTTATCCAAAAGCAGGTGGGGCTCGCTGGGACCAACCGGTTCTCCCTTCGCTGATCGCATCCTTTCCTGGGAATGGGAGCTTCGGTTGGAACTGGCCAAAGCGCGCCTTGCGCTGGTTAAATTTTCTTCATCTCAGCCATTGCCCGAATCAGATGGCAGCCATATGCTTGTGGACGAGGTTAAAACAGCTATGGCCCTGGACTCACCCCTGGCCGCGGAAAACTATTTAAACAATCTTCGCTGGAGCTTTATCGAGGAAATGAGTGCGGGGCATTATTTCGATCTCGAAACATTAATTGCTTATTATTTTAAGCTTCAGCTAGCCCTGCGTCAGGAAAAATTTCAGAAAGCTGCCGGCCGGGAGGCCTTTGATCACCTTTACGAAAGAGTAAAGGAAAATTTTGCACAATTACTTTAAATAGAAGAGGGTTGAAGAAAATTAACAGGGTAATTGGCGTTAGCGGCAATATGGTTTCAGTGGAGTTCACCGGTGAAGTGGCCATGAATGAAGTATGCTACATCATCACCGGTGGGAAAAAACTTAAATCTGAGGTTATCCGGATAAAGGGCAATGTCGCCGACGTTCAGGTTTTCGAAATTACTAAAGGTATTGGCGTAGGCGACGAAGTAGAGTTTACCGGAGAGCTGTTAAGCGTCCAGCTCGGACCCGGGCTGTTAGGCCAGGTTTACGACGGACTGCAAAACCCCTTGCCCCAGCTGGCTGCCCAATGCGGGTTCTTCCTGGAGCGGGGAACCTATCTTCCGCCCCTTGATGAATCCCGCCAGTGGGATTTTGCTCCATCCGTTGAACAGGGCAGCAAAGTTGAAGCGGGCATGCCCATCGGCTCCGTCAAGGAAGGAATTTTCAACCACTTGATCATGGTTCCCTTTCACCTGGAAGGGACGCTGACGGTAAAAAGTATAGCCGGGGCAGGTCTTTATCGTTTGCGTGATGTGATTGCGGAAGTAGAAGACGAAAAAGGCAACCTGCACCAGTTAACCATGGTTTTTCCCTGGCCTGTAAAACGACCGATTAAGTGCTATGACGAACGGCTCAAACCTGGCGAGCCGCTGATTACCAAGGTCAGGCTCATCGATACCTTTTTTCCGGTGGCCAAGGGCGGCACATACTGCATTCCCGGGCCTTTCGGCGCCGGCAAGACCGTCTTGCAGCAGATTACTTCCAGGAATGCGGAAGTGGATATTGTTATTGTGGCTGCCTGTGGCGAACGGGCCGGCGAGGTCGTGGAGACCCTAAAAGAATTCCCCGAATTATTAGACCCTAAAACCGGCCGCTCGTTGATGGAGAGGACGATCATTGTATGCAATACTTCTTCTATGCCTGTGGCCGCCCGGGAGGCTTCTGTTTATACTGCCGTTACCATGGCTGAATATTACCGCCAGATGGGCTTGCATGTTCTGTTGCTTGCAGATTCGACCTCACGCTGGGCTCAGGCTATGCGCGAGATGTCCGGCCGGCTGGAAGAGATACCTGGCGAAGAGGCCTTCCCCGCTTACCTTGAATCAATAATCGCTGCTTTCTATGAGCGGGCCGGTATAGTCCGCCTAAAGAACGGTGCCATAGGTTCGGTAACCATCGGCGGTACTGTTTCCCCGGCGGGCGGCAACTTTGAGGAGCCGGTCACCCAGGCCACTTTAAAGGTGGTCGGAGCTTTTCACGGTCTTTCACGCCAGCGCTCCGATGCCCGGAAATACCCGGCCATTCACCCTCTGGAATCCTGGTCCAAGTACCCGGGGATTATCGATGCGCAAAAGGTTGAGTATGGTCGCTCTATCTTGTTTAGGGGCGACGAAGTGGACCAGATGATGAAAGTGGTCGGCGAAGAGGGTACTTCTCTAGATGATTATGTGATCTATCTTAAGGCAGAATTTTTAGACGCGGTTTATCTTCAGCAAAACTCCTTTGATCCCGTGGACAATGCCGTTGAACCCGAACGCCAGCAACATGTTTATGATTTAATTATGGAAGTGCTGACCGCCCAGTTAAAGTTTGGCAGCAAGGAAGAAGCCCGCGGCTGGTTTAACCAGGTGCGGCAGGCCTTTCTGGACTACAACGGCAAACCATGGATGAGTGATGAGTTTAAGGAACAGGAACAGGCCATTCGCCGGCTGCTTGCTGAAAAAGTGACCGCCTCTGCCGGGGACAATCCCCAGGTTACTTGCAAGGAGAGTGCAAAGGTTGCGGAAAGTATATAGTAAAATAGAATCAATTTCGGGAAACGTAATTACCGTAACCGCCACGGGTGTTCGCTATAAAGAACTGGCCGTGGTGGAAACAAAGTATGGCCCCTCTTTGGCGGAGGTAATCCGCCTGAATCGTGACGAGGTGGCTTTGCAGGTGTTTAACGGCTCCCGGGGCATATCGACCGGAGACGAGGTGCGTTTTCTGGGCCATCCGATGAAGGTTTCCTTTTCCGATAATCTACTGGGGAGAATCTTCGATGGTTCCGGCCGTCCCCGCGACGGCGGCCCCGAACTCACCGACTCCCTCATCGAAATTGGCGGCCCCTCCGTTAACCCGGCCCAGAGGATTATTCCCCGCCGCATGGTGCGGACCGGGATTCCGATGATCGATCTGTTTAATACCCTGGTGGAATCGCAAAAGCTGCCCATATTTTCTATATCGGGAGAACCCTATAACGAGCTGCTGGCCCGCATCGCCCTGCAAGCAGAGGTAGATCTGATTATCCTCGGGGGCATGGGTCTCAAGTATGATGACTATCTTTTCTTTAAAGAAAGCCTCGAAGAAGGCGGCGTCATGTCCAGGACCATTTTTTTCGTCCACACCGCTTCAGACCCGGTGGTGGAATGCCTGATGGTGCCCGACATTGCCCTGGCGGTGGCCGAGGGGTTTGCCACCCGCGGCAAGCGGGTATTGGTTTTGCTGACGGATATGACCAACTTTGCCGATGCCATGAAAGAAATTGCCATTACCATGGAGCAGGTTCCCTCCAACCGGGGCTACCCCGGTGATCTTTATTCCCAGCTGGCAGCCCGCTATGAAAAAGCGGTTGACTTTGAACAGGCTGGCTCCATTACCATCCTGGGCGTAACCACCATGCCCGGTGATGATGTTACCCACCCGGTGCCGGACAATACCGGCTATATTACAGAGGGCCAGTTTTATCTGCGCAACGGGCGCATTGAACCTTTCGGCTCCCTCTCCCGGCTGAAACAGCTGGTCAATGGCAAGACCCGCTCGGACCACCGGGCCTTGATGGACGGCATGATCAAGCTATACGCTTCTTATAAAGAATCCCTGGAGAAAAAAGCCATGGGCTTTAAAATGTCCGATTGGGATGAAAAACTTCTGGCTTATGGAGAACTATTTGAACGGGAAATGATGGATCTTTCCGTTAATATTCCGTTGGAAGCGGCGTTGGATAAGGGGTGGGAAATTTTAGCAAAATGTTTCGAACCCGCTGAGACCGGCTTAAGATCGGATCTAATATCTCAATACTGGCCCAATAAGGTATGATGACTTTATGGCAAAAATCAAGCTGACCAAAAATGAGCTCAAAAGGCAAAAGGACCAGCTCAAGCGGTTCCAGCGCTACCTGCCTACCCTGATCTTAAAGAAGCAGCTTCTTCAAGTCGAAGTTCGCAATGTTGAGCTGCAAATCGAAGATAAGCGGCGAAAGCGGCAAGAATCCTTCGCAGAGCTGCTGGAATGGATCGACGTGTTTGGGGAAAATATTGATATTGCGCAGCTGGTTCAGGTAAAAGGGGTATGTACAAGTTCGACTAATATCGCCGGGGTAGATCTGCCCATTTTAGATGAGGTAAAGTTTGAACAGGTCCCTTATGACCTGGTAGTTTACCCCCTATGGGTAGACGCCGCCGTTAAAAAGCTGCAGGAGCTGGCCACGCTGGATATCGCATTATCGTTTTTAGAAAAACAGGCGGCCTTGCTGGCGGCCGAATTAAGGGTGACCACGCAGAGAGTGAACTTGTTTGAAAAGGTAAAGATCCCCGAGACGAAAGAAAACATCCGCATAATTAATATTTTCCTGGGGGATCAGCAGACAGCTGCCGTGGTGCGGGGCAAGATGGCGAAGAATAAACTGGTCAGGGGGACAATATAAGCCATGATCGTTCCAATGAAAAAGGTGTCCATGGTTGTCCAGGCCAAAGATAAGGATTCTGCCCTTGACTCTTTAAGGGAGCTTGGCCTTGTTCACCTGGAAAATTTTCGGTGTTCTTCCCCCAAGGTGGAAGCCGTTTCCGCCGAGCTTAACAGAGTGGCCAGCGCTATTCTTATGTTGGACGAATTTAAACCCAAAAAGGATATTCCTGCCGCTTCTCTGGATGGGCGGCAGGCGGTGGATAGAATATTAGGGCTTAAGGAAGAGATTCAAACCTGCCAGGATCACCTGGCTTCTCTGTCTAGGCAAATAGCCGATCTGGAAAAATGGGGCGATTTTGAGCCGGAAGACTTTAAGTTTCTGGCCCAGAAAGGCTGGCATGTCCGGATTTACACCGCCTATGGCAACCAGGTGGAAAATATACCGCAAGACAATGTGGTGGTGATGCACAAAGAAAAAAATAGTGTGGTCTTCGCCCATGTAACCCGCAGCCCGGCCAGCCTGGAGTTTGAAGAGTTCGTGCCGCCGGCCAAAAGTCTTGGTGCATTGAAAGCTGAAGCCGCTGACCTGTTAAAGCGCATTGATGAGCTAAAAGAGGAGCTTAAACAGTGCTGCGCTTTAAAGCCGTCGTTAAAGCAGTATCAAGCGGAACTGGAAAGTGAACTGGAATACCAGGTGGCGAAAGCCAACATTTTGGAAGAGGGAAGTCTCGCCGCCATAACCGGCTATATTCCCGCCGACCAGGTAGAGCGCTTAACAGAGTGGGCCCGTCGCCACTCTGTGGCCCTGGCCGTGGCAAATCCCGGTGAGGACGATGCCGTGCCAACCCTGGTGCGCAATCCCAGGTGGCTGCAAATGATCGAGCCGGTTTTTGATTTCCTGGGCACAGTGCCAGGCTACCGGGAATTAAATGTCAGCTTTTTCTTCTTTGTTTTCCTAGTCATCTTTTTTGCCATGATCATCGGCGATGCCGCCTATGGAGCCGTCTTTTTTGTGGGGGGGCTTTTGGCAACAGGCTACAGCGCGGTGAAGAAAAGGAAGGCACCGCTGCTGGGCCAGCTTTCTGCTGTGCTGGGGCTGGCCACAATGGTCTGGGGTGCGCTTAATGGTTCCTGGTTCGGCAGCCCGGAGTTGATCAGGGGGACGTTCTTGGAGAAGCTGGTGGTGAAGCAGTTTACGGAAGGGATTGCTGTTTATACCCCCACCGGAGAGCTCTACCGGCTGTTAACAGGGCAAGATGTGCTTAAGCTATTTTGTTTTGTACTTGCCCTGATCCAGCTGACTATCGCCCAGGTCTGGAATTTTCTGCGTGAACTGGCCGATCGCTCTCTGAAAGCCCTGGCTCAGCTTGGCTGGATCGCTGTTAATTTCGGCCTGTTTTATCTGGTCTTAAGCATGGTCATGTATTTCGACCTTGATGGAGTTTTCGCTACCGGGGGGCTGATCAGTCAGACCAGCATTATTCTAATCCTGGGCGGACTGGGTCTGGTTTTCCTTTTCGGCTCGCAGGAGGGCAACTTTGTAAAGGGGCTATTGGGAGGCCTGAAAGACCTTTTGCCCACCGCCCTGGACACAGTGAGCGCTTTCGGCGATATTATCTCCTATATCCGTCTTTTTGCCGTAGCTCTGGCCGGTGCTGAAATTGCCGCGAGCTTTAATGAAATGGCCGGCGGACTTTTAAAAGGCAATAGCTTTGTGCTGGGAATCCTGGTCCTGCTGTTGGGCCATACTTTAAACTTTGTCCTCGCCTGCCTGGGGGTATTAGTACACGGCATCCGCTTAAACATGCTGGAATTCTCCGGGCGGCTGGGGATAGAGTGGTCCGGGTTCAGTTATAAGCCCTTTCATAATCCATTTAAATCGTCTGCGGCTTCAGCGGAGGGAAAATAATTTCTTCGCCCGGCAGTACGGTTTTATATAAAAGAACTTTAGGCTAACCGGAGCGACAATTTAATTTAAACGATAAGGAGTAAGATCAATTATGGCATTTGATTTTGGTTTAATCGGTATTATCGCTGTGTTTGGTCTTTCTGCTACCGGCTCCGCGCTGGGCACTGGCGCGGCGGCCATGGCTGCCGCGGGAGCGTGGAAGAGGGCTTTTTTGCAAAATAGGCCGGCTTCGTTTTTGCTGGTAGCTTTAACAGGGTTTCCTCTCTCTCAAACCTTCTACGGCTTGATTTTAATGAACACCATGGTCAGCTCCCTGGCGCAGCTGGGCAGCGAAATGATTTTTGCCATCGGTGTTTTCGGCGGCCTGGCCATCGGCATTTCCGCTTATTTGCAGGGCAAGGCGGCCGCCAGCGCCTGCGACGCTTTAGGGGAGACCGGCAAGGGATTTGCCCAGTATGTCCTTGTTTTGGGTATTATTGAATCGGTGGCCCTATTGGCCATGGTCTTCTTACTGAACGTGATCAGCGCCCTGGTCGCCTAAATCAAAAACCCGGCCTTGATTAATCGGGCAGGGGTGCGGCTGCCCGAAACTTGAAGAAATATCAGCACCCCGCAGACACCGGCGCGGTTAGCGACTGCATTGAGCACGACTGGGGGAGCCACGGGGTGGCTTCCCCCAGCTTTTTACAAACTTTAGATGGGCCTACGTCTCGCTTAGGATAAAATAAAGGATCTGTGGCCATAATATTCCTTAGCCCGATGGCGGGAAGGTGGCCGCAAATGTTTGTTCGTAATATTCTTTTAGCAGTTCTGATAAGTTTTCTTTTAGCAGCCTCCCTTTCAAGCCTCTCCATCCAGGAAGATCCGTGTTATAAATTGACAAGAGGATTAAAGCTGCTGGGGGCAGAAAATATCTCTTATCACCGCCACTTTTTTATTTCCACCGCTTCCGCAGATCTGGATCAATTAAAGGGTCGGTTGGAAAATGTACCGGTTTCGCACGGTAATATCCTTGCTGAATGGCGGTTAAGCCGTGGCCTGGAAGAATCCTATGCGGTTCTTCAGGTCAGCGGTGCAGACTACTTGAACATTGCAATCTTGGCTGATACCCTCTCTGGCCTGGTGGAGCAAGAGGACATATTGTCACAAACCTACTATCTTGAATGCTACCTGCAGGGCAGAGCCGCTGACTTGGAAGGGCTGGGTCTCACTTTATTAGAATTATTGGAAGGAGAACTTTATAGCATCCAGCGCTATCATGAATCTGTCCATCTCCTGGCGCACGTTCGCTGGTATACTGAATCATTTTTGCTTGAAGGCAAACCGATCAATCTGAACCTGGAGCTGACGCATGACCCTGTGAGCGATTCTGTTCGTATGCAGGCCGGTATCCCGTTACTATTAACTTTATCTCATTATTAAAAGAGTTAACTGGAAGGAAAACCTACAACATGGATAAATTGCTGGTTCAAGGGGGAGCCCCCCTCCGGGGTAGAGTGAAAGTCAATGGCTCAAAAAATGCCAGCCTGCCCATAATGGCAGCGGCCCTGTTGTCATCGGAGCCCGTGATCATAGAAGGCGTGCCGGATTTAATGGATGTGCAGACCATGGCTGCGGTATTGCAGGCGCTGGGCGCCTCGGTCAGGTTCGATCCCATCAAAGAAACTATGCACATCTCTGCGGAGGTGCTGCGCGGGGTGGAACCACCGCCACAGCTAGTGCAGCAGATGCGCGCCTCCTTCTTAATTTTAGGGCCGCTCTTGGCCCGGCGCGGCAAGGCGCGGCTTTCTCTGCCGGGGGGCTGTGCCATCGGTATTCGCCCGGTAGATTTGCATTTAAAAGGGCTTGCCGCCATGGGAGCGCGTTTTAGCATGGTCAACGGGTGTATTGAAGGGGAGGCGGATGGGTTAAAAGGAGCGCGCATTTACCTGGATTATCCCAGTGTCGGGGCTACGGAGAATATCATCACTGCCGCTGTTTTGGCCCGGGGGACCACAATACTGGAAAATGCGGCCACTGAGCCGGAAATTGTCGACCTGGCCAACTTTTTAAACAGCATGGGAGCATTAATTAGCGGCGCCGGCACAACCTCTATCCGTATTGAAGGTGTCTCCCGACTCAAAGGAACGCGTTATAAGGTTATACCTGACCGCATCGAAGCAGGGACCCTCCTTCTGGCTGGCATCATCACCGGCGGGGAGGTTGTTGTGGAAAATGTGCTGTCAGACCATCTCAAGCCTTTACTGGCGAAACTCCGTGAAACAGGAGCTGAAGTGGAGGAGCTGGAACAGTCTGCCATAAGGGCGGGAAGCAGCGGCAGGCTAAGGGCTGTAGACTTAAAAACGCTGCCCTATCCCGGCTTTCCCACTGATTTGCAGCCTCAATTTATGGCATTGCTGGCCACCTGTCAAGGTACAGGCGTGATTACGGAAACAGTGTTTGAAAATCGTTTCCGCCATGTTGAAGGTTTGTCCTGTATGGGCGCTCAGATCCAGGTAGATGGACATCATGCCATTGTGCACGGTGTACCCAGGTTGACCGGAGCTCCGGTTCGTGCCACCGATCTTCGCGGAGGGGCGGCGCTTTTGCTGGCAGCCCTGGCTGCCCGGGGTTTAACGGTAATCGCTGAACCCTATCATTTATGGCGCGGTTACTACCGCCTGGAAGAACGTTTGCAAGGACTGGGTGCACAGGTTCAGCGTGTTTCTTCGGAGCCTGAACAGTTAATCAGCACAGGGTGCTGACCCTGGGGAGGCCAAAACGATGGCTGGGGCGTAATCATGGCACCGCCTTCAAACTAGCAAATCGCAAGGGACTGCCCTAATTAACTTTAAAGGCAGTCCCTTTTCAGCATTTTAAAGCTCTGGCTGGCAGATTGGATGAATCAACCGCAGCAAAACCAGCTTCCATATCTCTGCAGCGCTGTCAGATTTTCTGGACTGTACTACCATACTTGAATGATCCCGCGCATCTTTATTTTGTTATTCAAAATATTTTATACCCCGGTAATGCAGAATAAGTCATAAAAAATCAGCTCGTTTCATATATTTCTGGTGAAATCTCAAGGGAGTTGTAGCCATGACCCGCACTGCGGCCCTGCTGTTTTTAGCCATAGCCCTGGTTGTGATCTGCCTGCCTGCGGCAGCGGTAAGCCTGGGCCGTCGCCTGCCTCCTTACCTGCCGGAGGCCCGGGGAGAAGATGAAGATTCCTCCTTCCCTCACCTAGATCAGACTGGCAGCTATCCGATCCGCCTCTATCTTGCCGAAAAGCAAGAAGTGATTAAGCTGGATCTTGAAGACTACCTGGTCGGAGTGGTCATGGCTGAAATGCCCGCCTCCTTTGGACTGGAAGCTTTGAAAGCCCAGGCGGTAGTAGCGCGGACCTATGCCTTGCACCGACTGCGCTTCCATGGCGGCGGCGGATGCGATCGCAGCCTTCAACCGGCTGATCTCTGTTCTGACAGCACCCACTGCCAGGCCTGGGTTGATCCGGCGTTGGCTGTGGACCGGTGGCCGCAAGAGCAGCAAGAGGAATATTTGCAGCGCATCCGGCAGGCAGTTGCTGAAACAGCGGGGGAAGTTGTCCTTTTCAATGGTGCCCTTGTGGAAGCAGTTTATCATTCCACCTGCGGTGGGAAAACGGAGACCTCTACAGCCATCTGGAGCGGTGGATCCGTGCCATATCTGCAGAGTGTCCGCTGCCCTTACTGCCGCCATTCGCCCTACTACCGCTCCGAGCTGTTGGTGCCTTATGAGCAACTGGAGGCTGCTTTTCAGCAGGAGCTGGCTTGGCCCGCCGGGCCTGGCGGTAAATCCCCTCTCCGGGTTGCAGCGACAACTCCTGGAGATAGGGTGGGGGTTCTTCAAGTTAACGGTACACGCCTGGAAGGCAAAGAAGTGCGCCGGCTGCTGGAGCTTCCCTCTACGGATTTCTCCTGGGAATTTAAAGAAGACGGCGTGCTCTTCTTTATCCGCGGCCATGGCCACGGCGTGGGCCTATGCCAGTATGGTGCGGATGGCGCGGCTGCGCACGGCCTAAACTACCGGGATATTATAGCGTATTACTACACCGGGGCAGAGGTTGGTCCAGCACCCCCATAGGTGTATACATCTACCTCAAGTGGATATAATATCCATTGAGGTGATTTGCGTTGGCCACTCAGAAAAGGAGTTATCAAGCAAAGCAAAAAAAGTCAAAATTTAGTGTTAGCGGCACCAAGTTTTTACGCTTTAAAACACTGGTTCTTCATACCTGCCGCCATGCTTTGGGGGCCGCAGCCGCGACATGGCGGAAAGGGCTTGCTTTTTATCAGGGCATGCCCGCAGGCATGCGAATTATAGCCATTTACTTTCTCGTTCTGATCGTGGCTTTAAGTATATTCTTCTGGCGTTTCTCCATGCTGCGGGTCGCTGAACCGCCTGCGGCAGATCCCCCATTTGATTGGAGCGTTTACTTTCCCACTGAACCGGATCCGAATTCTCAGGGAGAAGAATTATCCGAAAGCAACAGCGGCACCGACGACGAGCCTGCAGTTGCAGGCGCCCCGGAAAAGTCCTTTTCTGAGGAAGCGGACGCTGCCGCAACGTTTGTTAAAGGGGAATGGCCGGTAAAAGTCAAAGGAGAGCTTTTTTACGGCTTTCACGAAACCGTAATCCAAAATGGTTTCGGCTACCCCTTATATTATACTTCAAAGGGCATTGCCATTAAAGCCGACCGGGGCAGCGAAGTAGTTGCCTCCTGGGAAGGAACGGTAATTAAAACCATGGCCCTGGATAAACCGCACGGCCAATCAGTGATGATTGAGCATGACAACGGCCTGGTTTCATATTACGGGGCCCTGCAAAAGGTATCGGTTAATGTCGGAGATCAGGTGTCCCGGGGACAAGTCATTGGTCGCGTGGCCCCCGGGTTTGAATCTGAGCCCGATTACCTTTATGTGGAGATTTTAAAGGATGGACGGGTGGCCAACCCGGTGGAGTACTTGCTTCGGTAACTATAGGAATTTCGCCCTGCACCGTGACTACAAAGGTCTTTTTTCCATAGCCCCCTCATATAATTTATGGAAAACCCAAGTAAAGGGGGCCCTGCGGTGCATGATTATATTCATCAACGGGTACTAGAAATCAGCCATTACATCCTGGAGACCAAGGCAACTGTTCGCCAGGTAGCCCGTAATTTTGGGGTGAGCAAAAGCACGGTGCACAAGGATGTAACGGAAAGGCTGCCGCAAATAAACCGGCACCTGGCCCGGCAAGTCAAGAAAATCCTGGATAAAAACAAGGCTGAACGCCATCTCCGGGGTGGCGAAGCAACACGTCGGAAATACCTGGCGATGAAGTCAAAATAAAATAAAATTTGAGCGAAAAAAAGGAAAACCATAAATGGTGTTGAATTCTGTATTTACTGAAAAACGCGTGCTTAATGCCCGGCAGCCATTATGGCCAACCGGGGGAGGATTATCAATGGCCTTATCTTCAGATATCGGCATCGATTTGGGGACGGCAACCATACTTGTTTTCGTGCGCGGTAAAGGAATCGTTTTAAACGAGCCTGCCGTTGTAGCCATTGATCAGCAGACCCAGAGAGTACTTGCCATCGGCGCCGAAGCGCAAAGAATGCTGGGACGAACTCCCGGCAATATTATGGCAGTCCGCCCCTTGAAGGATGGGGTTATTGCCGATTTTGATCTTACCGAAATCATGCTTAAACATTATATCGCCAAGGCCTGCCCAAAAAGGCGCTTTTTCCGTCCCCGGGTCGTAGTCTGCATCCCCGCCGGCACCACCACAGTGGAGCAGAAAGCGGTTATTGAAGCGATTTCCCGCACCGGCGCCAGGGAGACCTATCTCATCGAAGAACCCCGTGCCGCCGCCCTAGGTGCGGGATTGGATGTCTTTGAGCCCAGCGGCAATATGGTTGTGGATATTGGCGGAGGAACCACTGATATAGCCGTAATCTCCATGGGTGAAGTGGTGGAAAGCGCCAGTGTCAGGGTGGGTGGGGACAAGTTTGACGAAGCCATCGTCCGCTTTATCAAAAAGGAATATAATGTATTGATCGGCGAGCGTACTGCCGAATCACTGAAAATTGCCATCGGTTCGGCTCACCCGGGAAGCCGTTCCCTGCAGGCTGAAGTGCGCGGGCGTGACCTGGTTACCGGGCTGCCTCGCTCCCTGACCGTTACAACCGAGCAAGTGGTACAGGCACTGGAGGAGCCTCTGCAAATTATTCTTCAAGGAGTAAAGCAGGTCCTGGAGAGGACCCCGCCCGAGCTGGCCGGTGACATTATTGAGCGGGGGGTTGTGTTGACTGGAGGCGGAGCGCTGCTGGATGGCTTTACGCGGTTTCTTGCACAGGAAACAGAAGTGCCCTTTTACCTGGCCGAAGACCCCATCAGCTGCGTGGTTAAGGGCACGGCCATAGTGCTCGATAATATGAACCAGCTCACCGAAACGCTCATCTCCAGCCGGAGAATCGCCTCTTCTTTCTAACTAATGGCGCCCTATACTTACCCTGGGAATATCCATATACACAGCATTTATTCCGATGGCAGCGGCAGCGTGACCGAAATTGCGGCTGCAGCAGCTTCTGCAGGAATGCGCTATATTATCATCACTGACCATAACTCCCTGCAGGCCCTTAGTGAAGAAGGTTTTTACGGCCGTGTGGCCGTGCTGGCGGGAGTTGAGCTTAACGAAAAATGCTGTCATTACCTGGCCCTGGGTCTCTCAGACCTGTTGCCGAGCAGCGATGAAGAACCGCAACAGTTGATCAATGCAGTTAACGCGGCAAAAGGGCTCGGTTTTCTAGCCCACCCCTTTGAAAAAGGTTCTCCTTATATTGACGGCGGCGTTGCTTTCCCCTGGAATAACTGGCCTGTTTTTGGGTTTACCGGTATGGAGATTTGGAACTACAGCTCCCATTGGCGCGGCCGCGCCACCTCCATCCCCCGCGTGCTTTACTGGTTTTTACTCAATCGGAAGGCAGCCATGGATGGCCCCCCGCCGGAATGCCTCAAATTATGGGACTGCTACACTACCGCCGGGCATGCCGTTGTGGCCATTGGCGGTACAGACGCCCACGCGGCCCGGCGCCGCGTGGCCATGATCCCAGTAGAAATTTTCCCTTACCGCTTTCTTTTTCGCACGATCAATACCTACATTTGCCTGCGTGAACCGCTAAGCGAGGACTTTGCCCAGGCTAAAAAACAAATTTATGCCGCTCTGGGCGAAGGCCGCTGCTATGTGTCCTTTGATCAGATTTATCCCGGTGAAGGTTTTAGCTTTACCGCCCAACGGCGGCAAAAACCGTCTGAAAATGTGTTGATGGGTGAAGCGCTGAATTTTGAAGAAGGCTTAAAATTAAATGTACAGGCTCCCAGCCCACGCTCCCTGATCCGCTTGATCCACAATGGACGGCTGCTGGTGCAGCAGAAAGGCGGCTCTTTGTCTTATTCTCCGGAGGCTCCCGGAGTGTACCGGGTTGAGGTCTATTACCGCTCCCTTTGGGGCCGGGCGCGCCCCTGGCTCTTTTCCAACCCCATTTATTTACAGAGCATAAAATAGCCGCCTGCGGCAAGAAACCCCAGACCAAGCCCTTTCCACCAGCTCATTGGAACTTTTTCCAGGCCAAAAAGGCCCAGCTGGTCGATCAGCATCGCCGTGGCCACCTGCCCGATAATGATGGCGGTGGTAGCGTTTGCTACTCCGGCCCGGGGCAGAGTATAGGCCACGGCAAAAATGATCATCACACCCAGGGCGCCGCCAAGGTATGTATACCAGGGAGCTTCCTTTAACTGGCCCAGATCGCCGGAACCGAGCCGGAAGACATACAGGATCAGTAGAACTACGACAGTCCCCACGAGATGAACCACTAGCGTGGTTTCCAGAAAACCAATATATTTTCCGAGAACAGCATTGAGTGACCCCTGGACGGCCATGGCCACGCCGGCCAAAGCCGCTACCAACAGGGCCAAAATAATGGTGCTCATGGGTGGGGCTTCCTTTCCTCGGATTTTAACCTGCCCTTTTATTGTTGGTCAGAAAGGGATTTTTATACGGTTTGCAGGAGCATCACAACAGGCGATTTTTTATGATATGAAATTTTCGAGACCGTAGATTAAATCTTTATTATCCGGAGCGCGGCGTATGGCCAGCAATAATCCGGGAATAAAGCAGTCGCGATTGAGGGCGTCATGCCGTATGGAGAGCAGCTGCCCTGCGTCACCAAACAGCACCTCGTGGTGGGCCACCAGGCCGGGCAGCCGGACACTATGTATTGGTATGCCGTTGACGCGCCCGCCCCTTACGCCGGGATGCTTCTCCAGCTCTTCCCTGGCTGGCGGCGCCCCTCCGGCAGCTTCGTGAATTAACGCGGCTGTTTTGCAGGCGGTGCCCGAAGGAGCGTCCATTTTTTCATCATGGTGCATTTCAATTATTTCTACTGTTTTCAAATAGCGAGCAAACATTTGCGCTGCTTTCATCATTAATATGGCTCCAAGGGCAAAATTAGGGGCAACGATGGCTCCGGTTTGATATTGAACAACCCAGCGGTGAATTTGGTCCAGATCTTCTGCGCTGATTCCGGTTGTCCCTACAACCGGCGCAATACGATGCTTCAGGGCACAGTGAATGTTGTCCATAACCGTCAGGGGCGAGGTAAAATCAACGAGCACATCAGCGATTCCCGCGGCGAGCAGCTCCTGCAGCCGATTGGTTATTTTAATTCCAGTTGGTTTTATGCCGGCCAGCACCCCGGCATCTTCACCGATTTTAATTATATCTACCGCCCCAGTCAGCTCTAAATCTGCTGCTGCTGTGACAGCCTTCACGATATGCCTGCCCATTTTTCCGGCGGCGCCGCAGACAATAATGCGAATAGAATTCATCCGGTAAACCTCCCTAGAGATTGTACGACCCAGTGCACCACACAAATCTATTGCGCGGATAAAGGAAATGTTATACTATAAGTGCCAGGGGCAGTGGCCTATTGGTTAATATTGTAGCATACTGTCCCACCGTATCACAAGAAGAGGATAACTCCCTGAGATTGCATAAATTTTTTTTGGAATATAACAATAACAGTAAATCCAGCTACGGGAGGGTTTTCAATGTTGAACGTCGGTATCAATGGCTTTGGGCGGATTGGACGTCTGGTCTTGCGAAATGCCGTGGGCCAGGAAAATTTTAAGATTACCGCCATTAACGACCTCGTAGACAGCGCCACCCTGGCGCATATGCTTAAGCATGATTCAAACTATGGTAAAATGGAAGGCGAAGTTAAAGCTGGCCAGGACCACCTGCTCATAAACGGGGAAATGGTAAAAGTGTTTTCGGAAAAAGACCCGGCCAAAATTCCCTGGAAAGAATGCGGCGTGGACCTGGTTATCGAATCTACCGGGCGTTTTCGCAAGCGGGAAACTGCCAGCCTGCATCTGCAAGCCGGCGCCAAGAGGGTGATTATTACGGCGCCCGGGGAAGCAGATGTGGTTATCGTATTGGGCGTGAATGAACATCTCTATGACGCTTCCAAACACTTTTTGATTTCCAACGCCTCGTGTACCACCAATGCACTTGCACCTGTGGTAAAAGTGCTGCATGACCACTTCACCGTCAAAAAAGGCTTAATGAATACAACCCATGCCTATACCAACGATCAGGCCCTGGTTGATCAGCCCCACCCGGATTTACGCCGGGCCAGGACAGCCGCTCTATCGATTATCCCCACATCCACGGGAGCAGCGAAAACGGTGGGTGAAGTGATCCCTGAACTTAAAGGAAAGATTGACGGCCTGGCTGTGCGGGTCCCCACTGCTACAGTTTCACTGGTGGACTTTGTGGCGGAGCTTGAGCGCGAAGTAACGCCGGCTGCGGTCAACGAAGCTTTTAAACAAGCGGCGGCCGGATCCAAGTACCTCGCTTTTTCCGATGAGCCGCTGGTATCGGTTGACTACAAGGGCAATCCTTACTCGGCGACAGTGGATGGGCTTTCCACAATGGTTATAGGAGGAAACCTGGTTCGTGTTCTGGCCTGGTATGACAACGAGTGGGCTTATGCCAAACGGGTGGTAGATCTGGTCACAATGATCGCTGCCGCCGAATAATTTGGCTATGACAGGCATGATTATACTCCGGATATGTTGGTCCGCCGCTGGAAAGCGGCATTCCGGGGAAGGAGCGTTTTTCAATGATTGATCTGTCAAAACAAAGCGGATTGGATTTGAAGTGGGATCCATCCCAAAAAAGACTTGTGTTCGGGGAAAATATGAGTAATCCCGAAGCCCGGCCGGATATTCGCCGGCGCCGGGATATGCTCGATGTGCTCTATGATAACCAGGCGGATGGCCCGGATGAGCTTTACTATATGTACCGCGGCGTTTCTCTGGCTACGGATGAGAAGACCATTGAAGACAAGGGATTGCGCTATGACGTTACCGTGATTTGTCCGGGGGTGCTGGGCCGTGAATATATAAAAACCGCAGGGCATTATCACCCTGAAAAGCCGGGCAAGGCGATCACTTACCCTGAAGTGTACGAGGTCTTGCACGGCCGGGCCCATTACCTCCTGCAGAAACCTTCACCCGGGCGTTTCGATGAGCTGGAATCGGTAATATTTATTGCGGCTAAACCGGGAGATAAAATATTAATCCCACCGCAATATGGCCATATTACCATAAATCCCGGCGACGATTATCTGATTATGAGCAACTGGGTGGCCCGCCAGTTCTCGTCAATTTATGAACCCATCCGCAAAATGGGCGGCGGTGCATATTTTGAACTGCATTCCCCAGATGGACCTGAATTTATAGGCAATAAGAACTATAGCATTCTGCCCGCGCTGCAGCGCTGTCCTGTAACGCCGGTGCCCCAGCTTAACCTGATTACCGGGCTGCCCCTTTACCGGGTTTTTAAAGAGAATGTTAATGCTTTTGACTTTTTGAATGAACCGGAAAATTACCAGAATGTCTTCGAGGCGTATATTCAGGAGTTGACCTCTTCTTAAGCGAAAACGCAGCTTCCGGCAGGGGGTCGTCCCAAAAGTCGGTTGGGACGACCCCGGTTGATTCTCTTTTGGTTAAACATCCAGGCTCATCGGAAGGCACAGGGTTCATCTAGCACGGTTTAAAGACCACTTTTTTGTTTTTCTCTTTTACACCCAATTTAGTGTATTGCCAATTATTCCTGTACAACAAAAGGTGGTAAAGGGGCTGCCCTTTTGGGACAGCCCCCTTTTTGTAGGCTCCCGGGTCAGGGCAGCCGCACAAGTGAAAATTCCATGTGGGGGCTGAACGTGGCAGGCACCTATCCAGATCCCTGGTTGCGTTGAGGCTACATTAAAAAAATTAATGGCAGCTTTGTTGCAGTAATGCTATAATCTTGGTAACCTCTGTACCAGTCTGCAAACAATTTGTCTTCGCTGGTAATTCAAAAAAAATACCCCTAAATACCCGGAGGAGGTGCTTTTCATGAGTGTACAGAGAACCTACGAAGAGATTAACCAAAAAATTAAGGACGGCAAGGTTGTGGTTATGACCGCCGAAGAGGTTGTCGCCCTGGTAGAAGAGAAGGGCATGGCGAAAGCAGCCGCTGAAGTGGATGTGGTTACCACGGGAACCTTCGGTCCCATGTGTTCCTCCGGTGTTTTTATCAACCTAGGCCATCCCCGGCCGCGGATGAAAATTGAAGAAGCGCGGTTGAATGGCGTTCCAGCCTATACCGGTATAGCGGCCGTGGATATCTACCTGGGAGCGACAGCTATACCGCCCAATGACCCGGCCAACGCAGAGCATCCCGGCCTGTTTAAATACGGAGGCGGCCATGTTATTGAAGAGCTGGCCGCCGGGTGTGAAATAAAGCTTGAGGCTGCCGCGTACGGCACGGATTGTTATCCGCGGAAAAAGATTGAAACCACCTTCCGGTTGAGCGAAGTAAACGAAGCGATCCTCTTTAATCCGCGCAACGGTTATCAGAATTACAACGTGGCGGTCAATTTGGGGGATAAGACTATTTATACCTACATGGGTATTTTAAAACCCAGGCTGGGTAATGCCAATTACTGCTCCGCCGGCCAGTTGAGCCCACTGATGAATGATCCTCTGCTGCGCACCATCGGGGTGGGTACACGCATTTTTCTGGGCGGCGGCATAGGGTACGTGGCCTGGCACGGCACCCAGCATAATCCAGGGGTGGAAAGGGCGCCTAACGGGACGCCAAAGGTGCCGGCTGGTACACTGGCCGTGATGGGAGATTTAAAACAGATGAGCCCGAGGTGGTTGCGGGGCCTCAGTTACCTGGGCTACGGCGTCACCTTGCAGGTTGGCCTGGGCATCCCCATTCCGATTCTCAATGAAGAGATCATGTCTTTCTGCGCGGTCAAGGACGAAGATATTGTCGCCCCTATTGTTGATTACAGCAATGCTTATCCGCAGCGGGAGCCGGGGAACCTTGGATTTGTTAGCTATGCCGAATTGAAGAGCGGTCAGATTACCGTCAACGGTTCTAAAGTCCCAACGGCACCCCTTTCCAGTTATGCCGGCGCCCGGGAAATTGCACAGACATTAAAAGAGTGGATCCAGGAGGGCAAATTTCTTTTGTCCCGCCCGGCGGCGCCCCTTCCGTCTGTGGAGTCTGATCTAACCTTAAAACCCATGCCCCAGCGGGTTTTGGAATAAGGAGGCCGTTTCAGTGGTTAAACAAAAACTGGTACTTCGTTTTCCCTCTACCCTGGTGGAGGAGCCGGTTATCTATAGCCTGGTCAAAGATTTTGACCTAATGGTGAATATTTTACGCGCCGATATTAACCCTAAAAAAGAGGGGCGGCTCATGATGGAGTTAAGCGGAGAAGAATCAAACTTTCGCCGCGCCCTGGAATGGATGCAAAAGAAGGGTTTAAAGGTAATGCATTTAAAACAGCAGATTACCTGGCAGGAGGATCGCTGCACCCATTGTGGGGCCTGTTCTGTGATCTGTCCCTCCGGCGCCCTGGTTTTAAATCGCCCGGAAATGAAAATCAGTTTTATAGAAGAAAAGTGCGTGGTCTGCGAACTCTGCCTGCGCGCCTGCCCGGCCAGGGCCATGGAAACGCTGCTGGACAATGCCCGATGAGCTCCCGTCGCTTTTACCGGAATTCTCAGGAGGGCAGCCGCTTTTACTCCTTCACCGTCACGGTGCAGGAGACAGACCTCTGGATTGCCGTCTCCAGAAATTGCCGCAGCCGCGAACAATTGCCCGAGCTGGTTGAACAACTGGTTTGGAGACAGAGACAAGTCCTGGAGCGCTATCTAAAGCAGAATCCCTATTTTGCCGTATCCCTGGAGCCTTGTCTCGTGGACAGCTCGGCCCCACCCATTGCCCTGGCCATGGCCCGGGCCGGCAATCTGGCCGGGGTGGGGCCGATGGCCGCTGTGGCCGGGGCCTTTGCCGAGATAGTGGGGTTCGCCCTGCTGGAGTATGCGCCTGAAGTCCTGGTGGAAAACGGGGGCGACCTGTTTGTAAAGGCCAGCGAACCGGTTTCCGTGTCCATCTATGCCGGCAAATCGCCCTTAAGCGGAAAGCTTGGCCTTCTAATCCGGCCGGAGCAAACTCCGCTGGGAATTTGCACTTCGTCAGGCACGGTAGGCCCTTCTTTTAGCAAGGGGCAAGCGGACGCCGCCGTAGCCCTTTCACCTTCTGTGCCGCTGGCCGATGCTGCAGCAACGGCGCTGGGCAACCTGGTGCAGGGCCCCGGGGATTTGGAAGCAGCGGTGGAGCAGGCCCGGCACATTAATGGAGTAACCGGGGCCGTATTGATCTGCGGCGACAGAATGGCCGCCTGGGGAGAAGTATCGCTGCTGCCGCTAAGCCATGAAGGGATCTAATCGGAAAGAAGGTGTCAGTTATTGGCAGTCATATCCTACCTGGGCTATTCTCCCTCCCTGGCAGCGGACGTATTTATCGCGCCAGGTGCCCATGTGGTGGGGCGGGTTACCATTGGCTCCGGTTCCAGCATCTGGTTCAATGCTGTGCTGCGCGGGGATATGGATGAAATTATAGTTGGAGCAGAAACTAATATCCAGGATAATGCCACAGTCCATGTCGATTATGATCAGCCGGTACGTATCGGCAGCCGGGTTACCGTGGGGCATAATGCCATATTGCATGGCTGTACCCTAGAGGACGAAGTGCTGGTGGGCATGGGGGCGATTATTCTTAACGGTGCTGTAGTTGGCCGCGGCAGCTTAATCGCTGCGGGAAGCTTGATTACACCGGGAACAGTCATACCGCCCCGCTCCCTGGTCATGGGGTTTCCGGCCAAAGTGGTGCGGGAGCTAACCGAGGAACAGCTCCCGGCAGCCGGGGGAATGTATCGCCACTATGCGGCCCTCAGCAGGGATTATCGCCATCAACTGAAATAAAAAGCTGGCCGGCCCTTTTATAGTTTATCGCCGCCTTGCCGGGCAAAAACACCCTGCCTCTCAGGGAAATGCACTTGAGAAATTTTGCTGCATCGGTTATAATATTTCTGCCACGCCGGCATAGCTCAATTGGTAGAGCAGCTGAATCGTAATCAGCCTGTTGGGGGTTCGAGTCCTCTTGCCGGCTCCAGTTGCAGGGGCTGTCCTAAAGTCAAATAGGACGGCCCCTTTCTTTAGTTATAAGCTAAAGGAATGGCCTTGACGCTTGTGCTCTTTTATGGCCAGGGACAGGTATGCATCCCTGGCTATGCTTATGTTCCAGTTTAATGGTTCAATTGCAGCATCAGGAATCAGCCAAAATACCTGCGCCAAAAGTGCCTCCGGTTTTCTCCTGTATCCTCAATCCTGGTATCCTATTCCTTATCCCTATTTCTGGCTTCTGAGTTTCCTCTCCTCGAACAGCCAGGCTTACTTGAAACAAAATCCTTAAACTGCTTAAGCCCGCCGAAGCACCCATGCATATTTCTGTCGAAATTGTTCAAAATAAGGCATAAATCAACTTTGGGAGGCTTTTGACATGGCTGATGTATTGGTGAGCTTGGCAGAAACCCGTGAAAACCTATTACGCGAGTATATTATCGCCAAGGGTAGCGAGAAAGCGGCTATTTTGGCCAAAATTTTAGAAATTGAGGCGGAGATGGAGGAAGAAAAAAGCCGTCGCCGGTTTACCCGGGCTTAAGCAAATAATTCCAAGCGGTTAAATTCAGAAATATCCATCGGTTTTCGGGTCGGCGGTCAAAAAGGCCGGCCTGAAACCATGTACAGGAACGTTAGTGTAAAATTACTGTAGGTATTTTGGAGGAAATTTCAAAGGAAGAAGAGAAGAGGAACCTCACATCTGCTCGGATGAATACCCCCTAGAAGGAGGCCGAGGTTCCTCATGGATGTAGTTCGTTTAGTAGAATCAAAATTCCTTTCGGTAGCGGAAAAGATACTAGAAGTTTTAGCAGGCGGAAGCGACTATCCTACCTTTGAAGCCAAGCTAAAGGAAGATTTAGATAGCCTGGGGTGCGACATATTGAAAGAGGTGCTGGAGGCCCTAGATCAGCAGTTACATGAAAGTGAAGACAGGAAACGCAACTGGACGGTTGTACGCAGAAATGACCGGAAAGAGATACTAACTCCCTTTGGTCCGTTGGTGTATCAAAGGAGCTACTACCGGCACAAAGAAAACAAGAAATATGCTTACCTGGTGGATGAGAAAGTAGGCATTAAACCCCATGCGCGGGTAGGCGTAAATCTAAAAGCGGCGCTTGCAGAAGCATGCGCAACAACGTCCTACGAAGAATCCACCTTGCAGGTAAGCCGTCATAATGCTCAACTGAAAGTCAGCAGGCAAACCGTAGCGAGATGCGTCCGAGCATTCAAAGCCCGAGAGATGCCGGCGGCGATACAGAAGCGCCGGGTGCCTGTGTTGTATCTTGAGGCCGATGAAGACCATGTAACAGTTCGAGGTCGCCGAGGGGCCCAGGCCAGGCTGATCTACCTCCATGAAGGGGTTGAAGAGTATCCGCGCCGGCGTTTGAAAAACGTGAGGTATTTTACCACGGTTGGTAAAAAACCGGATGAGTTTTGGTGGGAGGTTTGTAACTATATAGAGGCACATTACGATGTTTTAAGTATTGAAAAGATTTATCTCTCTGGAGACGGCGCCAAATGGATCCGGACCGGGCAAGAATACATACCTGGGGCCATTTTTATCTTGGATAAATTTCACTTGGCCAAGTATATTTTAAAAGCCACTGCCCACGCACCGGAGTTAAGGGCGTCTATTTACCAGGGGATTCGGGATTTAAATAAACAGGCGGTCCTGGCCCGGCTTAATACCGCCTTAAAAAGAGCTGAAGGGCTTCCCAGACAGAAAAGGATACAGGATACCATTACGTATATCGAAAACAACTGGGATGGGATTGAAGCAGGGGTAAATAACCCTGAAGTAGGTTGTAGTGCGGAAGGTCATGTCAGCCACATCCTGGCGGCCAGGCTAAGCAGCCGTCCGATGGCATGGAGCCTCAAAGGGGCGGACAACATGGCTGCCATGCGTGCTGTAAAGGCAAACGGTGAATCAGTGCACGAGCATTACCTGTCCTCACAAGCACCTGCTCCCGTTATCGTTGAGCTAAACCGAGTAGCCAAACAGGAATTGAGACGTTTAAAGGTTAAACATTTACTGGGCAAGGAAAATATTAACAACATACCCCTGTTCAATAGTGGCAGCAATCTAACCCGTAGGGCACTAAAAGGATTGAAAAATCAAATGGTTGTCTAAGGTGTAAGGTGAGGTTCCTTAAAAAACCTACAGTGTCTTGACACGATCTTCATATAATTTATTATAGTAATGAGTATATATATATGGTAATATGTATATATATATATATAGACGTATTAATGGAGTGGCGGGTTAGATTATGGATAAAAAATCGGTAATCCCAATTTATTATCAGCTGCGCAAGTATTTTGAAAGCCAGATACGCAGTGGTCAACTTAAGCCGGGCGATGCTCTTCCTACGGAAATGGAAATAGCAAATCTCTTTAACATCAGTAGAATGACAGTTCGCCGAGCAATTTCGGAATTAGTATCTTCGGGGATGGTTTACACCCAAAAAGGAAAGGGGACCTTTGTGGCCCGTCCCCGCTTAGACAAAGTGGTATTCAACCTTAATAATTTTTATGAAGAAATTAAACAAAAAGGTATGGTGCCACACGCAGAGGTACTGGAGACTCGAATAACTAAAGCTGATGAGAAGCTGGCTAAGAAACTGGGAATTGCGGTCAATACCAAATGCCTTTACTTTGGAATTGTGATCTCAGCTAATGGAGAACCGATAGCATACGAAACTAAATATACAGTTTATACTAAAAAAACCCCAATTATAGAATCCCAACTTAAGGATCCATTATTTTCAAGGCTTGCCGAAGCCCACAGTGACAGGAGTCCCTCAAGCTCGAAAAAAGTATTGATGGCATCTACAGCCACTGAAGAAGAGGCTAAGGTTCTAGACATTAAACCGGGTGCGCCTGTGTTTTTTATGGTTCAACACATCTACGATGCAGAGGGCAAGAAAATAGCCTGGGGAAAATCTGTTTACCGCGGGGACCGCTATAAGCTAACCAGCTACGAAGGCTGGAACATTAATGATATTAAGGATTAACTGGAGGTATTGCCAGTGGGAAAAGATTTAATCGAGGCTATAGCTAACCTTGACGAAGAAAGGGCGATAGCTATTGTTAGGGAAAAAATGAGTTCTGGCGAGACCGCTTATGAGATTGTTGAGCAGTGCAAAAAAGGTGTGGAAATGGTAGGGAAGAGGTATAGCGAAGGCAGTTACTACCTCTCGGATTTAATCATGTCTGCAGAGATACTGAAAGAAATTATGGTAATCATCGAACCCTATTTTTATAAAAATGTTGCAGAATTCACTGAGGGCAACGGTGCCCAGATTATCATTGGTACTATTGAAGGAGATATCCATGACTTGGGCAAAAATATCGTTATTTACCTGCTTCGCTCATCGGGATATCGCGTTCATGATTTGGGGGTAGACGTCTCCCCAACAAAATTTCTGGAGGCTATTAAAGAAACAGGTGCCACGGTCATTGGCGTTTGTGTGCTTCTCACTTTCTGCATAGGTTATGTAAAAGAAATGGTAGACTTGCTTGTAGAAGCTGGTCTTAGAGATGATGTTAAAATTGTATTAGGGGGGTATCCTGTTAATGAACAGGTAAAGGAATACACTGGTGTTGATTACATTTCCAATGATGCCGTTAAGGCGATGAAAATTTTTAAGCAAATTACGGCGGGCATTTCCCCAAAATAAAAGAACCAGAGGGGCCCTTTGTTCGGTTGAGTTTTTTGTCAGGCATAAAGAGAAATCCCTGCTCCTGGTGGCGCAAGGGAATGTGGCTTCCGCTTTCCCACCATGCTGAGAGATAACAGCATTTTTTTTGTTTTATCTTGTATATACATTTTAACATATGATATAATTAGTCCATGTGGTGTATATACATATATATAAGGAGGGTTATTCCAGTGGTGGCGTCTTGACCCCGAAAAGCTGGGAGGAAGTCCTAGAAAAGTTGGCTGGCGAAGACTGATAAATATTTAATAATGAAAAGGAGGCAGGAAATTAAATGCCTGAAAAGCTAATTAAACTATTATCCAATCTTAAGGAAAATGAGGCATTAGAAAGAGTAAGGGAGTTGCTTGGGTCGGGTCAAGATCCGATGGTGATACTGGACAGTTGTAAAAGTGCGATGGCAGAGGTCGGGAATAGGTTTGAAAAAGGTCAGTATTTTATACCTGAGCTTATTTTTGCTGGCGAAATACTTAAACAAATCTCAGAAATAGTGAAACCGGGATTGACTAAGAGCGATGATGAGAGTGTAAAGATCGGTAAGGTTGTTATGGGAACCGTTGAAGGCGACATTCATGATATTGGTA
>JAKOVL010000214.1 GCA_029782095.1 Bacillota bacterium | reverse complement strand
TGCAGGCTGGCCAGATCTGTTCTTTCATTGCGCCCGTGAATGGTAGTCCGGGCGGATTGATCAAAAGCGGCATCCATATGACCGATCCCGTAGGCCGGAATGCCGGCGCTGCGCAAATACTTGGAATCGGTAGATCCGGTGGAGATATGGGGCAGGCAGAGCACCTCGCGGCCCGCCAGCTCCCTGGTTATTGTCTCCATGAGGCGATAATATTCCGCCTGGGAAGTGGAAAAGGTGGGCTCCTGGTATTCCGTAAATTCTATTTCCATTTCCTCGCCGATGACCCTGCGCAGCTCTGCAGCCACATAGTCCCGATCCTGGCCGGGAAGGATGCGAATATCCACTTCCGCTTCGCACCGGTCGGGAACAATATTTGTTTTGATGCCGCCCTGGATGCGATTGGGCGATAGGGTCATCCTGGTCATAGCCCGCACGGTCTCTGTGAACCCCCGATCCAGGTCAAGCCGGTTGAGAAGATTGTCAATGTCATCTGTCCCGGGAGTAAAGGGGATGCCCCGAGCCCGGGCCAGCTCTGTAATAAGGGTTTCCACTTCAGGGATGAGTTTAATTTCCGGCTTATAATCGCCCAGGGCGGCTAAAGCCCGCGCCAGTTTCAGCACCGCATTATCCCCCAGCGTGGGAACAGAGCCGTGGCAGGAAGTTCCTTTTGCTTTCAGCCGGCACCAGGCCGTCCCTTTTTCACCAACCTGGAAAAAGTAGATCATTTGACCATCGATCAAGATGGGCTGCTCCGCCCCCTCGTTAATGGCAAAGTCAGCTTGCAGTTTTTCCGGGCAGTGCTCCATGATGTACCTGGCTCCCAGCCCGCCGCCGGTTTCCTCGTCAGCGGTGGCGGCAACAATTAGCTCTCCGTTCAAGGGCACCCCTTCGCGGGACAGCTGAAGGGCCGCTGCCACCTGGGCGGCCATCAGGTCTTTGCAATCCAGGGCGCCCCGCCCGCGGATCACACCGTCTTTAATTTCACCGCCGAATGGGTCAAAATCCCAATCGTCCCCCGCGGCGACCACGTCGGAGTGGGAAATATAAAGCAATTTTTTGGTGCCGCTTCCCAGGCGAGCAATAATACTGCCCCGTCCCGCTTCCGGTTCGATAATTTCGCTGTAAATGCCGGCCCCATCAAAGAGTTTTTTTAAATAAAGGGCCACCGCTGTCTCATTTCCCGGGGGGTTGGTCGTGTTAATCCGGATCAGATCACTTAATATCTGCTCGGGGGCAATAGGCGAAGGCATCTTGATCACCCCTGTTTTAAATAATAACACCTGAATTGCCGAAACCAGGCATCATTCAAGCACTTTGTCTGCAATGATTATCCGGAGCAAGGCAGGACAGCCACGAATGCGGCCGGTGGAAACCCAAAGCTTCTTGGCTGCATCTTCTTTTGAACAGCATCAATTCTTTTGTTATATTGATCCATGTTCAGTTCACTCCTGTCTTTATTTAAAATACCGCATGTTCTGTCCGGGCAATGATTTCGTTTTGGAGCTGCTCGTTGAGGTTGTTGAAATAGTCGCTGTACCCGGCTACGCGCACAATCAGGTCGCGGTACCGTTCCGGATGCTTTTGCGCGTCAATTAATGTCTCTCTGCTGACCACATTAAACTGAAGGTGGTGGCCGTCAAGCTCAAAATAAGCCCGGATCAGGGCGAGCAAGCTGCTCAAGCCCTTTTCACCTTCGAGCAATTTCGGTGTAAATTTCAGATTTAATAAAGTGCCGCCGGTTAAGAGATGCTTCATTTTAGCGGCCGACTTAATTACCGCTGTGGGGCCTTTCCGATCAGCTCCCTGGACAGGAGAGATGCCCTCGGATAAAGGCAGCCCCGCTTTGCGGCCGTCCGGCATGGCGCCGATTACCGAACCAAAGTAAACATGGCAGGTTGTCGGCAGCATATTGATGCGGTAGGTGCCGCCACGCACCGTTTTCCGGCCGTTAACCGCCTTGTAGAACAGGTCGAAAACCTCCTGCATCAGATCATCCGCAAAATCGTCATCGTTCCCGTAGCGCGGGGTTTTATTGATCAGAAACTGGCGCATCTCTTCGGCACCGTCAAAATTATCCCGGAGCGCCTCCAGGAGCTGCTCCCAGGTAAAACGCCGCTGCTCATAGAGGTGGTATTTAATCGCCGCCAGGCTGTCGGTGATACTGCCGATGCCCACACCCTGGATATAGTTGGTATTGTAGCGGGCTCCGCCGGCATTGTAGTCCTGCCCGCGCTCGATGCAATCATCGATAATCAGTGATAAAAACGGAGCCGGCATCGTTTCGGCGTAGAGTTTCTCAATGATATTATTGCCGGCAATTTTTATGTCGATAAAATGATTCAGCTGGCGCTCAAAGGCTTTCATCAGTTGATCAAAATTTTGGCACTGCCGCGGGTCATCTGTGACCGGCCCCAGCTGCTTGCCGGTCCGTGGATCAACGCCCCGGTGCAAAGTTATCTCCAAAACTTTGGGCAGGTTAAAATAACCGGTCAAAATGTAGCTTTCCTTGCCGAAGGCGCCTGTTTCCACGCAGCCGCTGGTGCCGCCGCAGCGGGCATCAACCAGGCTTTTCCCCTGGTTTAAAAGCTCCTGCACGACCGCATCAGCATTGAATACCGACGGCTGGCCCCATCCTTTGCGAATAATTTCCGCGGCACGGCGGATGAAGCGGTCCGGGGTAACCCGGCTGACCTGGATGTTGGTGCTAGGCTGCAGCAGCCTCATTTCATCAATTACATCCAGCAGCAGGTAGGAGACCTCGTTTACACCGTCGCCGCCTTCGGCGGTAAGGCCGCCCAGATTGATGTTGCAGAAATCTGTATAAGTGCCGCTTTCCTGAAGGGTTATGCCCACCTTGGGAGGGGCGGGCTGGTTGTTGAATTTGATCCAGAAGCACTGAAGCAGCTCCCGGGCCAGCTCCTTGGTCAGGCTGCCATTCTCAATTCCTTCCCGGTAAAAGGGGTAAAGGTGCTGATCGAGGCGCCCCGGGCAGAAAGAATCCCAGGTGTTTAATTCGATAATTACTCCCAGGTGCACAAACCAGTAATACTGCAGCGCTTCCCAAAAATTCCGCGGCGCATGGGCCGGAACCCACTCGCAAACGCGGGCAATCTGCAGCAGCTCTTCCTTTCGCTGCGGCGAACTTTCCGCTGCGGCCAGTTCCCTGGCTTTGGCGGCATGGCGCCGCGCATAGTGAATAATGGCTTCGGCGCAAATAAGCATGGCCTGAAGCTGCTCTTTTTTCGCCGGAGCGGATCGATCGTTTTTAAAATCAAGCCGGCCCATCACTTCCCGGATCTGATCCTGTATTTCAAGCATGCCCTGTTTATAGATCTTATCTCCGGCCACGGTATGGCCTGGAGCGCGCTGCTCCATAAACTCGGTAAAGATTCCGGCGTTGTAGCAATCGAGCCATTCCTGGCTCATGGAACTGAAAATGCGGTCCCGCATCGATTTGCCCTGCCAGTACGGTATAATTTCTTCTTGCTGCACCAGCCTGGCCTGAGCGCTAACCTTAAAGGAAATTTTCGGCCGGTCGTTGATTACCTGCAGGTCGGCCAGGCTGTGGCAGCACAACTCCGGATAGGTTGGCGCGGCCTGGGGAGCCGGCCCCCGCTCGCCAACAATCAGCTCACCATCATTGATGCAAATGGCTTTATTTTCCAAGATGTGTTTAAAGGCCAAGGCCCGCAAAACCGGTATGGATACGGATCCTTCGTACTTCCGGTAAGCCTCGGTTAGCAAGATCGCTCGCTCCATGGAAATTTCCGGAGCCGTGTTGAGACTTTGCAATCTCAACTTTTGAACGCGGGAACTTATACCCCGGGCTGGTTCAGGCATTTCGATCAACCTCACTTCATAATAATTAAACCTTGTCGCTCCAGGCACTCCCTGGCCCTGGCCACATCTTCCGCAGCAGGCGGCTTCAGGTGCGGCAACCTATAATGCCGGCCAAGTTTCTCATACTTGGCGGAGCCAATGTGATGGTAGGGGTGAATGCTCATTTTATTGATGCCAAGGCTGCGCACAAATTGCCCGATGGCCTTTAGATTTTCAGCATCATCATTTACACCGGGAATGAGCGGAACCCTGATCTGGATATTATCGTGTTTACGGGCCAGCTTGCGCAAGTTTTCCAGGATCAAATGATTGGATTTGCCGGTAAATTTCCGGCTCAAGCGATCGTCCATCAATTTCAGGTCAAATAGGAATAAATCCGTTAGGTGGGAAACCTGTTCCAAATCATGCCACCGACCGTAGCCGGAAGTGTCGACGGCCGTATGAATTCCTTCGCTTTTGAGCAATTTGAGCAGGGCCATCAAAAACTGGGGCTGCGCCAGCGGTTCACCGCCGGAGATAGTTACCCCGCCCCCCGATTGTTTAAAAAAAATCCTGTCCTTTTCAACTTCGGCCATTACCTCCAGGGGAGTCATAATCTGGCCGGCCAGCTCGACCGCCTCAGCGGGGCATTCTTCCACGCAGCGCGAACAGAAATCGCACTTTTCCCGGTCATAAGATAAGCCTGCCTGCGTAAAAAACAGCGCATCCCGCGGACAGACACGTACACAGGCGGTGCACCCCAGACATTTATGGCGGTGAAAGATCAGCTCCGGCGATAAACTGATCCCTTCGGGGTTATGACACCACCAGCATTGCAGGGGGCACCCCTTTAAAAACAACGTTGTCCTGATACCGGGCCCGTCATGCAGAGAATAGCGTTGTATGTTAAAAATTGTGCCTGTTACCATGGCGGCCTCCCGTTTAAGCAGCAATCACTGTAAATACAAGCAAATGCCGTACCATGATCAAAGAATGAGTTCTACTGGGGCAATAAGAAATAAAAGCAATATCGTCCCGCCAATGATACACTGTTATCCCAACAACAATACTTTATCCCTATATTGGGACTTCTTTTTCGGTGATGGTTTCCCAGCGAATCTTGTATTTTTTGATCTTGCAGGATTTTAGCCCTTACATTAGAGTTCGTATTTATTTTTAAATATCCTTTTTCCTCAAGCCCGGCACGCCATAGAAAAGTTAGGCCACCGGTTAATTTTACACCGATGGCCATAATCTTTTACGCCTTTCTAATACTTTTCGCAGGCCGGCGTTTATATCCAGCATCAGCACTGTATCGCCTCCAAGCCTCGTTAATGATCGGCTATTCTGATTTGCGCAAATCCCGGACAATCATCAAACGAACAAGGAGTGATATCATCAGGAAAGCGCCAACTAAAACCACATAGCTGGGCATTGAACTTTGCCCCCTTTCTATGTTGTTTTTCTATATTATTTTGAAATCTAGTAAGTGCTCCTGGAGCGGCTCTGCTTCACCAATAACCACACGGTCCAGCATATGATCATGACGGTCCCGGCCATCATGGCGTAATACAACATTTGACCACACCCCACTTTCTGGATGATATAAACACCGGACTTCGGAATCAGCGACAATCAACAATTTCGTTTGTACTTAGTATAGATGATGCAAGGGAGATGTGTCAATAATATTTTAAATATTTTTACAAGTTAATTTTTTCTCAAGCATTAGTTACAATTCACACAAGCTGAATCGCGGTGAAGCAATTTAATATTGCTGCTGCATCATGGGCAAGGCTGCCGCGAAGCAAAGAGAGCCGCTCCCTGGCCCTGCTGATACAATTGCCCGCGATATGTTCTATATATATCTCCGGTTTTATTTTCTGATGTTCCTGGAGTAGCTTTTCATTATTTAATCTCAGGCTTTCCTTCACCAGCAAGGCTAGAAAATGCTTTTGATAAGAGCTATGCTCCAGAACATAAATTAAGGGGAGGTTTAAATTGTGGATCTTTAAAACAGCATCGCTCTCCCGTTGGCAGCGCTTCAGCTCCCGCTTCAATTGCAGCCCCAACCCGACATAATGGCCATAGTAGGCGAGCGCCTCATTTTCCCAGGGTTCCATTTTGCAGCACCAGCCGGCCAGAGTGGCGGATAGGGCCAGTATGGAAGCATAGCCGTCGCTGAGTTTGCGGAGATAATTTTTTCGCCATAAGCGAATATCGCTGTTGTTTACGGATGGTCCATCAACTTCACTGGATACGGCCCGGCAAATAATTTCAGCCATGCCCTTGATAAAAATGGGCGCGTCCGCGGCCAGGGTCAAAGACTGGCTGAAAAAAAAGTCTCCCGCCAGGATCGCTGTTGTGGTCTCAGCACTAGTGGAGGCGCTGCGTTCGATCGAGCGGTGTATCTGCAAAGCCAGATCCAGAGCCTCCAGGGAGGCGGCATAGCGGACCATTTTAGTGTTATTTTGGTGATGCTGCTTCACAATAGTGAGGAAAAGGGCCGGGCAAATCCGCTCCCCTTGATTCAGCTTTTCAGCTGCGGCCTGGCGAATGAGTGGAGACGCTTTTGCTGCCTCCCTTTTCAAGCAATCCAGGGATTCAGAATACAGGGGTTGAACATAGTCCAATATACTGTTCCAGGCTTCACTGCCCGCGGCATCGGAGAAGCGGGCACCGGGTCTCAGTGGAATGATTTACCCTACCATAAAATAACTCCTGCCTTTAACCGAACTTAGAAGTTATTATGTAGTAGTTGACCCCTGTTCATACCAACCCCTTATCAATTATCAATGGCCCATACAGCTGTGACTGATTCTGAGACATTTACATCCTGCGGCGTAAAATCGTAGCTAGGGCTTGGCATTGATTCTGTCACCGTGTCATATTCCAAGCTTGAGTGAAAGCGTATCTCAGACCAGCTATAATCTATATGCACAAGATTGCCCACCATGACGCCGGCTGCTTCGGCCAGCACCCTCGCTTTGATTTTAGCGTTTTTTACTGCTTCCGCTATGGCCTTATGCCGCAAAGGTTCCGGATCTTTAATCTGGAAAGAGACCGAAAAAGAAGCCTGCGATTGGGTGCGGCTCAGGGCTCGCAGCACTTTATTTAAATATTCCTTCTCAAAGGGGAACTCAACCTTTAGATGATGAACCGCCTTATACCCTCTAAAAACATGCCGACCACTTACCTTTTGAAAATGAGTATCAATTTCAAAATCAACGGTTTTTAGACTGTCCCGCTCAAGCCCCACCGCGGCCAGGTCCTTCTGCAGGCTTTCCGTCTGCATCGCCACTTGCTCCATGCATTTGCCATAATCATAATGCTCGCTGTTTATGGTAAAAGAAATCACCACCCAGTCAGGCGCCGCCGATACCTTGGCGCTGCCCCGCACTGTAATGGTCCTACTGTTCACAATAGTTGCCTCCTTTCATTACTGGAGCCGTACAAAATCCCATCAAATCATCTGGAACGCACTGCCAAGAAAAGAGTGGGGAAAAAGGAACAAGGACGGGCAGCTTAAGACATGAGGAAAAAACTCATTGGAATATTTATTGTAACAATTTTAAAAAGGACTTTACACTAAGTGACTTTTTAAGAGCCGTCCGCTTTCCATAATCCTTGCGGCAGCACTTCAAAAGTGCCTTCTTCTTCAAGCAGTGAGCCAGGAGCCCACGCAAGTCCCTCGCTGGTAATTTTCTGTCCAGCCCCTTTAACAGCGTCCCAACTTCTGCCAACCAGCGGCTCGATTAATCCTTTGGCCTTAACGTTGGCCGGTTCTAAAACGTGGCCCCATACCGGCTCATTTTTCCCGAGCGTGACGTAAACACTTGTCTTGTTCTCATGCCAGCTTCCCGGAAAACCAGTTATGCTGCGCATAGTCTTTTCTTCAACATATTTTACCTGTTGCAGCAACTTTAATTTCAATAGGCCAAAGCCATAATGACGCTCTCCGCCTACTTGCAATCGTTCGGCTAACTCAGCAGCAAAATCAATCTCATTAGAACATCCGCCTGCTATAAATGCAATATTACTATTATCTACCCTCACTTGGAAAGCACTTGTTCCCCCTTCGCGGACCCAAAGCAGACCCTTTAAATAAACTGAGGTGTTTTCATTCTCAGAACCTCCGGCAAGGTGCGGGGTAACAAACTCTACCTGGTGCAGCATGCCCTCCTCGGCAGTAAAACTTTGTGGATCTATCGCCGCCGAAGCAGCGGAGCTTAAAAATTTCTTTTCAAATTCTCTGCCGGTTAAGAAGCCATCACCCAAGCCGAAAGTTAGCCCTTTATCTTTTGTATAGCAGGGTATATAGATGCAGCCTTCCTCAAGACAGGGGTAAAGATAACTGAAGCAAAAGGCCTCTTCCAAGGCGCGACCGACTTTCTGGTAGTCGGTTGTGCCAAGCAGCAAGGTTAGCTTGTCTGTCAGCGCGGCCCAAATATGCCTGCCCGGTACGTAAGGCCGGGTGCGAAAAAGGTGCATTGTTTTGTGATAACCTATGTGCAGCGGTGAGCATACTTTAAATTGCCAATTAAACAAGCGCCAACTCATTGCCCAACATCACTGCTTTCCTGTTTTTTCTCGTCGCCTTTCTTTTTCAACGCCTTCGCGTAATAGCGAGCGTAGATAAGTGTCTTTTCTGTTAAGAATACGGCTAAAGTCAGATCATCCAGCTTGGACAAAAGACCGTCTTCTTTAGCCAACTCCGTGGCGAAGCATCGCGGGGAACTGGTGGGGGCATCCTCTGCAAGAAGGCCATGTTCTTTGAAAAAGTTAGAAAGATACTTGATGATTATTTTGGCCCCCTCGTGTTCTTTGTCGCTTGCTGCAGCACAAAAGAGAGCCAGGGCATAAAGGCCTTGTTCTTGCAACACACCGAGTGCCTTGGTAATCAGAAAATCAGCAGCGTCCCCGAGGGCATCTCTGACGCCGCAGGCTATATCTATGGCATAGCTAGCGCATTCCTGCTCCAGGTTCGCCACCTTATGCCCGATGCTCATTTTCACCACATCCTTTTTCATGTTCTTTTTCGAGGTTGAGCACCTTCAGGCGTCCCATGCCCCGGGTATTCATACCGCCGATTCCGAGGGTGGCAAACACACTCAAGCCTTCTTCGATATGCTTTTTTACCCAGGAGCAATCCACAGTTATAGGTTGGTTGTTAATCCGGTAAGACGAGCCGTTTCTATAGTAAATATCAAAAACAAGAACCGTACCCCTGGGAAGAGCTTCGAAAGTGAAGAGGGCTTTCTCTTCTGCAGCTCCCGTAGCCGGATCAATGCTCACAGAGGTTCTTACCTCCAGGTTATTGTTTACAATTAGGGAAAACAACCTATCGGATACCAATACGCTATTTTCTGTAATGGTAGCGGGTATTTTTCTCTCTTTCAATTTTTCTCGCATTGTTTTTATCGTTTCTTTGTTTTCGCCCTCGCTTCGCGGCAACATGAGCCACCCAAAGTTCAGCCGACTGTCCTTCCTTTGTTCAATTTTTTCTCCAAAGGGACAATAGCCATCACCAGGATCACCTGGATTTTCCTTTAATTCTAGCATTTGCAAAGCAGAAGGAGATGTCACCCATACCGGCCCGATCATGCTGGCAACGGGGAAAAAAAGGATATGGGCGTCAAAAAACTGGGCTAATCCCTGCATGCTCCTTCCAGAACTCTTGGAAAAGCCATAGGGAATGCAGACAGGACATGCAGGGTTAGTTCGGCCGCAGTGCTTTTCCCCGCCAGTTCCGCCTCTGCCGGCACACCAATATTCCACTGTGCCATCTTTCCATACATAGCGATTGTTGGCCAGGGCGGTGTAAGCTCGCGCCGGTCCGCTCAAGCTTGTACCTGGCACCTTTGGCAGATTTGTTCCCGGCTCCCGAATTATCGGTAGATCCACCCGCCCCAGGCGCGAGCTCCCGGCACCAACGTGCAAAGGATCCAGGGTTATAGCATAGTACTGTTTAAGTTCACCTAGGCTAGCGCCTTTTTTAGTGCACATGTTAACTCCTCCCCGGTTTAATCTTCCCGATTTGCATATGCCAGCTCAGGCAGAGCTCCAGCAAGCCGTCTTTAGCTGCACAAAAAAGATAAGGCTCTTCTTCCTTGTTAACCTCCAGGATATTAAGCAGCGACGACCGGACATGCTCCTGCCACAAGGAACCGGCTTTTTCCTTGTCAAAGCGGTTAAGCTCTTCCCATAAGGCATAAACTTGAGAATAACTCCACTTTCTATCTTCAAACTTTCGTTCAAACATTGCCCAGAGTTCACTCAGCCGCTTAATGTCATCCAGCACCCTGAAGCCCTCGTCAATAACGAACCGATCAGCGGCATTTTCCAGGTAAGCTAGCTTAAATAAAGATTTCTCCAGCATAATTTCGTCTCCTAACTTCAACGCTTCAACATGAACTACATAGTCGCCTTTATCAGTGTAGTTAAACGAGTAGTCTTCTCTTTGAGGGTCGCCACCGCATATCCGAAAATAAGAATACCAAGAGTCATCCTTTGAGGGATCTCCGGTAGCGTATGAAACACCCCATCTGAGCGGCTTCGTAGCTGCGTAATCTGAAGTTATAGGCTGTAAATCCAGTGTGATTTTTCTCTCGCCTTCGTTTAGAACTATAAGCTCTACTTTAGCTTTCATCGCTTCTTCATTACTCTCATGGAAGGCCTCCACTAACCTCTTGGCTGCATCTAAGGCCAGGTATAGGGGGGTCCGGCGGTGGAAGGCTAAAACCCCCAAGTGCAGGGGAAGCCTGTCCCGAACCTTGGAAAAGTTATGGCAATACATCTCATATATCTCCTTCGCAATAGCCAATGCGTCAAAGGCCGGTACCAGCATCATGAACTGGTCCGGGTAATCGTAAATATTGATAAAAGGAAAATACCCTTGATAATTTTCCCATGCTTCTACGGCATCCTGGAGGCAAAAGCCTGTTTGCCATGATTTATCTTGCTCGCGTTTTATTTTAATGTCCTGCCCGTGCGCGTTTAGATAGCCCGTAATCATCGCGGCGTTTTTCCCTAGCTTTGACAGAAGTTCCAGGTTTACAGTGCTACAAAAGAGACCTTCCTGCGCATCAACACAAACAGGGCTAAAGCGCACCCCGCTCACTTCCAGATCCAGCGTTGCCCCTTCTTTCAATCCAGGCTTGGGTACGATTTTGAAGCATAACCGCTGATGCCGCAATCTTTCGTGCAGTTTTCTTATACCTCTGCCATGAAAATAGCCGGGCAGGATTTTCTTCAATATCTCTTCGCTGTTGAAATTTTGTATTGTTTCCCAACAACGCCTGATGCGTGCCGGAGAGGGGTTTTTTTTATTCACAGAGGAATTATTTATACCCACTTTCATCGTCTTGATGAAATCGCCTTTAAGCCAAGGATCAAGATGAAAGCAGCCCACCAGCAGCGCCACCAAGCCGTTTTGATCCGCCACCTCGTCCAGCCAGATTGTTTTTTGT
>JAKOVL010000198.1 GCA_029782095.1 Bacillota bacterium | reverse complement strand
TCGACAATTAAGGCAAGGAACAGTAGCAGGAGAAGAATGCCCCACCAGCGGCCCCGCAAAGTTTCCCTTAGATTCATACTCTAAATCACCATCCTTGCCGTTATTTGGCGCCTCCTGGGTTTAACGCCGGCTAAAAGTGGCTTATTTCCCTTACCGGCTCTTCGGGAACAGCCCTCTTCCCTTCAACGCTCCAGGCGTAGTAGCTGCCTCCGGCCAGGAGCAGGGAAATGCCTCCCCAGAGGATCATGTCATAGTAGCCGGTGTAAAGACCAAAACCAATCCCCAGCAGGCCGCCGGCCAGGTAGATAAAGACGGAAATTAAGGGCCTGGACAGGACAAAGACCGCCCCCGCGCCGAACAGAAGCGCCGCCAGGCGTCCCGCCAGGCCGCCCCAGGCCAGCAGGCGGTCGTTGAACATGGTCCCGCCAACACCGACCAGCCACGATTGCACGAGGACAATAATCATGAGGATTATACTCAGCACCAGGATCGCTTTTTTCATCTCCGCGCCTCCTTCTATCAACTTGTTTTAAATGAA
Source organism: Bacillota bacterium (assembly GCA_029782095.1). Lineage (GTDB taxonomy): Bacteria > Bacillota > Dethiobacteria > DTU022 > DTU022 > JAKPEE01. The sequence continues at coordinate 2,169 of JAKOVL010000198.1, read as the reverse complement.
TCTCCAGAGAGCGTGGGTAAAGAACCGCGGCACTATCTCCCTGTAGATCTGCCACAGCTCTGTTTTCACGCCATAAGTCAACTCGTAAAGAGCACTCACCAGGTTGCCGGCAAAGTTCTCGTTTTCCATAAACCGGGCCAGGGCATCGGTAACCAGGATGCCGGGAGTCCCCTCCAGCGAATTAACGGCTTCGATTAAGACCCCATGGAGAAAAACGGCCAGTTCTTCATCTTCCACGAAATCCGCCGCCAGGTTGAGAAGGGTCCTGGCAATGGCCCCGCCAATCAACGCGGCCCGCTTCTCGTCCTGGATGAAATTAATGATCCTGTCAACGGGCAGGTTCGCGGCGGCATCGGCCAGCACGCCGATAATCCTCTCATCGCGGCGAATTGTCTCCGCTACTTCGGCCAGGCTAATTTGAGGAAGCGACTCTTCAAGCGCCTCGACAACGCGCCTGTCTTCAGCAAGCAGGCGAGCGGCCTTGTCGAAGGGAAGATCGCTAATAAAGTCTTCAGAGAGTTCCTCGATAACACCGGCTATATCAGCTTCCTCCAGGATGCACTGAGCCAGCTCATCCAGGGGCACGCAGTCGATAATCCTGTCTACAAGCTCTTGAGCCAGTTCCGCGGCGCGCCCGCCGCTCCTGATATTGGCGGCTGCTTCTTCCAGGGGGAGCTCCAGGACAGCCACGCGCAGCGAATCGGAGATATGACCCGCGTTCTCCTGTAAATAGCGGCCAACGATATTTCTCAGGTCCGCGGCCAGGGCGCCGGCCAGCTCCATGGCGCGATTGTTTTGCCTCAAGAACCCTCCCAGGTCGCGGCCCCATTGTTGAAAAGTGCGGGGGACCGGATCCAGGCCGGGTGTCTGGCTGTAAGGAGGGCTGGGATTGCCGTCAACCAGCCACGTAAAGACGGCGTACTTGGCAATCTGTGGCGGCACCTTGGCCAGGGCATCGGCTATGCTTTTCTGGATGTTGGCCTGAGTACCCAGCACAGATCTGTCTGACGGGGTAGCATCCCAGGCCCTACTACGGGCAATAGATATAAGCTGGGTTAACGAATCCACGAAGTAGTCCTGAACTCCGGACTTGAAAAAATCATGGACCAGGCCGCCAAGGGCATTTTCCAGGGTCTCGTCTGCAGTCAAACCCGCGGCGGTCTTGTCGAGAAGGTGAACCGCCAGGTTATCCCCGATAGAGGCGGCGGTTGCATATACATGCGGGTGAACCAGCAGCAACAGCATGTCGGCCAGGCTTTCTCTAAGGCGGATGTCTTCGAGGATATCCAGGGGCAGTTCCCCTCCGTATTGCGCAAAGATGAGCAGAATATCTTCAGCCACACCGAGTATTTTCTCGTTGTTCTCGTCAATGAGCAGCAGTGAAACAATCTCCGGGACCGGACCGGCCACAGTGGAGATAAGTTCACTTACAACCAGGGGCACCCTTTCATCGGACAACAGGTCGGAAACGGCATCGCTACCCGCATAGTAGATCATGCCGGTCGCCGCCAGCAGCAATTCGTTTATCGTATTCTCCAGCGACTTGTGCTCCACCAGAGCAGCCAGGGAATCCCTGATAAAGTAGTGCAGGTCCTCGCGGGTGATGAGATCAAAAATTATTTTAAAGAAATCTTCAATATCCCTGGCCAGGCGCTCGTCCTGCAGGTAATCGGAAATTATATCTCCAAGAACCCGCACCAGCCGGGGATCCCGAATGATCTCGGCGATAAATTCCTTGTTCTTCTGAATCCCTCCGGGAAGTTCTTCATTGGTGACCAGGTCCGAGATAATCTGGTCGATAATTTCGGCCAGCCGGGGATCCTTTAACACCGTAAGACTAAATTCATTCAGCGAACCCAGGGCCGCCGAAAGGTCTTGTTCCGGGATGGGGCGGCCGGCAACCTGCTCTCCCCGGGCAAATTTTCCCGCCGCCTCAAAAACCTGGCCCACTGCCGCCAGCAGCCCGCCCGATGCGGATCCCCGCTGTGCTGTTCCCGCTGCCGCGGAGACGGGCCATACCGGCCCCACGGCCAGAAGCAGCGCCAGGAAGGTTAACAATGCCGTCTTGCCCAGGTACCTGCATCGTCTACCCCAGCCGGGGAAAAACCAAGCCATTCTTCTGCGCATCATGCCCCCTCCTTTACTAAACAAGCTTCACCGCACCGGCTA